>NZ_DASUFR010000063.1:0-35816 GCF_036274455.1 Nocardioides sp. | reverse complement strand
CCTTGCGGAGGTCTCGACAGGCTCGACCAACGGGGCCACCACGGTGGCTGAGGTGCGAGGCGCCCCAGCGCCGAGCCTCGAAGCCAGGCGACCCGGGGCTGGGACCCACCCAGGTGCCTTCGCTGCGGAGGTCTCGACAGGCTCGACCAGCGACGGGCCAGCGGATGCCTTCCTTGCGGAGGTCTCGACAGGCTCGACCAGCGACGGGCCAGCGGGTGCCTTCCTTGCGGAGGTCTCGACAGGCTCGACCAGCGGCAGGCCAGCGGATGCCTTCCTTGCGGAGGTCTCGACAGGCTCGACCAGCGGCGGGCACCACGGTGGCTGAGGTGCGAGGCGCCCCAGCGCCGAGCCTCGAAGCCAGGCGACCCGGGGCTGGGACCCACCCAGGTGCCTTCCTTGCGGAGGTCTCGACAGGCTCGACCAGCGGCAGGCCAGCGAATGCCTTCCTTGCGGAGGTCTCGACAGGCTCGACCAGCGGAGGCCACCACGGTGGCTGAGGTGCGAGGAGCGCCAGCGACGAGCCTCGAAGCCGGGCGAGCCGGGGCTGGGACCTACCCTGCGGAGGCTTCGAGGCTCGGCCGTGAACGGCCTCGCGCCTCAGCCACCGTCCGGGCTACCTGCCCAGGTCGCGCAGGACCCGCTGGCTGGCCAGGCGGGCGGGTGAGCCGATGACGCAGCCACCGGGGTGGGTGCCCGAGCCGCACTGGTAGTAGCCGGCCAGCGGGGTGGCGTACCGGCTCCAGCCCGGCGCCGGGCGGAAGAAGTACATCTGCGGGGCCAGGAACTCCCCCGCGAAGATGTTGCCCTCGGTGAGGCCTGTGCGGGTCTCGATGTCCACCGGCGTGACCACCTCGCGGTGCAGGACGAGGTCGCCGAAGCCCGGGAAGTGCGACTCGAGCACCGCCTGCGCCTTGTCGCCGAAGGTCTCGCGCTCGGTCTCCCAGTCGCTGCCCCTGAGCTCGTACGGCGCATACTGGACGAAGCACGAGAGCACGTGCTTGCCGGGCGGGGCCATGTCCGGGTCGACCACCGACTGCAGGGCGCCGTCGATGAACGGCTGCTCGGAGTACCAGCCGTACTTCGCCGCGTCGAAGGCGCGCTCGACGTACTCGATGGTCGGCCCGATGTTGAGGAAGCCGCCGAAGTGGTCGACGGTGTCCGGCAGCGCGGGGAAGGTCGGCAGCCCGTCGAGGGCGAAGTTCACCTTCGCCGAGACGCCGCGGAACCTCATCCGGCGCACGTTGTCGACCAGGTCGAGCGGGAGCTCGTCGGGGTCGCAGAGCTCGAGGAAGGTACGCCGCGGGTCGAGCGCCGAGACCACGACCGGCGCCCGGAGCTCGGTGCCGTCCTCCAGCGCGACCCCGACCGCCCGGCCCTCGGTCGTGATCAGCTGCGTCACCGGCGCACCGAGCCGGATCTCGGCGCCGTAGGCCTGCGCCGCCCGGGCCAGTACCTGGGTGAAGCCGCCGTTGCCGCCCTTGTGGAAGGCCCAGGAGCCGAGGTGGCCGTCGTGCTCGCCCATCTTGTGGAACAGCAGCACCAGGCCGGAGCCCGGCGACATCGGGCCCACCTTGGAGCCGATGATCGACGACGAGGCGTGGTAGCCCTTGACCGCCTCGTACTCGAAGTAGTCGTCGAGCCAGTCGGCGGCGCTGCCGGTGAGCAGGCGGACCACGTCGTGCATGGTCTTGCGGTCGATGCTGCCGAGGTGGTCGAGGAGCCACTTCACGTCGACGGCGTCCTCGGGGTCCTTGCTCCACACGTCCGGCGGCGCGTTGTCGAACAACGGACGCACCGCCTGGCAGACGCGGTCGAGGTCGCGGTGGTAGCGCTCGTAGGCGTCCGCGTCCCGCTTCGAGTGCCGGCGGACCTCCTGGACGTTCTGCTGGTGGTCGTCGCCGAAGAGCAGGTAGTCGCCGTCCCCTGTCGGGTGGAACGACGACGGCATCATCAGCGGCAGGAACCCGTGCTCGACGAGGTTCAGCTCATGGATGATCTCGGGGCGCAGCAGGCTCAGCGCGTAGGAGAACGTCGTGAACTGGAAGCCCGGCTGGAGCTCCTCTGTGATCGCGGCCCCACCGACCACCGGGTTCTTCTCCAGCACCACGGTGCGCAGCCCGGCCTTGGCGAGGTACGCCGCGTGGGTGAGCCCGTTGTGGCCGCCACCGACGACGATGGCGTCGTACTCGTTGGTCATGGCTTCTTCACTCATCCCTTTTTGCGGGCAGGGTCGAAGAACGGCATCTTCGTGGTGGTGACCCGCACGGTCGTGTTGTGGTGGTTGATCGCGATCTCGAGCCGCAGCCGTGTGCCCTCGACGGCGAGGTCCGGGCGGACGCGCGCGATGCCGACGTGCCGCTGCAGGACCGGTGAGTAGACGAAGCTCGTGCAGTAGCCGACCTCGACGCCGTGGTCGTCCAGGATCATCGACTCGTACGGCGGCGGGTGCTCGGACTTGGGCGGGAACAGGTCGGCCTCGCGATAGAGGCGGTCCCAGTCGGCCCAGTCGACGACGATGCCGGTGGTCAGCCAGCGGCTGGTGCCGTCGGTCAGCTCCTTGCGGATCGCCTCCGAGCCGACGAACCTGCGGCTGCCGTCGCGTACGCCGCGCAGCATCCAGCCGAAACCGAGCTCCTTGGGCGTGACCTTGTCGGCGTCGCTGAGCGCCAACCGCGCGTCGTGCCACTCGACGTCGATCAGCGGCAGCCCGGCCTCGATGCGCAGCGTCATCAGCGCCTCCTCGCCGAAGGGGCGGATGCCGTGGCCGCGCCCGGCCTCGAGGACGGCGTCCAGCACGTCGACCGCGCTGTCCTCGGGGACGGTGAGCTCGAAGCCGAGGTCGCCGGTGTAGCCGGTGCGGCTGAGAGTGATCGCGGTGTCGGCCACCTTGACCGGCACGTGGTCGAAGTAGCCCAGCGTCTCGGCCTCCGGCATCAGCGAGCTCAGCACCTCGCGCGAGCGCGGGCCCTGGACGGCGAGCATCCCGTAGCCCTCGGTGACGTCCTCGAGCTCGACACGCATCCCGCTACCCAGCTCCTCGAACCAGCTGAGCGCCGGCCGCGCCGCGGTCAGGAGGAACTCGTTGGCCGAATGCCGGAAGACGACGCCGTCGTGCATGACGTAGCCGTCGCCGTCGCACCAGCACGTGTAGTGCGCCTGCCCGGGCCGGCAGGTCGTCACGTCGCGGGTGAGCGCCCGAGCCAGCAGCCGCTCCGCGTCCGGCCCCGTCACGACGTACTTGTAGAGCGGGCTGGTGTCGAAGACGCCGACCGAGTTCCGCACCGCGAAGTACTCGTGCTTGGGCGCGTGGCTGTAGCGCAACGGCGACAGGGTCCCCTGCCAGTGCGTGTAGAGCCCCTGGTCGTTGAGCTCGCTCAGCCGCGGGTGGAACGGAGTCGTGCGCACCCGTGCACGCTACCCGTTACTGATCGGTGAGTCAGTAGTCGCCGGACTCGACCCACCGCTGATCGAGCTTGTCGAGACCTCCGCAGCGAGCGCCGGGAGCCGACCCTGCGGGGATCTCGACAGGCTCGATCAGCGAGGGATTGCGTCCAGCTTGTCGAGCAGCCAGGCGTAGACCTCGGCCTCGTAGGCCAGGTGCGCGAACCGCCCGGACGGACCGACGTGTGCGCCGGCGCCCAGCTCGACTCGGAACAGGCAGCCCGGGCCCCAGTCGCGGTCGGACTCGCGCAGCGCGGCGACCCACTTGGCCGGTTCCCAGACCATGACCCGGGCGTCGTGGACCGCACCGGTGACCAGCAGGGCCGGGCGGCCGCCAGGCGCGGGCAGGTTGTCGTACGGCGAGTAGCGGAGCATCCACGCGTAGTCCTCCGGCCTCGACGGGTCGCCCCACTCGTCCCACTCGTTGACCGTCAGCGGGATCGACGGGTCGAGCATCGTCGTGACCACGTCGACGAACGGGACCTCGGCCACCACCGCGCGCCAGCGGTCCGGCCGCTGGGAGAAGACCGCGCCCTGCAGCAGCCCGCCGGCCGAGAGGCCGCGGGTGGCGATCCGCGTGCCGTCGACCAGGCCGGCCGCGGCGAGGCCGTCGGCAACCGCGACGTGGTCGTCGAAGGTGTGCTGCTTGTGCTCCAGCCGCCCGTCCAGCCACCACCGCCGGCCGCCCTCGCCGCCGCCGCGGACGTGCGCGTGCACGTAGACGACCCCGCGGTCGAGCAGGGACGGGATCGCGGGGTCCCACTCCTGGTCGGGGTAGACCGCCTCGTAGGCGCCGTAGGCGTACATGACGCACGGCGCGGTCCCGTCCAGCGCGGTCTCGACGTGCCGCAGGATCGTCGCCGGGACCGGCGTTCCGTCGACCGAGGGGAAGGTCCGCTGCTCGGCGACGTACGCCGCCGGGTCGAACCCGGGCGCCTCCTTGCGCAGCAGCTCGGTGCGCGCGCCGGAGCCGAACGAGACCGCCGACCAGACCGGCGGGTGCAGGTAGGACTCGTCCGCCACCACGACGTGGTCGGCGGAGAACTCCTCGTTACGGGAGACCGAGACCGAGCCGCAGTCGAACGCCGGGTCGACCACGAGCCCTTCCGACGTGGGCGCGGAGACCGGCACGATCCGCAGCCGCGAGTGCCCCTCGGCCCTCGAGACCAGGACGACGTGCGAGGCGAAGGCCTCCACCGACTCCAGCCGCTCGCCGGGCACCGGGTCGCGCACTGGCGTCCAGGCGGTGTGGTCCTGGTCGGCGTCCACCGGGACCGGCGCGGCCATCAGCCGGAACTCGGGCTCGCCGTCGTTGGTGACGACCAGCAGCCTCGACGAGCCGTCGGGGAGCACGCAGTGCTCCGCGTGGTACTCCACGCCCCGGCGCCGGCCGCCCACCGAGCGGGCCGGAGCGGTAGGCGCGGCCGCCGGCACCACCCACACCTCGCTGGTGTCGCGGCACTCCGACCAGATCACCACCTGCTCGCCGCTCCGGGTGGTGCGGACCATCAGCTCGAACTTCTCGTCCGGCTCCTCCATGACCAGCTCGTCGGAAGCGACCGGGCTGCCCAGCCGGTGCCGCCAGACCTGGTGCTGCCGCCAGAGCTCGTCGTGCACGGTGTAGAAGAAGTACGCCGAGTCCGCCGACCACGCGCCGCCGTACGCCGAGCGCGGCACGACGTCTGTCAGCTCCCGACCGGACGCGAGGTCGCGGAAGCGCAGCTCGTAGACCTCGTCGCCGCTGAGGTCCACCGAGTAGGCCAGCACCGCCGCGTCAGGGCTGACCTTCCACTGGCCGAGCTCGACGTAGTCGCCGCCGCTCGCCAGCTCGTTGACATCGAGCAACAGCTCGGGACCGGTGTCGTCCTCCGCGGCATGACGACGACGTAACAACTGCACGTACTCCCTTCCCTCCGGGAGGACCGTGTAGTACGAATACCCGTGCTGTGGCCAACTGATCGACGAGTCAGTAGCCGGAACCCTGCCGGTCATCTCGGCCCGCAGCTTCCGGACGAAGGGGCTCAAATGGCCGGTGGAAGCGTCGTACCAGTCCCGTTCGGCGGCGAGGTGGGCCAGAGTGCCGACGTCGAGCCTGCGCATCCAGTGGTAGGGGTCCGGGCGTCGGAGCCCGTGCGCCACGTGCTCGAACGGCTCACGCGGTGGCACAGGAGGTCCGGGCACAGGCGGCACCGTACCCGGGTGGTGGCCGCCGCGGCGCTCCTCGTCTCGGCGGCGGTCAGCGGCGCGATGCTCGGCACGCCGGGACCGGCGAGGGCGGCCGACAAGGTCACCTTCACGGTGGGTATCACCAACGAGGTCGACTCGTTCAACCCGTTCCTGGGGATCGAGGCGGAGTCCTACGAGATGTGGGCGCTGACCTACGACTACATGATCAGCTACTCGATGAAGGACATGTCGCCCCAACCGGGGCTCGCCACGTCGTGGGAGACCTCCGACGACGGGCTCACCTGGACCTTCCACATCCGCTCGGGCGTCATGTTCTCGGACGGGGTCCCGCTGACCGCAGCCGACATCGCCTACACCTACAACCGGATCCTCGACGGTGGCCCCGAGGCGGCCAGCTGGAGCTCCTACCTGACGTCGGTCACGAAGGTCGAGGCGCCCGACCCCACCACCGTGGTGCTGACCTTGAAGAAGCCGAACGCCGTCCTTCCCCTGCTCCCGATCCCCATCGTTCCCGAGCACATCTGGAAGGACGTCAGCGAGAAGGACGTGAAGTCCTACGCGGCGGAGCCTGAGAACGGCCAGCCGGTGGTCGGCTCCGGGCCGTTCCGGCTGGTCGAAGGCACCGCCGGCGGCTCCACGTACCGCTTCGAGAAGAACCCGGACTACTGGGGTGGCGCACCGCACATCGACGAGGTCGTCTTCCGGGTGTTCAAGAGCGACGACCCCATGGTGCAGGCGCTGATCAAGGGTGAGATCGACTTCGCGGAGGACGTCACGCCGCTCCAGGTCAAGGCGTTGCAGAGTCAGGACGGCGTCACCGCCGTCAACGGGCAGTCGCCCGGCTTCGACGAGATCGCGTTCAACACGGGGGCCGTGGACACCGAGACCGGCAAGCCGATCGGGGACGGCAACCCGGCACTGCAGGACCCGAAGTTCCGCCACGCCCTCGGCTACGCGCTGGACCTGAACCAGATCGTGGACAAGGTCTACCAGGGCGCGGGGCTCCCCGGAGACACGCTGATCCCGCCGGCGTACAGCAACTGGAGGTGGACCCCGCCCGCGGACGAGGCGTTCACCTTCGACCTCGACAAGGCCGGTCAGCTCCTCGACGAGGCGGGCTACACCCAGGGTGCGGACGGCAAGCGGACCATGCCGGACGGCTCGCCGCTCGGAACCCTGCGTCTCTTCGCCCGGAGCGAGAGCAAGACCTCCATGGGCACGATGACCTACTTCAAGGAGTGGCTCGCCGACCTGGGGATCGACGCGGAGGTCACCAACATGGAGAGCAACAAGCTCACCAACGTGATCCTCGACGGTGACTTCGACGCCTTCCAATGGGGCTGGTACGTCGAGCCCGATCCCGACTCGATGCTCAGCTACATGACCTGCGACCAGCGCGGTGGCTGGTCGGACTCGTGGTACTGCAACCCGGAGTACGACGACCTCTACGAGCAGCAGAACAGCGCGACCGACGTCGCCCAGCGGCAGGACGACGTCACCCGGATGCAGCAGATCCTCTTCGCGGACTCGCCATACCTGATCACCGAGTACAACACCTACGGCGAGGCGTTCCGCAGCGATCGGTTCGCGTGCTTCGAACCACAGCCCGACCCCGGCGGCATCCTGCTGTTCCAGTACGGCGTGCACAACTACCTCAACATCCGACCGGCCGACCAGGCGGGCGACTGCGACGGCATCGCCACCGCGTTGGGGGCGCAGACCGAGGACGGGACCCCGGTCAGCTCCGGAAGCGGGCCCGGTGGCGGGAACGACGACGAGGGCAACAGCACGCCGATGCTGGTCGTCGGCGGTGTGCTGCTCGCCGCACTGGCCGCGGGCGGCGTCGTGTGGGCGGTGCGCCGCCGGTCCACGGCCGCGGAGCGCGAGTGAGCCTGCGATGACCGAGCCAGTCCCACCGGGACCGGCGGTAGCGGAGATCGCGGCAGCCACCCAGACGACCCGCCGCCGCAGCTACGGCCGCTACGTGCTCGGGAAGGTCGGGGGCGCGGTCGGGAGCCTGTTCTTCGTCACGGTGGTGTCCTTCTTCCTCTTCCGGGTGCTGCCCGGAGACCCGGCCCGCACCCTGGGGCGCGGCCGCTTCAAGACCGAGGCGCAGCTGGACGCCTTCCGCGCGGAGTACGGCCTCGACAAGCCGCTGCCACTGCAGTTCCTGACCTACCTGAAGACCACGTTCAGCGGCGATCTCGGCGACTCCCTGCGCTACCGGGTGCCCGTCTCGGAGCTGATCGTGGACCGCCTGTGGCCCACGGTGCTCCTCGTCGGCACCGCCACGATCCTGGCGACCGTCATCGGCGTCTACCTGGGCGTGGTCAGCGCCTGGAACCGCGGCCGAGCCGTGGACCGGGCGACCACCGGCGTGACCCTCACTCTCTACTCCATGCCGGAGTGGTGGTTGGGACTGCTGCTCATCGCGGTCTTCGCGGTCGGCCTGGGCCCGGTCACCGGCGTCTTCCCCACCGGCGGGCTGCACTCGGTCGACGCCGAACCGGGGACGGTCGGTTACGTCGCCGACACGGCCAAGCACCTCGCGCTGCCGGTGCTGACCCTCACGTTGGCCTATCTCGCCGACTACTCGCTGATAATGCGGTCCTCGCTGCTCGACGAGCTCGGTGAGGACTACCTCACGACCGCCCGTGCCAAGGGGCTCCGTGACGTCGTCGTACGCCGACGGCACGCCGTGCGGAACGCGCTGCTGCCCACCACGACCCTCATCGCGCTCTCGATCGGCTTCGTGGTCTCCGGAGCCATCACGGTCGAGACGGTCTTCTCCATCCCGGGGCTGGGGCTGTTGGCCACAGAGGCGTTGAGCATCCCCGACTACCCGGTCCTGCAGGGAACCTTCCTGGTGACCTCGGCCGCCGTGATCGCCGCCAACCTGTTTGCCAACCTGGTCTACGGCCTGCTCGACCCGCGGGTGCGCACATGACCGCGTCACAGCCTGGATCCACCGATTCGCGGCGTCGCGAGCCTCACCAGTCGGGTGCGATGGCAAGGCGACGGAGCGACGACGTGCTTGGCCGCCCATCGAGCGACGCCAACTCCGCCAACGCGCCCGAATGGTGGCGCGCAGCAGGCGGGAATCGGTGGATCGAGGCTGAGACGTCGTGACCAGCGCATCCGAGACCGTCCGCCTCACCCCCGCTCAGGTCGCGAGGCAGCGCCGAGCAGCCGCCCTCCGGCGTACCTGGACCAGCTTCCGCCGGCACCGGTCGGGGCTCTTCGGCCTCGCGCTGCTGACGTTCTTCGTCGCGGTCGCCCTGCTGGCGCCCGTCCTGGCCGATGCCCAGGGACTCGAGGTCACCAAGGCGACCGGCGGCGTGCTGGAGCCACCCTCACGCGAGTACTGGCTCGGGACCGACGAGAACGGCCGCTCCATCCTGACCCTGCTGATCTGGGGCGCACGCATCTCGTTGTTCGTGGGGTTGCTCGCCACGCTCATCTCGATGGTCATCGGGACGTTCATCGGCCTCTCGTCGGGCTTCTTCGAGGGCTGGCCTGCTCGGCTGCTCTACCGGGTGACTGAGTGGTTCCTGGTCATCCCGTTCGTGCCCCTGGCGATCGTGCTCGCCTCGATCCTCGGCCGGTCCCTGATCAACATCGTGATCGTCATCGGCGTCACCAGCTGGGCCAGCACCGCCCTACTGATCCGCAGCCAGACCCTCTCGATCAAGGAGCGGCCCTACGTCGAGCGCGCCCAGGTCCTCGGCGCCGGCCGGTGGCACCAGATGTCGCGCCACGTGCTGCCGAACGTGATGCCGATGGTCTTCGCCAACACCACGCTGACGGTCGCGCTGGCGATCCTGGCCGAGACCACGCTCAGCTTCCTCGGCCTCGGCGATCCCACCCGGGTCTCGTGGGGCTCGATGCTCGATGACGCGTTCACGGTCGGGGCGATGACGACCGGAGCCTGGTGGTACATCGTGCCGCCCGGGGTCTGCGTGGTCCTCGTGGTTCTCGCGTTCACCCTGGTCGGGCAGGCTCTGGAGGAAGTCTTCAACCCACGCCTCCGGGAGCGCGCGTGACCGAGACCGGCGCAGCCACCGAGCTGCTCGCGATGCGTGACGTGCGAGTCACCTACCAGACGTCCGAGGGACCGCTGCCCGCCGTACGCGGTGTCGACCTGGTCGTGCGGAGGGGAGAGGTGGTGGGCGTGGCCGGGGAATCCGGGTGCGGAAAGTCCACCCTTGTCAGCACCGTGCTGCGGCTCCAGCCCAAGGACGCCGAGGTCGAGGGCGCCGTCGAGGTGCTCGGTGACGACGTGCAGACGATGAAGTGGGGCGACCTGCGGGCCCTGCGCTGGGCCGGAGCATCAATCGTGTTCCAGGGCGCGCTGCACTCCCTCAACCCGGTGCAGCGGGTGGGCCGGCAGATCGCCGAGCCGATCGGCGTGCACGAACCCGGACTCTCGACGGACGCGGTGGACCGCCGGGTGAGCGAACTCCTGGAGCAGGTCGGGCTGAGTGCGTCGCGGGCGCGGTCCTACCCGCACCAGCTGTCGGGTGGCCAGAAGCAGCGGGTGATGATCGCGATGGCACTGGCCTGCCGACCGCAGCTGATCGTGGCCGACGAGCCGACCACGGCGCTGGATGTGATGGTGCAGGCACAGATCCTCGACCTGCTGCGTGCCCTGGTGCGCGACCTCGACGTGGGGTTGATGATCATCAGCCACGACCTGTCCGTGCTGGCCGATATCTGCGACCGGGTGCTGGTCATGTACGCCGGCCGCGTCGTCGAGTCCGGGACCGCAGCTGAGGTGTTCGCCGACCCCAAGCACCCCTACACGGCCGCGCTTTCCGGCGCCTTCCCGCGGATCGGCGACCAAGCCGCGCGGTACTCGCCGGGAGGCCTGGCCGGCGACCCGCCCGACCCCCGATCGCTGCCGGACGGCTGCTCGTTCGCGCCGCGGTGCCCCCGGGTGGTGGAGCGCTGCACGTCTGCCGAGCCGCCGCTGGCCGACGTGGGCGGCCGGCCGGTGGCCTGCATCCGGGCGGGCGAGCCGTGACCGCCGGCCCCACCGACGCCGGCGCCGCACCCCTGCTCGAGGCGCGCGGGGTGACGGTCGAGTTCCTGACCCGCGCCGGGCATGCCGCCCGGGCGCTCGACGGCGTCGACCTCTCGGTCCAGCCGGGCGAGGTGCTGGCGCTGGTCGGCGAGTCCGGTTCGGGCAAGACCACGCTGGCCCGCACGCTGATGGGGCTCCAGCGGCCGACCCGCGGTCAGGTGCTCTTGGAGGGTCGTCCCCTCGACTACTCCGCACGGGGGCTGCGTTCCTACCGCAGGCGCGTTCAGATGGTGCTCCAGGATGCCGCCGGCGCGCTCAACCCGCGGCAGAACGTCTACGAGTCGGTTGCCGAGGGCATCCGACTGCACGGTCGCGCGAAGTCCGACGACCAGGGCCGCTCCGAGGCCGAGCTGGTCGCCGCGGCCATGTCGGATGCCGGCCTGAGACCGCCCGAGAAGCTGTTCCTGCGCTTCCCGCACGAGCTCTCCGGGGGCCAGAAGCAGCGCGTCCTGATCGCGGGCGCCCTCGCGCTGCGACCCGAGCTGTTGCTCGCCGACGAGCCGGTCTCCTCCCTCGACGCCTCGATCCGCGGCGAGATCCTCGCCCTCCTCCTCAAGCTCCGCCAGGAGCTCGGCATGGGCGTGGTCGTCGTCACCCACGACCTGGGGCTGGCCTGGAACATCGCCGACCGGATCGCGGTGATGTACCTCGGCCGGGTGGTCGAGTGCGGCACCACCGAGGAGGTGCTGATCGCGCCGCGGCACCCCTATACGAAGGCACTGCTCTCCGTCGTACCCGAGATCGAGGGCCTCGAGCCGGTCGTCCTCACCGGCGAGATCCCCGACCCGACTCGGATCCCCGCCGGCTGCCGGTTCCACCCCCGCTGTCCCGCCCTGGCCGACGGCACGGCAGAACGTGCCGACGTCGCCGGGGCCTGCCGGACCGAACCGCTCGAGGTGCTGCCCGGGACCGGCGAGCACCGGACCGCGTGCCACCTCGACCGTGTCATGTCCTCCACGCCGCGATAGTCCGTGACGAAACGGTGGCACGAACACCGTTCTCCACAACCACTTCGTCACGGACTATCCCGCGGCTCGACACGGCGAGCCCCAAGGTGACACGCTTGGCCTTACTGACTCGCGGATCAGTAAGGGAGGCGCTTTGACCGACGGGCTGCAGGCTGCGCTCCCCCGTGAGATGTACGTCGACACCGGTCACTGGGAGGCCGAGCGCGACGCCGTGCTGTACGGCGAGTGGTACTGCGCCGGCCGCCTCGACGACCTCGGGCTCGCCGCTCCCAAGCGCGTGGTCCCCGTGGGCGTGGCCGGCGAGTCGGTGCTGGTGACCAGCGACGCGGACGGCGTCCTCCACGCGGCGTACAACGTCTGCCGTCACCGCGGCTCCCAGCTCTGCCCACCGGGGCAGCCCGCCCAGGACGCGGGCTCGCTGCGGTGCCCCTACCACTCCTGGACCTACGGGCTGGACGGGTCGCTGCTCCGCTCGCCGCACGCGAGCGTCGACGACCCCGGATCGTTCGCGCTGCACCCGGTCGGGGTGGAGACCTGGCAGGGGTTCGTCTTCGTCCACCTCACGCCGGGTGGGGCCGAGCCGCTGGCCGGGCAGGTAGCGCACCCGGACGCGGCGCTGCGCAACTACGGCATCGGCGACCTGGTCACCGGGCGGGTGCTGCGCTACGACGTGGCGGCCAACTACAAGGTGCTCCTCGAGAACTACAACGAGTGCTACCACTGCGGACCGGTGCACCCCGAGCTGTCGCGGCTGGTGCCGTCGTTCGCCGGTGGCGGCTCCGACCTCGACTGGGACCACGGGATCGCGCACCGCGAGGGCGCGTGGACCTTCACGATGTCCGGCACCACGACCCGGGCCCCGCTGCCCGGGCTCGACGAGCACGAACGGACCCGGCACAAGGGCGACCTGGCCTACCCCAACCTGATGCTCTCGGCCTCGGCCGACCACGTGGCGGCGTTCGTCCTGCACCCCCGCGCGGTGGACCGGACCGAGGTCGTGTGCTCGCTGCTGTTCGCCCGCGACGAGGTGGCGGACCCCGCCTTCGACCCCGGCGACGCCACCGAGCTGTGGGACCTGGTCAACAAGCAGGACTGGGCGATCTGCGAGTCGGTGCAGCGCGGCATGTCGTCGCGGGCCTACACGCACGGCTGGTTCGCACCGATGGAGGACGACAGCCTCGACATCCGGCGGTGGCTGCTGCCGCGGCTGGAGGTCGGCCGTGGCTGACCGCTACGACGTCGTCGTGGTCGGGCTGGGCGGGCTCGGCAGCGCCGCGGCGTGGGAGCTGGCCCGCCGGGGGCGGACCGTGCTCGGGCTGGAGCGGTTCCGGCTCGGCCACAGCCGCGGCGCCAGCCACGACACCAGCCGGATCCTGCGGCACAGCTACCACACGGCGGCCTACGTCAGGCTCACCCAGGAGGCGTACGCCGACTGGGCGGTGCTCGAGCGCGAGACCGGCCAGGCGCTGGTGACCCGGACCGGCGGCCTCGACCTCTTCCCGCCCGACCCGGCGATCCCATCGATCGACTACACGGCCGCCATGGACGAGGTGGGCGTCGCCTACGACGCCCTCGACGCCCACGAGGCGATGTCCCGGTGGCCGCAGCTGCGGCTGCCGGCGGGGACGCTGGCGCTCCACCAGGAGGACGCCGCGATCGTGCCGGCCGGCCGGACGACCGCGGTGCTCCACGAGGCCGCGCGCCGGCACGGGGCCGAGCTGCGTGAGCGCACGCCGGTCCTGGGGCTGGAGGACCTCGGTGACCGCGTGCGCGTGACCACGCCCTTCGGCGACGTCGACTGCGGCGGTGTGGTCGTGGCCGCCGACGCCTGGGTCAACGACGTGGTCGGCAGCCTGGGGCTGACCGTGCCGCTGGAGGTCACGCTCGAGCAGGTCACCTACTTCTCGCTCGACCGGCCGCAGGACTTCTCGGACCTGCCGCTGTGGATCTGGATGGACGACCCGTCGTTCTACGGCTTCCCGCCCTACGGCGAACCCACGGTCAAGGCCGCGCAGGACTGCGGCGGTCCGGCCGTGTCACCCGACGACCGCACCGACGACCCGGACCCGGAGATGGAGGCCCTGCTCGCCGAGCACCTGCGCCGGATGCTGCCCGGCGTCGGGCCCGCCGTGCGGCGGCTGCGCTGCCAGTACACGCGGACGCCCGACCGCGACTTCGTGCTCGCACCCGTGCCGGGGCACGAACGCGTCGTGGTCGGCCTGGGCGCCGCGCACGCCTTCAAGTTCGTGCCGACCTTCGGCCGGGTGCTCGCGGACCTCGTCACCACCGGCGAGACCCGCTCCGACGTGTCGGCGTTCGGGCTGGACCGGCCCGCGCTCACCGAGCCCGACTACCAGGCGCACTGGCTGGTCTGACGTGAGTTCAATCGAGCGTCGCAACGTCCACGCCCAGCTCCACCGCGAGCTGGGCGGCCACCCAGCTGCGCAGCTGGTCGCGGGTGACGGTGCGGTGCACCACCGCGGCCACCGAGAGGCCGTCCACCAACGCGGAGAGACGGGCCACCGTGGCCTCCGGGTCGGGGCAGGTGAAGTCGCCGCTGGCGACGCCGTCGTCGACCACCCCCCGCAGGATGTCCTGCCACTGGTGGTCGAGCCGCTTGAGCACCGTGCGGATGTTCTGGTCGCGCTGGGCCACCGCCCACGCGTCGATCCAGATCCGCCAGCCCGTCGCCCGCCCGGTGGGGCCGTAGAGACGAAGCACCCGGCGCAGCCGCTCGATCGGGTCGCCGCCGGTCGCGGCCCTGTCCAGCCGGTGCAGGTCCTTCTCCACCGCGTGCGCGAACGCCTCGGCGACCAGGTCGTCCTTGGTGCCGAAGTGGTAGAAGACGAGCGCCGGGCTCACGTCGAGGGCCACCGCGACGTCGGCCACGCGCGTCGAGGCCAGCCCCAGCCGCTCGAGCAGCTCGACGGTCGTCGAGAGGATCTCCTCCCGGCGTACCTCCACCGAACGCCGCGCCCTGCCCGCCATGGCGCAGACCCTAGTGTCCTCAGTCGACGGGAGACCGCATGACCGACGTGAGCCACCTCGCCCCGCCCGCGGACCGCGAGCTGGTCCAGATGCTGCCGGCCGAGGCCTACACCTCCGAAGGGGTCCTCGCCTGGGAGCGGCGGCACCTCTACGCCGGCGCGTGGAGCTGCCTCGGCCGCGTCGCCGACCTGCTCCCGCCCGACGGGTCCGAGACCCAGCGCGCGGTCGCGGCGGGCGACGTGTCCTGCCTGCTCGTGCGCGAGGGTGGGACGGTCCGGATGTTCGCCAACACCTGCCGGCACCGCGGCCACGAGCTCCTGCCGGACGGCGGCACGTCGACCAGGCGCAGCG
This sequence comes from Nocardioides sp., assembly GCF_036274455.1. Taxonomy (GTDB): domain Bacteria; phylum Actinomycetota; class Actinomycetes; order Propionibacteriales; family Nocardioidaceae; genus Nocardioides. The sequence continues at coordinate 20,798 of NZ_DASUFR010000063.1, read as the reverse complement.
TGATGTGTCCCTACCACGCCTGGACCTACGACCTGTCCGGGCGGCTCAAGGGTGCACCGGGCTTCCGCGACGTCGAGACGTTCTCCTTCGACGAGCACGGGCTGGTCGAGCTGCCGGTCGAGGTCTGGAACGGCTGGGTGTTCGGCCACGCCCTGCACCCGCTGGGCGAGCCCGGCGTGCCGTCGTTCACGCGGTACGTCGGGGAGCTCGAGCGGCTGCTGGCGCCGTACGACATCGGGTCGCTGGTGGTCGCGGACCGGCACACCTACGAGGTGGCCGCGAACTGGAAGGTGATCGCGGAGAACTACCACGAGTGCTACCACTGCCCGCTGATCCACCCGGAGCTGTGCCAGGTCTCTCCCCCGGACTCCGGGGAGAACTACGACCTGCCCGGCGCGTGGATCGGGGGCGGGATGGTCCTGCGCGACGGGATGGCCTCGATGTCGCTGGACGGTTCCCTGGCCGCCACCCCGCTCGACGGCGTGGACCCCACGGCGGTGGAGTACCTCCACCTGCTGCCCAACCTGCTCGTCTCCGCCCACCCCGACTACGTGATGACGCACCGGATGGTGCCCCTGTCGCCGGGCCGGACGTGGGTCGAGTGCTCCTGGCTGACGCTGCCCGAGGCGGCGCCGGCCGGGGCGCGGGGGGCCGTGGAGTTCTGGGACATCACCAACCGCCAGGACTGGGCCGCCTGCGAGTCGGTCCAGCGCGGCCTGGAGTCGCCGCACTTCAGCCCCGGGCCGTTCGCACCCAGGGAGGACGCGGTCGCGCAGCTGGTGTCTGTGATCGGCGCGGTCTACCGGACCGGCGGGCTCTCGGTGTGACCCCGCCTCGGTAGTCCGTGACGAAGTGGCGGCCCGAACACCGTTCTCCACAGCCATTTCGTCACGGACTATCCCGGTCCGGGCGGGCTGTGGAGAGGGCGCAAGGCCGTTCGTGGATCATGGGCATGCTCGCTCGCATGGACCAGGCGGCGGGACCCGAGCTGTGGGCGCTCGAGGCACGCCCGCACGTGGTGCTGCCGTGCCGGGTGGATGGGTCAGGGCTTCACGGACCCACGCGAGCACAGGCTCGGGGGCCGGAGTGGAGGACCAGCAGCCACGGCATGTTCGTTCCCTCCTCGGTGGAGCTCACCATCGAGCAGCGGATCGCGGAGGCGTCGTGCCTGCTGCCGGGCTGGGGCGGTGTCACCGGCTGGGCGAGCCTGCACTGGCAAGGGGCGACGAGTTGGTTCGACGGCAGATACGCCGACAGCACGGACCGCCCGGTGTGGCTGGCGGTAGGTGGCGATGACATCCGACCACAGCCGGGCGTCGCGATCAGCGCCGAGCGGCTCGACCCTCGTGACTTGGTGACCGTCGACGGAATCGCGCTGACGAGCGCCGTGCGATCGACGTGCTTCGAGATGCGATACGCGAAGGACGCGCGCCGAGCGGCCGTGGTCCTCAGCATGGTGGCCTACTACGACCTCGTCTCGATCGACGAGCTCGCCGAGTACGCCGCCCGCCACTCCGGGTGGACGGGCATCCCTCAGTGCCGCGCCGGCATCGGGCTTGCCGAGGAGAACTGCTGGTCCCCCGCAGAGGTCGACATGGTCCTCGTGTGGAAGGTGGACGCGGAGCTGCCCCCTCCGCTGTGCAACCAGCCGCTCTTCGACCTCGTGGGCAACCACATCGGGACTCCCGACCTCGTGGACGTCGAGGCAGGCGTGATCGGCCAGTACGACGGAGGGCTGCACCTGGCCGGCGCCCAGCGTGCGATCGACGAACGTGCAGAAGAGCGCTACCGGGACTTCGGGCTGGAGTGCTTCACCATGGTCGCCGCAGACCGCAGCAACCCCGGTCGGATGGCCGAACGCATGCACGCCGCTCGCAAGCGCGCACTCTGGGAGGCGGAGTCGCACAGGCGCTGGACCGCCGTACCCCCGCCCTGGTGGACCCCCACGACCACCGTCGAGCTCCGTCGCGCACTCGACGCCGACCAGCAGGCGCGCTTCCTGCGCTACCGAGCGGCTTGACCCACCCACCATCGGGATAGTCCGTGACGAAATGGCTGCCCGAACACTGTTCTCCACAACCACTTCGTCACGGACTACCGCGGCGATCAGCGCGGGATGGTCTCCCGCCACTCCCGATGCCCCACCTGCTCCTCACCGTCGAAGGCGTCGGCCTCGATGAGCACGTCATAGCCCTCCGGACCGATGTCCACCCGAAGGGTGGAGACGACGCGGACCTCGACGCCCGGCCACGTGAGGCGGTAGGTCGTCTCGGCCGTCGCCCACTGGGCGAACGTACGCCGGTCGACACCCACCTCGCCGCGGTAGTCCTCGAGTGCGGTGCCGTCGTCGGGGATGTCGTAGGACGACACCGACCGGACCGCGCAGGTGGTGGTGCGCCGCAGCACGTCACGGGTGACCGACCAGGTGACGTCGGTCGGGTCCTCGGTCGAGGTCTCCGCGCCCGGCACGAACGACGGCGGGGCGACGCCCGAGTCGGCCCACAGCGGGAGGTCGAGCGCGCCACCGTGGACGGTGAGCGTGACCGGCGCGGGAGGTGCGATCGTGTTCGGCCAGTCCGCGCCGGCCACCGAGAGCCGGAGCCGGTGGCCGGGGTCGGGCCGGTACGCGCATGCGTCGAGCACCAGCTGGACGTCGTACTCCTCTCCCGGCACCAGCGGCTCCGGCTCGGCACCGCCGCGGAAGGCGAGGTCGAGCGTGCCGCGGGTCACGAGCGCCGAGGTGCCATCGGGGAAGACGTCGCACACCTTGACCGAGAGCGAGGCCGCGGGGGCGGACGTGCTGACCCGCAGCCGGGCCACCGGGTGGCCGACGACCACCGGCTGGTCGTCCCACTCCCAGGTCAGCGAGTGCGCGTCGTCGTCGCGCTGGTCGCCGGAAAGGCCCCACGGCAGGTGTCCCGCGCAGTCGATCCAGGCCGCGGTGCCGACGTCGGGCTCGACGGCGAGCGAGCGCGGGCCCGTGAGGTCGTACGTCGCGACGGCCCGCGATGCGGGCGGCCACGGCCCGCTCACCCAGAAGCCCGGGTGCTCCTCGAGGTCCGGCTCCGGCACCACCGACGTCCGCACGAAGACGTCTGCCCGGTCGGTCCACTCCTCGGGTGCCCGCCCGCGGAGCCAGCGGTCCCACCAGGCGACCATCTCGTGGTCGAGGTCGATGCGCGGGCCGGGGATCGCAGTGGCCGGGTCGGCATGCGCCCACGGTCCGGCCAGGAGCCGCCACGGCGTGCCGGCCGCGCCCAGCCCCGTCACGGTCCGGAAGGAGTTGTTGCGGTAGCCGTCGGCCCAGCCGGCCACGATCATCGTCGGGCACTGGATCCGGTCGTAGCCGAGGTGCCGCAGCGACCCGGCGTGCCAGTAGGGGCCGTCCCGGTTCTCCCGCAGCCAGGTGAGCAGCCAGGGCTCGTTGGTCTCCCATCGGCGCCGCCACTCCTCGCGCCAGTCCGACGGCCACTGCGCCGGCACCGGCGGCAGCACGCACATCGGCGTCATGTAGTGGCAGTAGTCGACCAGGTCGACGAGCCGCAGCGCGTTCCCGCGCCAGTGCACGTCGTCGTTCCACCGGTCGTCGCTGGAGTAGATCGCCACGATCGCCTTGAGCGCCGGCGGCCGCTCGGCAGCGATCTGCAGCGAGTTGAAGCCGGAGTACGACGTGCCGAACATCCCCACGTTGCCGTCGCACCACTCCTGCTCGGCCAACCACGCGATCACCGCGCAGAGGTCGCTGCGCTCGACGAGTGGGTACTCGTCGGTGGCGTCGCCGGCCGACGACCCGGTGCCGCGGAGGTCGACCCGGCACACGGCGTACGCGTGCTCGTCGCGAAGCGTGCGGTAACCGTCGGCATAGGACGACGTGAGGTCGTCCTTGCGGTAGGGCAGCGCCTCGAGCAGGCACGGCTGGGGCTCGTCGGTGTCCGGCAGGAAGATCGTCGCGGCGAGCTCGACGCCGTCCGCCATGGTGATGCGGACGGCCCGCTCGCTGCCCGTCACCCGAGCCGCCCGTGCTCGCGCAGGAGTCGTACGACGAGGTCGGGGTCGAGCCCCTCGGAGGTGTTGCCGTCCCGGCCGACGGTGGTCGGCGACATGAGCAGGGAGTTGAGCACCGACTCCTCGGCCGCGTCGACCACGGCCTCGAACAGGTCGTCCAGCCCGCGCATCCCCAGCCGCCTGCCGTTGTCCAGCACGGTGCCGTTGCGGTCGGTCCGTGCGGTGGTGCTCGCGGCCAGGAAGATCTCGCCGCTGCCGTGGTGTGCGGTGGACCCAGCCCGGGCCAGGCCGAGCCCGATCCGGCGCGCGAGCCGCTCGCAGCCGAGCGGGTCGACCGGCGCGTCGGTGACGACGACGCCGATGCACGAGCCCGCCGGCTTGGGCGGGTCGACATGCTCGGCGACGAGCCGGCCGACCGGGACGCCGTCCACGGTGAGCCGGCTGCGCTGGCCGAAGTTGGTCATCAGCAGCACGGCCACGGTGTGTCCGGCCGGCGTCACCCGTGACGAGGTGCCGATGCCGCCCTTGAAGCCCAGGCACGACATCCCGGTCCCGCCGCCCACCGACCCCTCGTCCGGCGGCGCCGACGACCCGCGCGAAGCGAGCGCCGCCTCGTGGGCCGCGTACACGTCGTCCGGCGAGACCCACATGGTCCGGATGTCGTTGAGGAACGAGTCGTCGCACTCGGCCACCACCGGCACGAAGATGTCCTCGACGAGCTCCGGGTGCCGGTCCAGCTCGAGCATGAACGCCGCGTCGTAGACCCGGCCCACCTGGCTGGTCGACGTCAGGTAGACCGGCGACTCGAACAGCCCCGACTCCTGCAGGGACAGGAACCCGGTGCAGTCGCCGATCCCGTTGAGGACCGCACCACCGCCGACCAGCGGCCGCGGGTAGGCGTCCTGAGCCAGGAAGAGACAGCTGACCCCGGTCATCGCGGTCTCGCGGGTGATCGTCACGTGGCCGAGCCCGACGCCCTCGACGTCCAGCACGGAGTTGGTCGGCCCGGTGGGCAGGCCGCCGATGGCGATGCCGAGGGCGCGGGCGCGGGGCATGTGCACATACTGACCCATGGATCAGTACGCCGTCCCGGTCGTGTGGTCGCCGCAGACGCGTCTCCACGACCCGAGGCACGAGGTCTGGGTCGGCGTGGCGACCGAGGGCACCGAGCGCGCCGCGCGCGTCGACGCCATCCTCGACGCGCTGCGGGCCGGGGGCCACGACCTCGTGGAGGCGACGGTCCAGCCCGACGACGTACTCATGGCGGTGCACGAGCCCGAGCTGCTGGGGTTCCTGCGCACCGCGGCCGACCGCTGGGCCGCCGGCCCCTACCGTGACCTGGTGGGCCAGGAGAGGGTGGTCCCCTACCTGTTCCCGACGCCGGCGATGACCGCCGGCCTGCCGACCCGGCCGGCGGTGGCGGTGCACGCCGACGCGGGCCGGTTCGCCTACGACACGATGACGCTGGTCGGCCCGGGGACGTGGGAGGCCGCCCGCGCGGCCGTCGACTGCGCGATCGAGGCCGCCTCGCTCGTCGCCGCAGGTGCCCGTCTGGCCTACGCGCTGTGCCGCCCGCCCGGCCACCACGCGACCCCCGCCGGCTTCGGTGGCTCCTGCTACCTCAACAACGCGGCGGTAGCGGCGCAGGCCCTGCGCCGGTCGGGCGCCGACCGGGTGGGGATCGTCGACGTCGACGCTCACCAGGGCAACGGCACCGCGGCGATCTTCTGGGACCGTGCCGACGTCCGCTACGGCTCGGTCCACGTCGACCCCGGGGCGGGCTGGTTCCCGCACATGGTGGGGTACGCCGACGAGACCGGCACCGGCGCCGGTGCCGGCGCCACGCGCAACCTGCCGCTCCCCGAGGGCGCCGGTGACGAACCCTGGCTGGCCGCGGTCGCCGAGCTGGCCGGCTGGGTCTCCGAGTGCGACGCGCTGGTCGTCTCGCTCGGCGTCGACGCCGCCGCCGACGACCCGGAGAGCCCGCTCCAGGTCACCGCCGAGGGCTACCGCGAGGCCGGGCGGCTCCTCGGCGCGACCGGGCTGCCGGCGGTCGCGGTCCAGGAGGGCGGCTACCACCTGCCGACCCTGGGCGGGCTGGTGGCGGCGTACCTCGACGGTCACGCCCGGAGCTGACCCGGGTGTCGGCGAGCCCCTCCTCGATCGTCGCGGAGCTGCTGCCGGCCGCTGCCGGCGAGTGGGAGCCCGTCACCGGCGGTGCGTCGGGTGCCTGGGTGTTCCACGACCCGGCTCGGCGGCGGTACGCCAAGGTCGTCCCTTCCGAACGGGTCGCCGACCTGGCGGCCGAGCGCGACCGCACCGGGTGGCTCGACGAGACGGACCTTCCCAGCGCGTCGGTGCTGGACTGGCGCGAGACCGGGCTCGGCGCGGTGCTCGTCACCCGCGCAGTGCCGGGCGTGTCCGCGAGCGAGCTCGATGCGGCCTCCCTCCGGCGGGCGTGGCCGTCGATCGCATCCGTGGTCCGGGACCTGCACCACCTGGCGGTTGACCGATGCCCGTTCGACCGCACGCTGGCGCAGATGATGCCGCTCGCGCGCGCCACGGTGGCGGAGGACCGGGTCGTGACGGAGTTCCTCCCCCAGGAGCTGCAGCGCACGCCGCCGCGGATGGTCCTGGACCGGGTCGAGGCGGAGCTGGCGACCCGCGTCGCCCAGGAGCGCGCCGGCCTGGTGGTCTGCCACGGCGACCTGACCCTGCCGAACGTCCTGGTCGACTCCGGCACCGGCCGGGTCACCGGGCTCATCGACCTGGGCCGCCTCGGAGCTGCCGATCCGCACGGCGACCTCGCCCTGCTGCTCTCCGAGGCCCGCCGGACGTGGGCCGACGAGGCGATGGCGCGCCGGGCCGAGCGGGAGTTCGCCGAGATCTACGGGACCGAGCCAGATCCGGAGCTCCTGGACTTCTACCTGCGCCTGGACCCGCTCACCTGGTAGCGACCGGCGGAGCCACGACGTCGTCGTCGACCGCGAGGATCTCGTTCTCGACGAACCAGTCCCGGTCCCGCACCTCAGGTGCGCGCAGCGAGACGAGCACGCCGGTCTGCACGTCCAGCCCCACGACGTGCTCGACGCCTTGCGTCGCACCGCCGAGGAGCAGGTCGCAGCAGTCGGGGCAGCGCGCCTCGTACCCCTCCAGGGCTCGCACCGATGCCCACCAGGTCTCCCGTCCCAGTCGGTCGTCGGCGTGCAGGTCGGTGATCGCCACATGGTGGCTCAGCTCCTCCGGGTCGAGCATCGCGACCCACAGGTAGGAGTTGAACATCGGGTCGTCGTACTGCACGGCCCAGTCCTGCGGCCGTCGGTCCACCAGCCCGTCGGGGCGGTACGACGGCGCGACGTCCATCGCCCAGCGCTGGACCGGTGGGGGTGGCGGGACGAAGTCCGGGTCGGTGGAGAACCACGTCGTGGCCGGGGTCCGCAGCGAGTCCTGGACCACCAGGTCGTCGAGCCCCGGAGCCCGGGCCAGCATCCAGCCCGGCCGCACGATCCACGCCTCCACGCCCTCGGTCCAGGCATCGGACCGATGCCGGAGGTGCAGCGAGCGCCAGCGCCACGGCGAGCTGCGCGCCAGGGCGTGGAAGGCGTCGACGGTCAGGTACACCGCGCGAGCGTAGGGGTGGCCGGCCCAGCCCGGCACCGCGTTTTCAGCCCGCCAGCCGGGCCTCCCCGGTGGGGAGCAGGAATCCTCGGGCCACCTCGGCGGCCCGGCTGTGGGCGGCGCGGCGCCCGGGCTCCGGGTCGGCGGTGGCGAGGTTGGGGCGGAACGCGACGCTGCGGATGTCCTCGACGCCGGCCCAGCGCAGCCAGTCCTCGAAGTAGGGCTGCTGGAAGTCGCTGCCGAAGCCCGGGCCGCGGCCGGGGCCGTAGACGGCACCGGTGTAGATGACCGCCGCCCGCTTGTCCTGCAGCAGTCCGGTGTAGCCGCTCTCGGGGTCGAAGCCGAAGACCATGCCGGGCTGGCTGACCACGTCGATGAACTGCTTGAGGATGTAGGGCACCGACGCGTTCCACATCGGCACCGTGAACAGGTAGTGGTCGACGGAGTCGAAGCGCTCGAAGGCCTCGCGCGCGGCGCGCCAGGCGACGGCCTCGTCGCCCTCGGGGTCGGCGCCACCGAAGATCGCCATCTTGGCGGCCGCCGCGGGCGGGCCGAACTCCGGCAGCGTGCCGTCCCAGAGGTCCCAGTGCTCGACCTCGACGTGGGGGGGGGCGGCGCGCAGCTCGTCGAGGAACGTCGCGGCGATGGCGAGTGACTCCGAGCGCTGGCCGCGCGGCGAGGCGGAGATGTGCAGCAGGGTGGTCATGGCAGGTCCCTTCCGGGCAGTTATGTGCTTGTGCACATAGTTGTATCAGAGTGTGTGCGCACGCACAAGACTTGATATGCTCCATCCGTGACACCAGACCTGTCCGACACGTGGGGTGCGCTGCTCAAGGTCCATGCGGCCCTGGTGCCGCGCCTGGACCGCGAGCTGCAGGACGCGCACGGGCTCCCGCTGACCTGGTACGACGTGCTGCTCGAGCTCAACTCGGCGCCGGAGCGGCGCCTCACCATGGGCCAGCTCGGCTCGGTCGCAGCGGTGAGCCGCACGCGGGTCAGCAGGGTCGTCGACGAGCTCGTGCGGGCCGGGCTCGTGGCTCGGGAGCCGAACCCGGACGACGGTCGCTCGGCGTTCGCGGCCCTCACCCCTGCCGGTCGAGCGGTGCTGCGCAAGGCGGCACCGACCTACCTCGCCGCGGTGCAGCGCGAGTTCGCCGACCACCTCACGACGCGCGAGGCAGAGGTCCTGGCCGGAGCGCTGCGAAAGGTGCTCGACGCAGACGCCCGGCGGCGGTGACCCACCGCGAGCCGTCCACGGGAGCGTGAGGTTTTCGGGACCTCGTCCGGCCGCTCATACGCTTGACGCGTGAAGGTCCTCCTCCTCGAGAACGTCCACCCGGTCGCCGTCGAGACCCTCGAGGCGCACGGCCACGAGGTCGAGCTGCTGACGCGCTCCCTCTCCGAGGACGAGCTGGTCGAGGCGCTGCCCGGGGTCGAGCTGCTCGGCATCCGGTCCAACACCCACGTCACGACGCGGGTCCTCGAGGCGGCCACCGACCTGGTCGCGATCGGCTGCTTCTGCATCGGGACCAACCAGGTCGACCTGGCCGCCGCGGCCCAACGAGGGGTCGCTGTCTTCAACGCGCCGTACTCCAACACCCGCAGCGTCGTCGAGCTCGTCATCGGCGAGATCATCGCGCTGGCCCGGCGGCTGCCGGAGAAGACCCAGCGGATGCACCAGGGCGTCTGGGACAAGTCCGCCAAGGGCAGCCACGAGATCCGCGGCCGGACCCTCGGCATCGTCGGCTACGGCAACATCGGCACCCAGCTCTCCAACCTCGCCGAGGGGCTCGGCCTGCGGGTGATCTTCTACGACACCGCGGACCGGCTCGCGCACGGCAACGCCCGCCGGATGCCGACGCTCGACGCGCTGCTGGCCGAGGCCGACGTGGTGTCGATCCACGTGGACGGGCGGCCCGGGAACGCCGGGCTGTTCGGTGCGGAGCAGTTCGCACGGATGAAGCCGCGCTCGCTGTTCATCAACGCCTCTCGCGGCATGGTGGTCGACGACGTCGCGCTGCGCGAGAACATCGAGTCCGGCCACATCGCCGGCGCGGCGCTCGACGTCTTCCCGGTGGAGCCGAAGGCCCAGGGCGACACCTTCGAGTCGGTGCTGCGCGGCCTCGACAACGTGATCCTCACCCCGCACGTCGGCGGGTCGACCCAGGAGGCGCAGGAGGAGATCGGCTGGTTCGTCGCCGGCAAGCTGGCGCGGTTCGTCGCCGAGGGCAGCACCGCACTCTCGGTGAACCTGCCGGCCGTGCAGCCCCCGCCGCTCGCCGACGGCGTCCGCCTCGCCTACCTGCACGTCAACGTGCCGGGCGTGCTGGCCGAGATCAACGCCTACCTGGCCGAGCAGGGCGCCAACATCTCCGGCCAGTACCTCGCCACCCGAGGTGAGCAGGGGTACGTCGTCACCGACGCCACCGAGGAGATCAGCGAGGCGGCGATGGACAAGCTCCGCTCCTCCGACCAGACGATCTGGTTGCGTGGCTACCCGGCCTAGTCTGGGGGCGTGCTCCCTGTTCCCGACGTGCGCGCGCGCCTGGGCGAGGCGGTGTTCCTGCGAGTAGCCGGGCCTGACGGGCCCCGTCAGCGCGAGCGGATCCACTTCCGGGAGGGGCCTCGCTGGTTCGAGGCCGGCAGCCCGATGACCCGCGTGCACGGCGACGCCGCGATGTTCGTCGGCGGGCTGCGAGCGCTGCTGCTGCAGACCCTGCACCCCGCAGCGATGCGGGCCGTCTCCGAGCACTCCGGCTTCCGCGGTGACGTCTGGGGCCGGCTGCACCGGACCAGCACGTTCCTCGCGGTGACCACGTTCGGCGTCGCTGACGACGCCCAGCAGGCCGTCGACGCCGTCCGGCGGATCCACTCGAGGGTCACCGGGACGATGGACGACGGCACGCCGTACGCCGCCTCGGACCCACACCTGCTCGCCTGGGTGCACGCGGCCGAGGCGGACAGCTTCCTGCGCGCCCACCAGGTCTACGGCCGCCGCCCGCTGGACCGCTCGGAGCGCGACACGTACGTCGCCCAGCTCGCCGAGGTCGGAGCCCGGCTGGGTGTGGTCGACCCGCCGCGCAGCGAAGCCGAGCTCGCCGAGGTGCTGGCGGCGTACCGCCCCGAGCTCCGCGGCACCCCCGAGGCCCGCGACGCCGTCCGCTACGTGCTGCTCAGGCCACCGCTGCCGCTCGCCGCCCGGCCCGCGTACGCCGCACTGGCCGCGGCCGCCGTCGGCCTGATGCCGGCGTGGACCCGGCTGCCGCTGCGGCTGCCCTGGCTGCCGGTCTCCGAGCGCACCGTGGTGCGGGCGGTGGGCGGGCTGGCCACCGGCACGATCCGATGGGCGTTGTCCGAGCCTGCTCCCGTCGGCTGACGGCTTTCGCGAGCGCAGCGAGCGCGCCTCGTGATCACGAGGGTGGCCCGCCGACGACTAGGTCCACGTCCGACCAGTAGGCGCGCATCGAGGTGATCTGACCCTCGTCGTCGAAGGTCATCACGTCGATCGGCGCCAGCGTGTAGGTCTGCTCGCCGGCGTGGGTGCGCAGCTCGAAGAGGAACGCCGCCTGGCCGCCGGCGATGCGCACGCTCAGCACCTCACCGGCCTGCTCGAGCGACTCGAGACCGGAGTAGAAGTCGCGGATCGCCTCGCGGGTCGTGCGCACCCCACTGCCGACCGGGTCCTCGACGGTCGCGCCGTCGGCGAACAGCTCGAGCACCTCGTCGGTGGTCCCGGTCGCCACCCGGGCGACGTACTGCTCGACGACCTCGCGGATCTTCTCCGGACTCGCGGCCATGGCTCTCCCCAGGAAGTAGAACACGTTCTCGTTCTTGTACCGACGGAGCGTAGCGGGTTGGATGGTGCCGATGGACCTCAGTGACAGATGGCCCCTCCCCGACTGCACCGGGGTCCGCGACGAGCTGAGGTCGGCGTACGCCGACCCGAGCCGCGGCTACCACGACGTCCGGCACCTCACCGAGGTCCTCGACCGGCTCGACGAGCTGGCCGCCCACGGCGCCACCTTCGACGCCACGCCGGTGCTGCTCGCGGCGTGGTTCCACGACGCCGTCTACGACGGCGAGCGGGACGCGGAGGAGCGTTCGGCGGCCTGGGCCGAGGACGCCCTGGCCACCGCCGCCCCTCCCGCGGTCGTCGCCGAGGTCGCCCGGTTGGTCCGGCTGACCGAGACCCACCAGCCCGACGACGCCGACGCCAACGGTTGTGCGCTCTCCGACGCCGACCTCGGCATCCTGGCCGCGCCGCGCGCCCGCTACGACGAGTACGTCGTCGCCGTCCGCCGCGAGTACGCCCACCTCGAGGACGCGGTCTTCGACGCGGGCCGGGCCGACGTGCTGCGCGGGCTGGCCGCCAAGCCGCACCTGTTCCACACCGCCTACGCGCGGGAGAAGTGGGAGGCGGCCGCTCGGGCCAACCTCGACCGCGAGCTCGCCGCCCTGGACCGCTGACGTCTCCCCGCCCCGACGCCTTCGGAGAGGGACGCGGGGTTGGAACTGGCGTAGCCTCGACCCACGGGGAGAGGGAGGGCCGCATCATGTGGTGGATCGTGCTGGTCGTCGTGGTCGCAGGGTTGGGCGCGTGGACCGTGGCCCGCCGCTCGGTGAAGGGCGGGCATGCCGACTCGGAGTCGGTCCGCCGCACCCGGGGCAAGGACGAGGGCCGCGGCACCGGTCCCACCTCGATATAGCCGCTAGATGACTGATTCCGAGGGATCGTGCAAGCGAGCGGCGCTCAGCGCCGCGCTGGCAAGGCGCGGGCGCGATGTCGTACCTGGTCGTCCAACGAGCGTCCGCAACGCCGCCAGCGTGGATGCTGAGCGTCGCGTAGCGTGCGAGCCCTTGGAATCAGTCATCTAGCCTCGATGTTTCGTCTGGCTGGCTGGCGAGCGTTGTCGCGGTAGGGCGGGCGGGTCGATGCCTGTAGCGCGCGGCTGGTCGCCGGCGCTGGTGCCGCCGGTTCTCCGGTTCCTGGTCAGGGAATCTGGTGGTGGTGTCGTCAGGTGGTGCGAAGCGTTGTCCAGCCGGTGTCGATGAGCTGGTTCCAGGGCCAGTCCCTGGGGAGGCGTAGTCGTCTTCGGCGGCCGGTGCGCACGATGCGGCCGGCGACGGCGAGGATGCGGAACCGGAGTCGTTTGGGTTCCCACCGTCGGGCGGGTTCGTCGGTGTCGAAGGCCAGGGTCTGCGTCCAGGCGAGTAGGTCGGCGGCGAGTGCGACGACCTCGAGCCAGATCCGGTTCTGTGCGTAGCCGTGGAAGGGCAGGTTCCGCAGTCCGGTGTCCTTCAGGCCGCGGATGCGGTCCTCGCAGCGGGCGCGTTGCCGGTGTCGGACTTCGAGCGCAGCGAGGCTCCAGCCGGGGCCCTTGGTGTTGGTGGTGAAGCAGGTGATACGCCAGCCGTTGTGGTCGGTCAGGCGGAGCTGGGCGCCGGGGTGGGGGCGCTCGCGACGGGCAATGACCCGCATGCCGGGCGGCCAGTCGTCCTTGGTCCCGGTACGGCTGGTGGGCGGCATCCACGCGGTCAACTCAGCGACCTGCGCGCCGTCGCGAGCTTCGCCGTCGCTGTCGAGCGCGGCACGCCAAGCCTGGTCGGGGATCGTCTCGATAGCCGTCTTCACCGCTTCCCTGGCTCCGAACCCAATCGAGTACTGCAATCCCAGGCCGGTGATGTGACGCAGGAACGCCTTGGAGCAGCCGCCGGCATCGGTGCGGACCAGCACCTGGCCGCGTTCGTGCTCGGGGAGCTGGGCCAGGGTGTCGTTGAGCGTGGTGATGTGGTCGGTGCTGTCCCAGGCCGAGGCTCGGCCGGGCCGCAGGTTGAGCACGCCGGTGTCTCCGGTGCCAGCAGCACCGTGATCGATCGAGGAGCACATCGGGTGGAACCCGAAGCCACGCTTGTAGGTCGGCTCGGCTCCTTCCTTCTCAGAATGTGCTCCGACCAAGGTGGCGTCGAGGTCGATGATCACCTGCCCACCCGCCCGCTTGCCGGGAACACCGGCCAGCGGTCGACGCCGTGCCCAGACCGCATCACGCGCCCGAGCACGCGCGTCGCGGATCGCCTCGACCGCGGCATCAGTCGACTCCTCATCGACCGCCAGCGCGGTGAACAGCCGCGACACGGTCGGATCGGAGGCAACCTGCCCGAACAACTCAGGCTGAGCGCGGACTGCCGCGATGTCAGCAAGGCAGTCGCCGCCCAGCGCGACCGCGGTCGCGAGATCGAGCAGCACCTTGCCCGGATCGTGCTGTGCCCGGCTCGCTCGCCACGGCGTCAATGCTTGCCTCAGGCCACCGTCCAGGCCCGCCACTCGAATCGTCTCTTTCAGCAACAGCGCGCCCGAGGAGGAGATCAGCGACTCGCGGACGGGATCGAGAACCAGACTCGGGACACGGCTACGCTTCACCTACGGAGTGCCTTCCGTTGAGGACCTTGAGACTTCAGCAATCCCAAGTTTCCCCAGCCGGACAGGCACTTCCGTGCTTTCGCACCCGGTGTCGCCCAGCAACTCGTGAAATCCCGAGGCTAGATGACTGATTCCGAGGGATCGTGCAAGCGAGCGGCGCTCAGCGCCGCGCTGGCAAGGCGCGGGCGCGATGTCGTACTTGGTCGTCCAACGAGCGTCCGCAACGCCGCCAGCGTGGATGCTGAGCGTCGCGTAGCGTGCGAGCCCTTGGAATCAGTCATCTAGTGCGGCTTGCGCCGGCGCAGCCCCGCAGCGACCAGCCGGCTGACCAGCTCGCGCGAGCTCACCGGCTCGACACCTCGCGCCAGCACCTCGTCGTACCACTCCGCCGGCACGTCGTAGTGGTCCCGGTCGAAGCCACGCTCGGGGATGCCGAGCTCGCGGGCGAACATGTGCAGCTCCGCGTAGGACTCGTCGCTGGCCAGGTGGGACCACATCCGGCCGCGCGATGGGACCGCGGGCGGGTCGATCATCAGCGTCATGTCCGGTCCATCGCGCTGTCGAGGAGCAGCCGCCACGAGCGGGTCAGCGCGGCGTCGACGTAGGCCTTGCGGCTGCCACCGGGCCGAGTCTGCTCGTCGACGTGGAAGGCGCGGACGCCGGCGCGGACCAGCCAGGGCACGTGCTCGGCCAGCAGCCCGCCGCCCGGCATCAGCAGCGCGGCGACGGCCGGGTCGCTGTCCGCGGTGGCGAGGAGGTCGTCGTACCCCTCCGTCATCCCGCGCGGTGAGCCGGCCGAGCGGACGTTGACCAGCCCCGGGAGGCCGAGCAGCGCCCGCCACGAGCGCCTCGGGTCGAGGGTGTCGTCGACCGCGGCATGGAAGGTCCACGGCACGTTCTGCAGGGAGGCTGCCAGGAGGCTGCAGACCTCGATGTCGATCTCGAGGTCGGCGTCGAGGAAGCCGAAGGAGAGTCCGGAGGCCCCGACCGACAGGTAGTCCTCACCCAGCCCGACCAGCCGGGTGAGCTCGCCGCCCGTCGTGGTCCACGAGTCGTTGAGCCGCAGCAGCACGAACACCGGCACCTCGGCGTCGCGGCACACCGCCGAGACCGTCGAGATCTCCGGCGACAGCTCGCCCGGGCCGACCACGTGGAGCCGGTCCGCCCCGCCCTCGAGGGCGCCGGGGACGTCACGCTCGTGCGCGACCGCCACCTCGAGGAGCACGCCCACACCAGCACCTTAGGGGTTGGGAGGTCACCACCCACGGCACAGAATGGGCGGGTGGACACCGTGCCGTTGTTCGACGCGAGAGCCCGAGTGCTCGCCGACCTGGAGGCCCGTCAGCACGCGACCGCCCACGCGGTGTCGCTGCTCGAGGACGCCGTGTCCGCCCGGGAGTGGTGGGCGGACCAGTGGCCCGAGGGGCAGGTGTACGTCGCCGGGCTGGTCGCCCAGGACGTCCAGGACGGGCTGTTCGAGACCGCCGGCCGGTGGCCGCTCTGCCTGACCTGCTCGGGCCCGGAGCACTCGCTCTACATCCAGCCCGACCTCGGTGGTCCCGACCCCGTGTGGGTCTGCGAGGAGACCGGCGACGTCGTCGCCCCGCTCGGCGGCCTCGGAAGTTGACGCCACCGTCCGCAATGGAAGCGGGCGAGCGCAGCGAGCGTTGCTCGCGAAGCGAGCGCGCCCCGCGATCGGCCCCGATGGCCGCGGCGACAGCGAAGCCCGCGAAGCGGAGCGAGCGTCGTCGTGGACTCGGGGCCGAAGCTCGCGGGGGTAGACAGCTCAGTAATCCTGGCCGATCTGCACCCAGAGCGTGTAGCGGTCGGAGCGGAAGACGCTGCGCGAGACCTCGACGACCTTCTCGCCGTTGAGCGCCCGGCGCGAGTGCCGCAGCACGGGGTCGCCGGCGGCGATCTCGAGGTGGGTCGCCTCGTCCGCGTGCGCGACGTCGGCGTTGATCGAGTCCTCGGCCCAGGTGGGTCGCAGGCCGCGCTGGTCGAGCGCGTCGTAGAGCGAGGTCGGCATCCCGGACTGCAGGAACCCGGGGAGCAGCACCTCGTTGAGGAAGGCGTCCTCGATGCACATCGGGGCACTGTCGGCGCGGCGCAGCCGCCGCCAGTGGATGACGGGGTCGCCCTCGGTGATGTTCAGCGCGCGGGCGACGCCCGGGCCGGCCTGCTCGCGGCGGGCCAGGAGCGTCGTGGACTCGGCCAGCATCCCGCGGCGGGCGATCTCCTCGGTGTAGCTGGTGATCGTGCTGGCGGTACGCCGCGGGCGGGCCACGAAGGTGCCCTTGCCGGGGATCCGCTCGAGCAGCCCCTCGACGACCAGTGCGTCCATCGCCTGGCGCACGGTCATCCGCGCCACGCCGAACTGGGCCACGAGCTCACGCTCGGACGGAGCCGGGGAGCCCGGGGACATGCCGGAGACCAGCGAGCGCACGTACTCGCGCACCTGGACGTGCTTGAGAGCGCGCCCGTCCTTCACCAGGACCTCCGTCATGCCAGCCAGACTAGACCGGGGTTGCAGGCCCCGTCCCCGGTTTGCGAGGACCGCCCATGGCCGAACGGCTGGACCTTTCTAGCCCCCTCGGACCACCCGGATGGGCCGGTCGAGCCTCGTGGCCGAGCGCTCCGCGAGGGTCGCGCCGGGCGGCCGGCTCACTCGACGGCGATCGCCCTGAGCACGTCCAGCCTGGCCGCGCGGCGGGCCGGGAAGACCGCGGCCAGCACGCCGATCAGCATGGAGAGCACCAGGAAGAGGACCAGCTGACCGAACGGGATGTCGATCTCCTTCAGCCCCTGGTCGCGCAGGGCGTACATCAGCGTCACCCCGAACACGATCCCGAGCGCCACGCCCAGCACCGCCCCGAGCACCGCGATGACCACCGACTCCAAACGGATCATCAGCCGCAGCTGGCGGCGGCTCACGCCGATCGCGCGCAGCAGGCCGATCTCGCGGGTCCGCTCGATCACCGACAGCGCAAGCGTGTTGACGATCCCGAGGATCGCGATCACCACCGCGAAGACCAGCAGCACGTAGATGATGGCGATGATCCGGTCGATGGGGGCGCGCTGCTCGGCCGCGAACGCCTGCTCGTCCTTCACGGTCACCACCGGCAGGTCCTTCACGACCTCGTCCAGTCGCTCCTGGAGCCCGGTGGCGCCGGGCCTGGCGAAGACGACGACATAGTTGTCCTGGTCCGGGAAGCCGGAGTCGAGCAGGGTCTGCGTCGTGGTCAGTACCGGCGCGAAGATCAGTGGGCTCTCCTCCACGATCGCCGCCACGCGCCAGTGCTTCGGGCCGGTCGGCACCGTGATCGGCAGGGTGTCGCCGACGGAGAGGTCGTGGTCGCGGGCCCAGTCCTTCTCGAGCAGCACCGAGCCGTCGGCGAGGTCGTCGACGCTCCCCGCGACCGTCTTCAGCCCGAACTCGCCGAGGGTGTCCGCAGCGGTTGCCACGACACTCAGCCCGTCGCCGGTGCTGCCGTTGAGGAGCCCGAAGCCGTAGCGCTCGCGCAGCACCCGGTCCACACCGTCGATCTGCTCCATCCGGTCGGTGATCGTGGGTGAGAATCCCTGGCCGAAGGCGCTGCTCACGATGTAGTCGCCGATGAAGTTCTCGCGCACGGCCCGGTCGACCGACGCCTTGGCCGACGAACCGAGGATCGCGACGGTGAACGCCAGGGTGAGCCCGATCATCAGCGCGGAGGCGGTCGCCGTCGTACGCCGCGGGTTGCGCAGAGAGTTCTGCCCGGCGAGCCGGCCCATCGGGCCGAACACGGCCGCGTCCACCGCGCCGGTGGCCCGCAGGAACGGCCGCCCGATCACCGGGCTGGCCGAGGTCACCCCGAGCAGCACCATCAACACCCCGGCGCCGACCCACCAGCCGTTGTGCGGCACCGCGCCGACGAACAGGCCGACCAGGCCCAGCGGCACGCCGACGGCGATCATGACGATGCCGAGCAGGAGGCGGCGGTGCACCGACGACTCGGGCAGCGCGACGTCGTCGCGGAGCGCCTGGACCGGGGCGATCCGTCCGGTCCGGCGGGCGGGCAGCCACGCCGCGACCATGGTGACGCCGATGCCGATGGCGTAGGCCGTGATCGGCGTCCGGGGCGCGAACACGAGCGGTTGGTTGGCGAGGTCGAGCCCGATGGTCGCCACCAGGGCGCGGATCCCCATCGCGAGCAGCACGCCGAGGCCGAGCCCGACCGTCGCGCCGACCACCCCCACGACGAACGCCTCGAGCTGCACCGAGCCGATGACCTGGCGCTTGGACGCCCCGAGCGCGCGCAGGAGGGCCAGCTCCCGGCTTCGTTGGGCCACCAGGATCGAGAAGGTGTTGACGATGATGAAGGTGCTCACGACCAGCGCGATGGCCGCGAAGATCAGCACCATCGTGGTCAGGAAGTCGATCCCGTCCAGCAGCGGGCCGGCGTTCTCCTTCGCCGCGTGGTCGCCGGTGACCGCCTCGAGCCCGGCGGGCAGGACCGCGTTGGCCTCCTTGGTCAGCTCCTCCTGGGAGACGCCGTCCTTCGCGGTGACCCAGAAGGTGTTGTAGGCGTCCTGGCCGTCGAGGAAGAGCTGCTGTGCGGTCGCGGTGTCGAACGCCGCGAATGTCGCGCCGTTGAGGGAGCCACCGTCCCGGAACCCCGCGATGCCGACCAGCGTCGGGTGGATGTCCAGCGTCTTGGCGCTGGTGATGATCGGGACCTGGTCGCCGAGGTGGTAGCCGGCCTTCTCGGCGGCGTCCTTGTCGAGCACCACCTCGTCCGCGCCGTGCGGCTCGTGCCCCTCGAGGATGACCAGGCCCTCGAGGCCGTGCCCCGCGGGCGCGTCGCTCCAGTTGCCGCCGAACGCCGGCGGCCCGGAGCCGCCCACCACCTTGTCCTCGGTGGACAGCACGTAGACGCCCGTCGCGCTCACGATGCCGTCCACCCGGGCCGCTCCGGGCAGCTTCTCGAGCGTCGGCTGGAGCGACGCCGGGACCGTCTGGGTGCTGAAGACACCGCCCTGGTTGGCGACGTCGCTGTTCTCCGGACGCACCACGGAGTCGCCGACCGTGGAGTCGAAGAGCGCGGTGAAGCTGCGCTCGAGCGTGTCGGAGAACATCAGGATCCCGGTCACGAACGCGACGCCGAGCACGATCGCGAACGCGCTCAGCAGTAGCCGGACCCGGCGGGCCAGCAGGCTCTTGAGGGAGGCGCGGATCATGCTCAGACGGGCTCGGGCGACGCGAGGCGGGCCATGGTGTCGAGCACCTGCTCGCGGGTCGGCTCGCGCAGCTCGTCGACCACCCGGCCGTCGGCGAGGAACAGCACGCGGTCGGTGTAGGCCGCCGCGACCGGGTCGTGGGTGACCATCACGACGGTCTGGCGGTGCTCGTCCACGCTGCGACGCAGGAGGTCGAGGACCTCGGCACCGGAGGTCGAGTCGAGGTTCCCGGTCGGCTCGTCGGCGAAGACGATCCTCGGCCGGCTCACCAGGGCCCGGGCCACCGCCACTCGCTGCTGCTGGCCGCCGGAGAGCTCGTGCGGCTTGTGGTCGAGCCGGTCGGCGAGGTTGACCGTGGCGATGACCGCGTCGTACCACGCCCGGTCGGGGCTGCGGCCGGCGATGGCCAGCGGCAGGAGGATGTTCTCCTTCGCGGTCAGGGTCGGGACCAGGTTGTAGGACTGGAAGACGAAGCCGATCTCGTCGCGGCGCAGCCTGGTCAGCGCCTTGTCCTTGAGGACGGTGAGCTCCTGGTCGCCGACCATCACCGAGCCGGAGTCGGCGCTGTCGAGCGCGGCCAGGCAGTGCATGAGCGTGGACTTGCCCGAGCCGCTGGGCCCCATCACGGCGGTGAACTCGCCCGCCATCAGGTCGAGGGTCACGTCGTCGAGAGCGATGACGCGGGTCTCGCCCGCGCCGTAGGTCTTGGTCAGGTTGCGCACCCGCGCAGCCACGGTGCGCTCCATCTCGTCCTGGCCGGGCATGGGGCAATGCTGGCAGCCGGGGTGGAACGGGCTCGATCGGGATGTCCCCCGAACCCACCCCGAGGTGTCGAACGTGTGTTCGACTCCGGCGTACACTGCCCGGCATGGACTTCCAGTCGACCCTCTTCGCCCCGACCGGGCTCGACGACCAGCAGCGCGCCATCGACTTCGCGGCGATGGAGCGGACGCCGCTCTCGCGCGGCGCCTGGGTGGACATCGCCCGCGGCTGGCTGCCCGACCCCGACGACGTCTTCGCGACGCTGGTGCGTGACGTGCCGTGGCGGGCCGAGCGCCGGCAGATGTATGACCGCATCGTCGACGTGCCCCGGCTGGTGCACACCTACATGATCGGCGACGAGCTCCCCCACCGCGGCCTGGCCGAGGCCCGCGACGCGCTGTCCGCGCACTATGCCGACGAGCTCGGCGAGCCGTTCCGGACCGCCGGGTGCTGCTACTACCGCGACGGCCGCGACTCGGTGGCCTGGCACGGCGACACCATCGGCCGCGGCAAGCACACCGACACCATGGTCGCGATCGTGTCGTTCGGTGACCCCCGCCGGTTGGCACTGCGACCCCGCGGCGGCGGCGACTCGATCGCCGTCGAGATGGGCCACGGCGACCTAGTGGTGATGGGCGGCTCCTGCCAGCGCACCTGGGAGCACGCCGTCCCCAAGGTCGCGAGCGCCGGCCCCCGGGTTTCGGTGCAGTTCCGGCCGCTCAACGTGTTCTGATGGCGCGCGTGCCCCTGCCGACCCCCGTGCTGCGGACCGACC
>NZ_DASUFR010000062.1:0-21429 GCF_036274455.1 Nocardioides sp. | reverse complement strand
GGACGTCGTGGGATCCAGACTCAGCTGTGCGAGGTCCCAGCCGACCGGTGAGACATTCGAGAGTGCGTTCGGGTAACGGCACCATCTGCGGGGCTGGCAGAGAGCTTCACGACAGTGGACCCACGGATATCAGCCGCGCTTGGTAGCTTCGACTTCAGCGCGGACTTCATCGGCAATTCGCAACTCCCACTGCTCGACGACTACCGCCGGCACCACGCGAGGGCGGACCTCTCCGCGCATAACCTGCTGGTCATCCAACATCAGCTCGGCACGACGGTCCCTCTTGTCCAAGCACTCATCGACGACGGCATCGATCCGAACAGGACCTGGTTCGTCGACATCCCCTACTCCACCCACCCAGATGTGCGTGAAGCGCTGTTGCAACTGGCCGGTGACCCGACCCACTGTCCGGCCCTGTTCACCGACCCGCTGGTCGATTACACCTCGGCACAGCTGACGCGAGTGATCTCAACGCTGTTCGACATGCTCGATCACCACTGCAATGCCGACCTCATCGTCCTGGACGACGGCGCATACTTCCTGCGGGCCCTCAGCGTCCTGCATGCCATCTCCCATGAAGCAGCGCGCGCGTTCGCGGGCGCCCGCATGATCGAGCAGACCACTCGCGGTCATGAGTTCATCAAGTCCCACGCTGATGATCTGCGGCAGCTCGGCATCCGGGCAACGAGCATCGCCCGCGCACAGACCAAGCTGCAGTTCGAGGCTCCATTCATCGGAGCATCGGTTGCCACGGCACTGGCATCGAAGGCGCGGGCTCTGAGACCCGAAGGAGTCAGCCACGTCGCCGTTCTGGGGTACGGCGCCGTGGGTGAGGCGTGCGCTCGACAGCTGCACCATGAGTTCCCCCGCGCAAACATGACGGTTGTCGACAATGACGAAGAGCAGCTACGGGCCGCAACGACCGCCCACCCGGGCGCGACGGTCCAGGCGAGACTCGCGGAGACGGAACCACGGAATCCTCACGAACTGGGACAGTTCGACATCGTCGTCGGATGCACGGGCCGAAATTCCTTCACACTCGAGGACCGGCGCCTGCTTGCGCCCAACGCCATTCTTGCCAGTGGCTCCTCGGCAGCAGTTGAGTTCGACAGGGCGGGATTCGTCGACCTCGCCGACTACCGGGAGAACGACGAGGTCGAAATTCTCAACCGGCCGGAAGCCCACGCGATGGGCATTCATGCCGATATCCGACTTCGCTTCGAAAGGGGCGTAGAGGTCACCTTCGCGAACGCGGGCTTTCCCGTGAACTTCGATGGCCGTCGCGAGTGCCTCCCCGTCACCGCTATCCAGCCGACCAGATGCCTCATGTACGCCGCTGTCCAGCAGAGCCTCGAACAGCTGGACGCGGTCCTGCACGGCCTCGGGAAGGACGCCGACGAGTGGATCCACGCGAGAGGCCTTGCCCACCTGGCGGGGTGAACGACTCGAATCCCGCCGACTCCTCGGACCAGGTCAGTGGTTGAGCAGCGCCTCGTCGAAGAAGCCGACGACAGCAGCGAGACGATCAGCAGCGCGCTCCCGATCCAGCCGAACGGGTCGAGCCAGTGCTCGCTGAGCCAGGTCAGCCGGGAAGGCTACTTCCGCAGGACTCGCCCGTTCGTCGCCGCGGCGGCGCCGTTGATTGACGACGGGCTGCTGCTCTGCTTGGCAGCGGGCTGGGGCTTCCGCTTCATGGACACCGGATCGGTGGCGTTCTAGCGTCACGGGATGAGGAGCGAGTTCACGAGCTCCCGGGGACTCGGGGGCTGGATCGTCGGGTCCGGCCCAGAGGTGCTGCTCCTGCATGGCGGGCCAGGCATGACTGACTACATGGAGAGCCTGGTGCCGGAGTTGGACGGATACCGGGTGGCGTCGTTCCAGCAGCGGGGTCTGGCGCCGTCCACGCTGGACGGTCCGTTCGACGTACCGACGTTGCGCGACGACGTCGTCGACGTCCTCGACGCGCTCGGCTGGCAGGCCCCGACGATCATTGGGCATTCGTGGGGCGGCCACCTGCTGCTCCACGTGTTGGCGGCGGCACCAACACGGGTTGGTACCGCTCTCGTCGTGGATCCGCTGGGGGCAGTCGGCGACGGAGGGCTGGCAGAGTTCGAGGCCGAGCTGTCGAAGCGACTCCCTGCGAAGACCGTGGCGCGCCTCCAGGAGCTCGACGCGCTCGAGGCGACGCGTCCACTGTCCACGGCCGAGACGCTCGAGGCCATGGAGATCGCCTGGCCCGGGTACTTCTCGAGCCTGGATGTCGCACAGCCGATTCCCCAGAAGGGCCACGCCCCGAGCGAGGAGAGCTGGGACTCGATCAATGCCGAGCTGCCGGCTCTCGCCGGGCTGCTCCGGGGCTGCCCGGTGCCGACTCGGTTCGTGCACGGCGAGCTGGACCCGGTGCCGGTCACCGCGAGCAGGGACACCGCCGAACTCATGGGGGCGGTGGTCGACGTGCTTCCCGGGAACGGTCACTTCCCCTGGCTCGAGGACCCCGGCTGCGTGCGCCGCAGCCTCGAGAGGCTGCTGCACACGACCGGATGAGCCGCGATCAACCAGCGAGGGCCGCCGGCCACAGCACCGCGGTCGGTGAGGCAGCGGTCAGCTGCTGGCTGCCGTGCCAGGAGACGAAGGAGGCCTGCGGCAGGTAGTCGGGGCCGAGGAAGAACGCGCGGTCGATGTCGGTCACGGTGAGCGTGGCGCCGTTGTCGCTCAGACCGATCGGGACCCGCCGTACCGACACCGAGACCACGTCGGCGGGCGTGGTGCCGACGGGCAGACCCACGGTGGTGGCGGCCGGGACGTCGCGGTTGACGCTCCACTCCGGGACCTGCCTACGCAACACCGGGCGCGAGGGCCTTCGGGCAGGTATCGCCGGCGCAGTCGTGGAAGCGGCGGTCCCAGGCACGCAAGGTCGCGAGGGTGCGGGCGTACGCCGGGCGGCCGGCGGCGTTGGTGAGCTCGAACGGGTCGGTGCCCCGGTCGAAGAGCTCCTCGGCTCCCCGCGGCATCCGGATGTAGGTGTACTGGCCGTACCTGATCCCGGTGTAGAGCGGGCTGGTGCCACCGAGCACCGGGTAGGCCTCGATCGGGATGGGGCGCAACCACGGTCCGGTCTGGATCAACGGCCGGATGTCGATCCCGTCCTGGGGCCGACCCGGGCGGGCGCCGGCGATGGCAGCGATCGTCGTGGCCAGGTCGGGGGTGGTGATCGCGGTCTCGACGACCTCTCCCTTCGGGATGCCGGGTCCCCTCATGGTGACCGGGATCCGCAGCGACTCGTCGTAGTGGAGGAGCTTGCCGTAGATGTTGTGCTGCCCGGTCATGAACCCGTTGTCCGAGGCGAAGATGACGATGGTGTCGTCGAGCTGGTGGTTGCGGCGCAGCGTCGCGATGGTTCGGGCCACGGCGTCGTCGACGGACTGGAGCGACTCCAGCCGCTGCCGGAAGCCCGAGCGGACCGCCGCCCGCTGGCGGGCGGTGAGTGAGGTCCCGGCCCAGTGGGTCCCGGGGGCGTTGCCACGGAACATGTCAGGGGTGTCGGGGAGCGGGACGTGCTCCATCGTGCCGCGATACCTCGGTGCGACGTAGGGAGTGAGGACTCCCTCGGCGAGCAGCTCCTGGTCGTCGGCGTCGTCGGGTTCGCCGTGGTGTGGGGCGAGGTAGTTGACCCACATGAACCACGGGCTCCTCTTCCGCGCTTCAGAGTTCAGCAGCATGCTGCTCTGGTCCGCGATCAGGTCGGTGGTGTACTCGTGGCGCGGTGAGAGGTGCCCGTCGATGGTGAGGGTCGGGTTCAGGTAGTCGTAGGTGGACGACCCCACCGTCGCGCGCCACTCGTCCCACCCGGGAGGGACCACGGGGTCGCCGTCGTCGCCGTACCCGTTGAGGTACTTGCCGAGGAACAAGGTGTCGTAGCCGGCGCGCTGCAGCCAGACGGGGAGGGTGTTCTGGTCGTGGAACGCCTGCACTCCGCCTCCGGCGCCTTCGACGGTCAGCACGCCGTGGTTGTGTGCGTACTGCCCGGTGAGCAACGACGCCCGGGAGGGGGCACAGATAGGCGTGGGTGCGATCGCGTCGTCGAAGGTCGTGCCCTCCTCCGCGATCAGCCGCCGGGTCTGCGGCAGGTACGCCATGTCGCCGACGGCGGCGTCGTCAGCCGTGATGAGCAGCACGTTCGGCCGGTCCACCGTCCCGCCGTCGGCTGCGTGGCCTCCCTGTCGTCCCGGGACCTGCCACTCCGGCGGGGAGGACCCAGCGGACGGCGCCTTCGTCTCGGCTCTCCCGGATCCAGCCGTGGCTGGCCCTGACTGGGCGGCGGGCAGCAGCGTCAGGGTGGCAGCGGTCGTCATGACTGCCAGACCGGCCAGGCCGACCAGGCCGACCACCTTGGACTCGCGGCGCAGCAGCATGGTGTGACCTCCTCGGGCACGCCCACGGGACGGCTCGTACCCGGTGGGATGCCCGGGGTGCCGAGGTGGTTCGCGCAGCACCACCGTGGCCTCCGGAGGTGGCCCGACGCCTGAGTCTCGAGTCCCGACGGGGGCGGGCAAGTCGAACCATCAGGGGACGGGCAGGCCCGTGGGCACCGCCGGTCCCGGCGTGCAAGCGGCCGAAGGTCAGCTCGCCTGCTCGAGAAGCACGTCGGCCAGCCCCGTCGGATTGGCCAGCGCGACCAGGTGGCCGCCGTCGATGACGGTCGGCTCGATGCCGAGCCGGTCGTGCAGGTAGGCGCGCTGGAGAGGCTCGGGGAAGAGCCGGTCGTGACGGCCGGCGATCGCGCTGGTGGGCACGTCCGGCCACGCGTCGAGCGGCCACGGCTCGTCGAGCGGCTGTTCCTGCTGCACCGGCTCACCACGAGCGAGCACGGCCGCGGTGACGTCCGGCGGCACGTCGTGGAAGAACATCTCCTCGACGTCGAACGGCGCGTCCGGGTCGCGACCGTCCTGCTCGGCGTACGCGCGGCTGGCCGGCCCCTGCCCGACCGCTCCCCACCACTCACCGAAGGTCTCTCCGCGCTTGGGAACCATCGCGTTGAGCAGCACGATCCGGCGGACGTCGAGCCGGCCGACGGCCAGCGGCGCCGAGAAGCCGCCCAGCGACTGGGCGACGAGGGTGATGTCCGTGGCGCCCCCGGCTGCGGCCACGATCGCGTCGGCGTACTCCGCCAGCCCGGCGTCCTCGTCGCCCGCCGGCAGGTCCACCGACACGGTGTCCGGGCCGAGCAGGGGAGCCACACGGTAGAAGTAGTGGCCGTCGCCACCGGCGCCGGGCACGAGCACGAAGGTCACGAACGACACGACCCGTCCGACGACCCGGACTCATCGGTCACGTCGCGACCAGGTGCGACCAGTCGACCGTGGTCAGGCGCTGCTGGTACTCGCCGACCCGTCCCGGCCAGTTGGTGGTGATCCGGTCGCCGTCGCGGTACCAGCTGTCGCACCGAGCCCACACACTTTCGCGCAGTCGGCCCTGCATCTCGCGGTCGTAGGCCTCGAACGCCGCGGTCCGCACCTCGAACGCCCGCCGGTCGGTGTCTGCCAGCCGCCGCACCACCTGGGCGATCCATCCCGCCTGCGCCTCCATCATGCCGATGATCGAGCTGCCGCCCAGGTTGGTGTTGGGGCCGTAGACGCAGAAGAGGTTGGGGAAGCCCGGCACGCCGATCCCGAGGTACGCCGTCGCGCCACCGCGCCACACGTCGTGCAGCTCCAGCCCGGCACGGCCGGTGACGCGGATCGTGCTCAGGAAGTCGGTGGCCGAGAAGCCGGTGCCCCAGATCAGCACGTCGGCCTCGTGGTGGGTGCCGTCGGCGCCGACCACCCCGGTGGGCTCCACGCCGACGACCGCCTCGGTCACGACGTCGACGTGGTCGCGCGCGAGCGCGGGGTACCAGTCGTTGCTGAACAGGATCCGCTTGCAACCCATGGGGTGGTCGGGCTGCAGCTTCTCGCGCAGGGCCGGGTCCGTGACCTGTCGCCGCAGGTGCGCCCTCCAGACCTGCCTAAGTGTCGCCATGAACGGCGCCGCGATGGCCGAGCCACCGCCGAGGGCACGGTTGAGGAGCTCGCTGAGGTGGAAGGTCGCGCCGCGCTCGCCGCGCATCACCGCCGGGTGGCGGTCGAAGAGCCGGTGGTGGAACGGGCGGTACTCGGTGTCCGGCCTCGGGACGACGTACGGCGCCGAGCGCTGGAACACTGTCAGTGAACCGACCCGGTCGACGATCTCGGGGACGAACTGGACGGCGCTCGCGCCAGTGCCCACGACCGCGACCCTGGCGCCGTCGAGCGGGACGTCGTGGCGCCACCTCGCCGAGTGGAACGCCGCGCCGGCGAACGACTCGCGGCCGGGCAGGTCCGGGACCACGGGCTCGGAGAGCTGGCCCACGGCCGAGATCAGCACGTCCGCGTCGTAGGTGGTGCCGTCGGTGGTCCGCACCTGCCACGTCGCCGTCCGGTCGTCGTAGGTCGCCTCGCAGACCTCCTGCCTCGTCTGGACCGTGTCGAGCAGCCCGGCCTTTCCCGCGGCGCGCTCGAGGTAGGCGAGGATCTCGGCCTGACCGCTGTAGCGGCGGGTCCACGACGGGTTGAGCGCCCACGACCACGAGTAGAGCGGCGACGGGACGTCGCACGCGGCGCCGGGATAGGTGTTGTCGCGCCAGACGCCGCCGACGCGGTCCGCACGCTCCAGGACGGTGATGTCGTCGATGCCCTGCTGGCGCAGCGCGTGCGCCGCGCCGAGCCCGCCGAAGCCGGCGCCGATGATGACGCACCGCGGTCGGCTCACGCAGGTCAGGTGATCGTCATGCCGCCGTCGACGGCGACGGTCTGACCGGTGATGTAGCCCGCGGCGTCCGAGGCGAGGAACACCACGGTGGCGGCCAGCTCGGCCGGATCTCCCTCGCGGCCGGCGGGGATGCGCGGGAGCTTGGACTCGATGTAGCCGGGCGGGTACTGCTCGGTCATCTCCGACTCGAAGAACCCGGGTGCGATGGCGTTGACCCGGATGCCCTTGCGGCCGGTCCACTGCTGGGCGAGGTCGCGGGTGAGCCCGATCAGCGCCGCCTTGGACGAGGAGTACGCCGCCTGGGGGAGCCCCGCGGTGGTGAGCCCCAGCACCGAGCTGATGTTGATGATGCTCGAGCCCGGCTGCATGACCCGGCCGCAGGCCTGGGCCATCCAGTAGCAGCCGTTGAGGTTGACGTCGATGACCTGCCGGAACTGGTCGGGGGTCTCGTGGGTGGCCGGCACCGCGGTGCCGATGCCCGCGTTGTTGACCAGCACGTCGACGTGGCCGAACTCCTCCATCGCCAGCGCGACCAGGTCGGTGCACGACTGTGGGTCGGCGACGTCGGTGCCGTGGGTCAGCGCCTTGCGGCCAGTGCGCTCGACCAGCGCGGCGGTGTCGGCGAGCCGGTCGACCCGCCGAGCGCCGAGGGCCACGTCGGCGCCGGCCTCGGCCAGCGCCTGGGCGAACGCGACGCCCAGACCGCTGGACGCACCGGTCACCACCGCCACCTTGCCGTCGAGCCGGAAGCGGTCGAGAACGGGTCGGTCGGCCATGGGCCGACTCTAGTGTTGGGCCATGCAGCCCGAGCCCGGCCAGGTCGTCACGGTGTTCCGCAACCGGCTGCGGCCCGACGCGGATGGCTACCCCGAGCACGCCGCGCGGATGAGCGCGCTGGCCCGCGAGATGCCCGGCTACGTCGAGCACAAGACGTTCACCGCCGAGGACGGCGAGCGGGTCACCGTGGTCACCTTCGCCGACCGGGCCTCCCACGATGCGTGGGGGAGACACCCGGAGCACCGCGAGGCGCAGCGGGCCGGCGTAGATGACTACTACGAGGAGTACTCGATCAGCGTCGGGGTCGTCGACCGGGCGAGCGCGTGGAGAAGCAGCCGGCGGGAGAGGGACGCCGGGGGGTAGGTCGCGCCCCAGTCCCGCCTTGTCCCGTATCACTTTCGTGGGGAATCTCCACGGTCCCTCGCGTCTGGACAACTGTCAAGTAACGTCTTGACACCTGTCCACAAATACCTGGACGCGTGTCAAGATGCCGGGGTGATCCCGTCCACCCGGAGTCGGCGGTCGCCCGTCGACAGGTTCGACGAACGACGCAACGAGCTGGCGGAGTCGGCGCTGCTCACCTTGGGCGAGCTGGGCTATGCGCGGACCAGCCTGCGCGACATCGCGAAGCATTCGCCCTACAGCCACGGCGTGCTGCACTACTACTTCGCGGACAAGCTCGAGCTGGTCTCCTACAGCGTCACCTACTACAAGGAGCGCTGCGTGCACCGCTACGACGACGTCGTCCAGCGGTCGCAGTCGGCCCAGGAGCTGCTGGAGGGGTTCGCCGACAAGCTGGCCGAGACGATCCTCGACGAGGCGCCGATGCACCGGCTCTGGTACGACCTGCGCGTCGAGAGCATGTTCGACGAGCGGCTCCGCGACACCGTGCTCCGGATCGACCAGGCCCTCGAGGACATGATCTGGCGGATCGTGACCCGCTACGCCGAGCTGGCCGACCGTGAGGTGACGATGGACCCCACGTCGGCGTACGCCGTCTTCGACGGGCTCTTCCAGGCGGCGCTGCTCAAGCACGTCACCGGCGACCCGACCGCACTGCCCACCCTGGTCGGCCAGGTGCACCAGCTGCTGCCGCGCACACTGGGCCCGCTGCCGCATGAGGCTGCCCGGGAGAAGGCTGCCCGTGAGAAGACCGTGGACGCTGTCCGCTAGTCTGGTGCCATGCGTAGGACCCTGCTCCTTACCCAGCCGCGTTGACGACGCACAGACGTCGACGCGGCCGCCCCTCTGCCTGAGGGGCTTTTTTGTGCCCTGGACACAGCAGCAGGATCTTTGAGCGAGGAACCATGGAGACCAACGAGCAGGAGCAGGCGTCGTCGTACGACGTCCATGCGGTGCAGCAGAAGTGGCGCCAGGTGTGGGACGGGCTGGACGCGTTCCGGGCCGGCAGCGCACCGGCCGGCGCCGAGAAGCGCTACGCGCTGACGATGTTCCCCTACCCGAGCGGCGACCTGCACATGGGTCACGCCGAGGTCATGGCGCTGCACGACGTGATCGCGCGCTACTGGTGGCAGAAGGGCTACGACGTCCTGAACCCGATGGGCTGGGACTCCTTCGGCCTGCCCGCAGAGAACGCCGCGATCCGCAACAACGAGCACCCGGCGACCTACACCTACGCCAACATCGACACGCAGTACGAGTCGTTCCGCAACTACGCGATCAGCTTCGACTGGTCGCGGCGGTTCAACACCAGCGACCCGGAGTACTACACCTGGACCCAGTGGCTGTTCCTGAAGTTCCGGGAGCGGGGGCTGGCCTACCGCAAGAACAGCCCGGTCAACTGGTGCCCCAACGACCAGACCGTGCTGGCCAACGAGCAGGTGGTCGACGGCCGTTGCGAGCGCTGCGGCCACGAGGTCACCAAGCGGGAGCTGACGCAGTGGTACTTCAAGATCACCGACTACGCGCAGCGGCTGCTGGACGACATGGAGCCGCTGGAGAAGACCTGGCCCGAGCGGGTGCTGACCGCGCAGAAGAACTGGATCGGGCGGTCCGAGGGCGCTCACGTCGACTTCGCCGTCGAGGGCCACGACCCGATCCGGGTCTTCACCACGCGCCCGGACACGCTGTACGGCGCGACGTTCATGGTGGTAGCGGCCGACGCCGCGCTGGCCCAGGAGCTGGTCGCGCCCGAGCAGAAGCCGGCGCTGGACGCCTACCTGGAGGAGGTCCGCAGGGCCTCCGACATCGACCGGCTGGCGACCGACCGGCCCAAGACCGGTGTCGACCTGGGAGTCACCGCCACCAACCCGGTCACCGGCGAGCAGATCCCGGTGTGGGCCGCGGACTACGTGCTGGCCGACTACGGCACCGGCGCGATCATGGCCGTGCCCGCGCACGACCAGCGTGACCTGGACTTCGCCAAGGCATTCGGCCTACCGGTGCGCCGGGTGGTGGACACCGGGGAGGACAACCCCGAGACGACGTACGTCGCGACGACCGGTGACGGCGTCTATGTCAACTCCGGGCCGCTGAACGGCATCACCGACAAGGCCACCGGCAACCGCACGATCATCGAGCAGCTGGAGCGGGACGGCGTCGGCTCCGGCACCGTGAACTACCGGCTGCGCGACTGGCTGCTGAGCCGGCAGCGCTACTGGGGCTGCCCGATCCCGATCGTCCACTGCGAGAAGGACGGTGAGGTCGCGGTCCCCTACGACCAGCTGCCGGTGGTGCTGCCCGACCTGCGGGGCGCGGACCTGAAGCCGAAGGGCGTCTCGCCGCTGGCCGCCGCCGAGGAGTGGGTCAACACCACGTGCCCGAAGTGCGGCGGGCCGGCCAAGCGGGACAGCGACACGATGGACACCTTCGTGGACTCCTCGTGGTACTTCCTGCGCTACTGCTCGCCGAACTACACCGACGGCCCGTTCGACGAGGCGGCGGTGCGCGAGTGGATGCCCTGCGACATCTACGTCGGTGGCGTCGAGCACGCGGTGCTGCACCTGCTGTACGCGCGGTTCTTCACCAAGGTGCTGCACGACATGGGGATGGTCGACTTCGTCGAGCCCTTCTCGGCCCAGCTGAACCAGGGCCAGGTCATCAACCAGGGCAAGAAGATGTCGAAGTCCCTGGGCAACGGCGTCGACCTGGGCGCGCAGCTGCGCGAGTTCGGCGTGGACGCGGTGCGGCTGACGCTGGTCTTCGCCGGCCCGCCGGAGGACGACATCGACTGGGCGGACATGTCGCCGGGCGGCTCGCTGCGTTTCCTGCAGCGCGCGTGGCGGCTGAGCGGTGACGTGACGTCACGGCCGGGCACGCCGCCCGACGGCGGCGACGCCGAGCTGCGGCGGGCGACCGCACGGGCCGTGCACGACGCCGGCGAGCTGATCGAAGGCTTCCGGTTCAACGTGATGGTCGCCCGGGTGATGGAGCTGGTGAACGCCACCCGCAAGGCCATCGACACCGGCTGCGGCCCGGCCGACCCGGCCGTCCGCGAGGCGGCCGAGGCGGTCGCGATCATGCTGTCGCTGGTCGCGCCGTACACCGCGGAGGAGATGTGGCACCGGCTGGGCCACGAGCCGTCCGTGGCGCGCGCCGGCTGGCCGGCCGTCGACCCGGCGCTGCTGGTCGAGTCGTCGGTCACTGCCGTCGTCCAGGTGCAGGGCAAGGTGAGGGCGCGGCTGGAGGTCGCCCCGGACATCACCGCGGCCGACCTGGAGGCGCTGGCACTGGCCGACCCGGCCGTCGTACGCGCGGTCGAGGGCCGCGAGGTGCGCCGGGTCATCGTCCGCGAGCCGTCGCTGGTGAACGTCGTCGTCTGACGCCGATGAGTTCCCGGTCGTGTCGCGGTCTGATGCGACATGACCGAGACTCTTGCTGTGCAGACCCTCACCGTGGGTGAGGGCGACGACCTGATCACCTACGACGTCCGCGGCGACGTCGCGGACGCCACCGCGGATCGTCCGGCGCTGTTCATCCTCGGGTCGCCGATGGAGGCGTCGTACTTCGCGCCCCTGGCCGAGCACTTCACGGACCGGCCGGTGATCACCTACGACCCGCGGGGCGCCGCCCGCAACCCGCGCGGGACCTCACCGGTCACCCCCGAGCAGCACGCGGAGGACATCCACCGGGTCATCGAGGCGGTCGGGGCCGGGCCGGTCGACGTCTTCGCCAGCAGCGGGGGAGCGGTCAACGCGCTCGCGCTTGTTGCCGCCCACCCCGGCGATGTCCGCCGGGTGGTAGCCCACGAGCCGCCGACAGCGGCCTGGCTGCCGGACCGCGACACCATCCTCGCCGTGGCCGAGGACATGCGGGCGACCTACGAGGCCGCCGGCGACGGGCCGGCGATGGCGAAGTTCATCGCCCTGGTGATGTTCGACGGCGAGCTGCCCGGCGACTACCTGGAGCGTCCGGCGCCCGACCCGGCGATGTTCGGCATGTCGGCCGACGACGACGGCTCACGGGACAACCCGCTGATGCGCAACCTCGGGCCGTGCAACGCCTACGAGCCCGACGCCGAGGCGCTCGCCTCGCTCGGCGACCGGCTGGTGGTCGCGGCGGGCGAGGACTCCGGTCAGCAGATGGCGGCCCGCGGCGGCTACTCGGTCGCGGCCCGGCTGGGCACCGAGGTGGCGATCTTCCCGAAGGGACACGGCGGGTTCCTGCCCGGCGACGGCGACCCCGACGGGTTTGCGGCGCGGCTCCGGGAGCTGCTCGGCTGAGCCGTTCGGCTCATGTCGACGGCAGAGGCGACGCGTTAGCCTCGCGTCCATGGCTGTCGTCGTGGTCACCGACTCCACGGCGACCCTCTCGCCGGAGCTGGCCGACAAGCGCGGCATCGTGGTGGTTCCCCTCCAGGTCGTGATCGGCGCCGACGTCTACGACGAGGGGTCCGACGGCGCAACACCGGCGATGGTCGCCGCCGCCTTGAAGGAGTTCCGGCCGGTGAGCACCTCGCGGCCCACCCCGGCCGCCCTGCTCGAGGTCTACGAGGAGTGCGCGCGCAGGGGGGCGACCGAGATCGTCTCGGTGCACCTGTCCTCGGACATGAGCGGGACCTTCGAGTCGGCGCAGCTCGCTGCCCGTGAGGCGCCGGTCCACGTCGTACCCGTGGACAGCCGGCAGGTCGGGGTGGCGACCGGGTACGCCGCCCTGTCCGCCGCCGACGTCGTCGACGCCGGGGGCTCGGCGGAAGAGGCCGCCGAGGCCGCGCTCGAGCGCGCCTCGCGGTGCCGGTCGCTGTTCTACGTGGACACGCTCGAGTACCTGCGCCGTGGCGGCCGGATCGGCGCAGCGGCCGCCCTGCTGGGTGGCGCGCTCGCCGTCAAGCCGCTGCTCGAGATCGCGGACGGCAGGGTCGCCTCGCTCGAGCGGGTGCGAACCTCGGCGCGGGCTCTGGCCCGGCTCGAGGAGCTCGCGGTGCAGGCGGCCGGCTCCGACCCGGTGGACGTCACCGTTGCGCACCTGGCCTCGTCGGACCGCGCGGCACAGCTGCAGGAGAAGCTGGCCGGCCGGCTGGCCGACAACCTCGAGGGCCGTGACGTGAGCTGCGCCGAGCTGGGCGCGGTGCTGGGTGCGCACGTCGGACCGGGGATGCTCGCGGTCTGCGTCGCACCGCTCCTCTGACGGCTGGACGACCAGATTCCGTCCACAACCGGTCCGTCCGGGCGGGTTGTCCACAGGCCACGGGCTCGGCCCGCTCGGCCGTCGCCGGATCTTCCTAGGTTCGTCGCATGCACACTCGACGAGCCCACGACCACGACGCGGCCCTCTCCCGCCGGCTCGCTCGGCTGGGCGACGAGCTGTCCGACCACCCGGGCGGCGTCCGCCCGGCCCGGCCCCAGGCGCCCCCCGCCGACCTGACCGCGGAGCCGTGGTGGGACGACCACACGCGGCCCGCCGCACCGAGACGCCCACCCGCGGCGCCGCCGGCCGTCCCGCGACCGCTGCCCGGGGCCGTGCCCCGCACGCCGGCGCCCGGGCGCCACGCCGCCGCGCGGACGCGCGGCACCGGCTCGCTCGGTCCCGCGCAGCTGGCGGCCATCGCGGTCGTCGTGGCTGTCGCCGTGGCGGTCACGTGCTGGTGGCTGGTGCGGGGCTCGCCGCACCAGGCGGCCGACCTGGCCGCCGCGCCGGCGCCCGGTCCAGTGACCGTCGCCCCCCAGGTCGAGCCCGTGGACGACCCGGCTGGCGCCGGGGCCGCGGGAGCAGCCGCGTCGCATGCCCCGCCGTCGACGGTGACCGTGGACGTGGCCGGCAAGGTCCGCCACCCCGGCATCGCCGTGCTCGACGCCGGATCTCGAGTGGTCGACGCGATCAAGGCTGCCGGCGGCGCCCGATCCGGGGTCGACCTGACCACGCTCAACCTCGCCCGGGTGCTGGTCGACGGCGAGCAGGTGGTCGTCGGCGGGACGCCTCCGTCGGGTGCCGCCGCCGACGCGGTGCCCTCGGGCGCCCCGTCCGGGCCGGCGACCCTGGTCAACCTCAACACGGCCACGGCGACCGAGCTCGACACGCTGCCGGACGTCGGGCCGGCCACGGCGGCCTCGATCCTGCAGTGGCGCGACCAGCACGGCGGGTTCACCTCGGTCGACGAGCTGCTCGAGGTCGACGGCATCGGTGAGGTCACGCTCGGCAAGCTCGCGCCCTACGTGACGGTGTGACCCCCGATGCCGCCCCTGCGTCCATCCGCCGCCTCGACCCGCGCATGCCGGTCCTGGGCGCCGCAGCATGGCTCGGCGCGGTGGCCGGCACGGTGCTGCACGGCCGACCGCTGGTGTCGCTCGCCCTCGCTGTGGTGGTGGGCTGCGCCGCGATCGGGGTGGTGGGCCGGCGCCATCCTGGCCTCGTCCGGTCGGTGGCAGCGTTGCTGCTCGTCGCCCTGGCCGCCGGCTCGATCGCCGCCCTGCGGTTCGAGCGGGTCGCCCACAACCCGGTCTCGGCGCTGGCTGACGACGGCGCCGCGGTCACGCTGCTCGGGACGGTCACCTCCGACCCGCACCTGGTCGCCGGCGGCTTCTCGGAGACCGTGGTGTGGCGGCTCGCGGTCCACCGCGTCACGGGCCGCGGTCGGACCATCGACCTGGCCGCACCCGTCCTGGTCCTGGGCAGCCCCGACGACGCACGGGTGCCCCTCGGCGCCACGGTGTGGCTGCGCGGGCGGCTGGTTCCGGCCGACGACCGCGACCTGGCCGCGATGGTGCGACCCAGCGGCAACGTGGAGCTGGTCGGGCGTCCCGGTGCGTGGTGGCGCGCGGCCTCCGTGGTGCGCCGGGCGCTGCGCGAATCGGTGGCCCACCGGCCAGCAGACCAGCGGGCCCTGGTGCCCGCCCTGGTGGACGGCGACGACGCCGAGGTCGCCCCGGGGCTGCAGGACGACTTCCGCACCACCGGGCTGACCCACCTGCTGGCGGTCAGCGGCACCAACCTGACCCTGGTCGTCGGGTTCCTGCTGTGGCTGGCCCGCTGGTGCCGGGTACGCGGGCGCTGGCTCCACCTCGTGGCCGCGGCCGGCATCGCCGGGTTCGTGCTCATCGCCCGCACCGAGCCGAGCGTGCTCCGCGCGGCGGTCATGGGCACGATCGGCCTGGTCGCGCTGGGCGCCGATGGCCGGCACCGGGCCCTGCGCGGGCTCGGGACGGCGGTGCTCGTGCTGGTGCTGGTCGATCCCGGACTCGCGGTCTCGGCGGGCTTCGCGCTGTCGGTCCTGGCCACCGGCGGCATCCTGCTGCTGGCACCGGCCTGGCGGGACGCGCTGGTGCGGTGGTTGCCCCGATGGCTGGCCGAGGCGGTCGCGGTGCCGGCCGCGGCGCAGCTGGCCTGCACGCCGTTGGTGGCGGCCATCTCCGGGCAGGTCAGCCTCGTCGCGGTGGCCGCCAACCTGCTGGTCGCGCCGGTGGTCGGCCCGGCCACGGTGCTCGGCCTGGCTGGTGGGCTGCTCACGCTGCTCTGGGCTCCGGTCGGCCGGCTCTGCGGGACCCTCGCCTCCTGGTGCGTGGCCTGGCTGGTCACCGTGGCCCACCACGGGGCGGCGCTGCCGACGCCCGCCGTCGGCTGGGGGACCGGTCCGGTCGCGCTCGCCCTGCTCGTCGTGGCCAGTGCCGTGATCGCGATGGCGGCACCACGGCTGCTCGTCCGGCCGGTGACGGCGCTCGGCGCCGCCGGCGTGCTGGTCGTCGCCGTGCTGGTCCGGCCGCCGACGTTCGGGTGGCCGCCCGATGGCTGGGTGCTGGTGGCCTGCGACGTGGGGCAGGGCGACGGGCTCGTGCTCGACGCCGGCCCGGGCCGCGCCGTCGTGGTCGACGCCGGCCCCGAGCCGCGCGCGATGGACCGCTGCCTCGACCGGCTGCGGGTTCGTGAGGTGCCGCTGCTGGTGCTGACCCACTTCCACGCCGACCACGTCGACGGGATCAGCGGCGTCCTCGCCGGCCGCCGGGTCGGCGCGGTGGAGACGACCCGGCTGCTCGACCCGCCGGGCGGCGTACACGAGGTCGAGCAGGCAGCGTCCGGCGCGG
Organism: Nocardioides sp.; assembly: GCF_036274455.1. Lineage (GTDB taxonomy): Bacteria > Actinomycetota > Actinomycetes > Propionibacteriales > Nocardioidaceae > Nocardioides. The sequence goes on along the minus strand of NZ_DASUFR010000062.1, from coordinate 5,392 downwards.
GGCTGGTGGCCGCTCCGGCGCCCTACGCCGCCACCCTGGCGGTCGGGTCGGTGAGCCTCCAGGTGCTGTGGCCGCGGCCCGACTCGCCGAGGTTCGGTCCGGGGGACGGATCGACGGCCAACGAGGCCAGCGTGGTGCTCCTGGTGCAGGTCGCCGGACTCCGGCTGCTGCTCACCGGTGACGTGGAGCCGGAGGGCCAGGGCGAGCTGGCCCGGCTGGTCCCCGGGCTGCACGTCGACGTGCTGAAGATGCCCCACCACGGCAGCCGCTACCAGGACGAGGGTTGGCTGTTGTCGCTCCAGCCGCGCGTGGTGCTGGTCTCGGTCGGGGCCGACAACGACTACGGGCAGCCGGCCCGCTCCTCGCTCCAGCCGCTGGCCGACGCGGGGGCGGAGGTGCTCCGCACCGACCAGGACGGTGACCTCGCCGTGGTCGCCGACGGTGGCCTGCCGAGGGTGGTGACCAGCAGATGAGGTGTCGGACCTCGGCCATAGGGTGGGTCCCATGGCCGGCACGGAGTCCCCCTTGGGCCGGGTCGTGCTGGTCACCGGCAAGGAGGAGTTCCTCAGCGAGCGCACCGTCTCGGCTGCACGTGCCGCGGTCCGCAGGGCCGACCCGGAGTCGGAGCTCTCCGAATCGCCGGCCTCCGCGCTGACGCTGTCGACGTTCGGAGAGCTGGCCGCGCCCTCGCTGTTCAGCTCTGTGCGGTGTGTCGTCGTCCGTGGCATCGAGGACCTGCCCGAAGAGTCGGTGGACGGGCTGCTCGCCTACGCCGCGGCCCCGGCGGAGGACGTCGCGCTCGTCCTGGTGCACGGCGGTGGGGCCAAGGGAAGCGGGGTGCTGACCAAGCTGCGCAAGCTGCCGGCGGTCACCGAGCACAAGTCGGCCGAGGTCAAGGCATGGGAGTTCGCCGGCTTCGTCGTGGCGGAGGTGAAGGCGCACGGCGGCCGGATCGACAAGGAGGCCGCTCAGGCCCTCGTCGACGCGGTCGGGCAGAACCTCCGGGCACTCGCCGCCGCGGCCGACCAGTTGACCGCCGACGCGGACGGCCGTCCGCTCGACCTCGAGCTGGTCCGGCGCTACTTCGGCGGGCGGGCCGAGGGGAAGGCCTATGCGATCGCCGACGCGGCCCTCGCGGGCGAGCGGCAGGCCTCACTCGAGGAGCTGCGCTGGGCGCTCTCGACCGGCATGTCCGCGACCTACGTGACCTCGGCGATGGCGGGCAGCACCCGCTCGCTGGCGAAGTACGTCGGAGCTCCCAAGAACCTTCGCGAGGCAGACCTTGCGGCTGCCGCGGGGGTGCCGCCGTGGAAGCTGAAGCAGCTCAGGCAGCAGTCCCGCGGCTGGACCGAGGCAGGTCTGGCTCGCGCGATCCGTGCCGTGGCCCAGGCCGACGCGGACGTGAAGGGCGCGGCCAGCGACGCCAGCTACACCCTGGAGCGGCTCGTGCTCACGATCACCGCGCTCCGCGAGCCCCGCTGAACCCGAAGCCGCGACAAGGTCGAGCCAAATGCAGAACGACCCGCCCGGATCGGACGGGTCGTGAGGGGCTGCGTCTCAGAGAGAGGCGGCCTTCTGGGCGATCGCGGACTTGCGGTTCGCGGCCTGGTTCTTGTGGATGACGCCCTTGGAGGCGGCCTTGTCCAGCTTGCGGGACGCGTCGCGCGCCAGCTCCTGCGCCTGCGCGGCGTCGCCGGCCTCGGCGGCCTCGCGGAACTTGCGCACGGCGGTCTTGAGGCCGGTCTTGACGGCCTTGTTGCGCTCGTGACGCTTCTCGTTCTGCTTGTTCCGCTTGATCTGGGACTTGATGTTGGCCACAGGTGCTCTTCCGGTGCGTGGTGGACGTTGCGTTTGAGTTCGTGGGCGCGGCGGACCGCCGCCAGCGCGACGGACAACGGTAACAGCGGGCCGGTCAGCCTCTCAAATCCGCACGACGCCGGCACGCGGCGCACTCATGCCCAGCCGCGCCGCTCGCTGAGCCACTCCCAACAGACCTCACCCTGCCACCGCTGCGCGTCGCGGATGAACGGCGACGTCGGCGGCACGGGGTCGTCGGCGCTCTTGAGGAAGTAGCCGGTGATCAGGGCCAGCACGATGTCGATCTGCTCGCGGGGCACGACGGACAGCAGCCGATGGGTCCCGATCACCTGCTCGACGTCGAGGCCGTCGCCGCGGGGCCCGATGAGAAGGAACAGGGAGTCCAGCCAGGCGGCGCCGGCGAACGGCCAGTTCCAGTCGCACAGCAGCGCGCGTCCATCGGAGGTGAGAAGGATGTTGTCGTCGCGCACGTCGGTGTGCACCACCGTTTCTCCGGCCATCGCCTCGACGTAGCGCGTGGCGAGCCCGGCGGCCTCCTCGAGGTGCAGCAGGTCCGGCCGGGACGCGCGCAGGTGGTCCCAGAACGCCGGCCACGACGTGAATTCCTCGGACGCCGGAGGGAGCTCCAACCCGGGCGGCGGCGGGGTGAGCACACCTGCTGCGGCGGTCAGGGTGTCGAGGCACAACCTCAGCTCGCCCTCGCGCCAGGGTCGGCGTGGAGCGTGGGCCTCGACGTACTCGGTCGACAGCACGAACCAGCCGTCCACCTCCGCGGTCCACAGCAGGCGAGGGGCCGGCGCGGCCGGCGGCAGGACCGCGAGCTTGCGGGCCTCCTCGCGGTAGGCGTCGGCGAACATGCGTTGCGCCTTCGTGGACGCCGCCTTCACGAAGTGGTGGCTGCCGTCGTCGCACTCCAGCACCGAGGCGAAGCCGGGCGTGAACCCGCTGTTCTGCGATGTCGCGGCGGTCACGGGCGCGCCGCAGCGCCGCTCGACCTCGGCGCGCACCGCGGGCGGGAGGTGGCCCCACTCCAGGCGGCGGGCGGTCCGGCCGTGGGGAATGGGAGAGGGCTGCACCCGCTCATCTTCGCGGCCGGCCCCCTGCGGCTGCGAACCGGTTGCGGGGTCAGGCGGCCCTGGGGAAGGGATCGGTGTCCGGGCCGCCGTCCCACAGCCGTCGCAGCACGCGGGCAAGCCTGGAGGGTCGTCCCAGGTTGTCGGGCGTCTCGGGTCGGACGGACCGAGGACGCCTCCGACCGGGGTCGGATGTGCGGCGGCGCGCCCGGGCCTACCCTCGATGGGTGCTCTCGGGCTCGTTCGTGCAGCGGCGCAAGCGGCAGTGGGTGGCCGCCGGGCTGCCCGACTACCCACTGTGGATCAGCGCGTTCATCGACTCCTCCGCCATCGTGACCGCTGCCGTCGCGGTCGGGCAGCGCTGGGGTGACGGTGCGCTCCTGGCCGCCGGGCTGATGGTCGTGGCCCTGCTGCCGTGGTCGCTGGAGCTCTGGGCACAGGGGCGGACCTGGCCGGCGTTCGTGAGCACGCGACCCGGGAGCGGCAGGCGGTGCTCGAGGAGCGCCAGCGGATCGCCCGCGACGTGCACGACCTGGTCGGCCACTCGTTGAGCGTGACGATGCTCCACCTGACCGCGGCTCGCCGCGACCTCGAGGAGGCAGCCGCGGGTCACGCGAGCATGGAGGAGGCGGTCGAGGCCCTGGGCGAGGCCGAGCGGGTGGGCCGGCGCGCGATGTCAGACATCCGCCGCACCGTCGACCTGTTGGGACGGGACGAGCCGGCGGCCACCATAGCCGCCCGAGCCAGCAGCTCGGGGCGAGGTTCACCGCCGGTCCGCAGGCCCGCAGCTGGGTCGTCCACGTCGAGCTGCTCCGAGGCGACGGCCTGGTCGCGCCCGGCGATTCGTCTGCGGGTTGACCGGGCCCGCGAGCGAGGCGGTCGCAGACGAATCGTCGTCCGTGGCCGTGCGTGCGAGGATTTCCGCGACATGACGCGCAACGCCCCGCCTCCCGGTCACACCGACCCTGCGACGATCCGCAACTTCTGCATCATCGCGCACATCGACCACGGCAAGTCGACGCTCGCGGACCGGATGTTGCAGCTGACCGGCGTGCTCGACGAGCGCAGCGCCCGGGCTCAGTACCTCGATCGGATGGACATCGAGCGCGAGCGCGGGATCACGATCAAGAGCCAGGCGGTCCGGCTGCCGTGGACGGTCGAGGCCGGCAACGAGCAGGGTGCCGAGCCGGGCACCTACGTGCTCAACATGATCGACACCCCCGGCCACGTGGACTTCACCTACGAGGTGTCCCGCTCGCTGGAGGCGTGCGAGGCGGCCGTGCTCCTCGTCGACGCCGCCCAGGGCATCGAGGCCCAGACGCTGGCCAACCTCTACCTCGCGCTCGGGGCCGACCTGCACATCATCCCGGTGCTCAACAAGATCGACCTGCCCGGTGCCAACCCGGAGAAGTACGCCGAGGAGCTCGCGCACATCGTCGGCTGCGACCCCAGCGAGGTGCTCCGGGTCAGCGCGAAGACCGGCGACGGCGTCGACGCCCTGCTCAACGAGATCGTCCGGCAGACGCCGCCACCGATCGGAGTCGCCGACGCCCCGGCGCGCGCCCTGATCTTCGACTCCGTCTACGACACCTACCGCGGCGTGGTGACCTACGTGCGGGTCATCGACGGCAAGCTGTCGCACCGGGACCGGATCCGGATGATGTCGACGGGCGCGACCCACGAGCTCCTCGAGCTCGGCGTGATCAGCCCCGAGCAGGTCAAGGCGGGCGAGATCGGCGTCGGCGAGGTGGGCTACCTGATCACCGGTGTGAAGGACGTCCGCCAGTCGCGGGTCGGCGACACCGTCACGACCCAGTACCACGGGGCAACCGAGCCGCTCGGCGGCTACAAGCACCCCAACCCGATGGTCTACGCCGGCCTCTACCCGATCGACGGCGATGAGTTCAACGACCTGCGTGAGGCGCTGGAGAAGCTCCAGCTGAACGACGCGGCCGTCACCTTCGAGCCGGAGACCTCCGGCGCCCTCGGGTTCGGCTTCCGCTGCGGCTTCCTCGGGCTGCTGCACATGGAGATCACCCGCGACCGGCTCGAGCGCGAGTTCGACCTCGACCTGATCTCGACCGCACCCAACGTGGTCTACGAGGTCGTGATGGAGGACGGCTCCCGGCACGTGGTGACCAACCCCAGCGAGTTCCCGGAGGGCAAGATCGCCGAGGTGCACGAGCCCGTCGTGCGCGCGACGATCCTGAGCCCGTCGGACTACATCGGCACGATCATGGAACTCTGCCAGAACAAGCGGGGAAACCTGCTCGGGATGGACTACCTCTCCGAGGACCGCGTCGAGCTGCGTTACACGCTGCCGATGGGAGAGATCGTCTTCGACTTCTTCGACCAGCTCAAGTCGCGCACCAAGGGCTATGCCTCGCTCGACTACGAGCGCTCCGGCGAGCAGGCCGCCGACCTGGTCAAGGTCGACATCCTCCTCCAGGGCGAGCCGGTGGACGCGTTCTCCGCGATCGTGCACAAGGACGCGGCGTACT
>NZ_DASUFR010000061.1:0-31643 GCF_036274455.1 Nocardioides sp. | reverse complement strand
CCTCGGCCGGATCCTGGTGCTCGCCCTGGGAGCCGTTCTGGCCACCGTCCTCGGCATCAGCGTGGCCCTGCTGCTCGTCGTCGCGATCCTGTTCGGGGTCCTCGACGCACTCCACAACCCCGCCGCGACGACGCTGCCGCGTGTGCTGCTGCGCAGCGAGGACCTGCCCAACGGCGCGGGCCTGATGCAGGTCGCGGGCCGCCTGGCGAGATTCGTCGGCGCCCCGCTCGGCGGCGTGCTCGTCGCGCTCGGGGGGCTGCAGCTGGTGATGGTGGTCGACGCGGTGACGTTCGCCGCGGTGGCGGTCTTCGTGGCCCTGTGCCTCCGGCCGCGCTACCCGCGGGTGCTGAGGTCGACCGGCTCGGTCCGTCGCGACCTCGCCGCCGCGGCGTCCTACCTCCGCGCGACGCCGTTCGTCCGGGCCTTCGTCATCTCCCTGTCCGGCCTCAACCTCTTCGTGGGTCCCGCGCTCGCGGTCGGGGTCACGGTCCACGTGCACCGATCCGGGTGGGGCTCGGCCACCGTCGGCGTCGCGGACGCGCTGGTCGGCGTGGGTGCGGCGGCCGGAGCCCTGGTCGCGATCCGGTTCCGCTCGACCCAGCCGGCCCGCACCGGCCTGCTGATGCTGCTCGGACAGGCAGTGGCCATCGCCGTGATCGGCGTGGCCGGGCGGCCGCTCCTGCTGGTCGCCTGCACCGTCATCGGCATCACCGCCGGGCTGGCGTCGACGCAGCTGTCGGGCGCCTTCCAGCAGCTGGTCGACCCGGCGTACCTCGGCCGGCTCGGTGCGGTCACCTCGCTCGGCGACGACGTGCTCATGCCGGCGGCGATGGTCGGCTTCGGCGCCCTCGTCTCCGGCGCCGGGCTGGCCTTGACCTGCCTTCTCACCGGGCTCGGCTTCGTCGCGTTGGTCACCTGGGCCCTGGCCCGGCTGGCTCAGCCGTCGCCGCGGTCGTGAGCCTGGCCCCGGTCGCGCTCATCCTCTGGACGCTGACCGGCAGCATCGCGCTGCTGTCCCGGGCCCGGAGCCGGCCTGACCCGGCGATATCCCATTGCCGCGGGACCGGACCGCTTGGGACGCTCGTGACATGTCGTCAGACACGGTGGTCCCGCCGTTCGACCGGTTCCTGGTCACCGCGGAAGAGGTGGCCAGGGACCGGCCCGACGTGGACCTCGAGCTCGCCCGCGAGGTGTTCCACGAGGTGGCGACCACGCTCTACAACGGGCTGGCCCTCGACGGGCTCGATGACCATGACACCGCCGCGGTGGTCGCCGGACTCTGCGTGGACCTCGTCACCCACGACCCGGGTGCTGCGGTGCGCGCTCGCGCCCGGGCCACGCTGGAGACCCCGGGCGACCTGCATGAGCCGGAAGCGGTGTCGGCGGCGTACCTCATCTCCGCGGCGATGCTGAAGCTCTGACCGACGGCTCCGGAGACGTCCTCGTGGATGAGGTGGAAGTCATCGTCGCCCACAGCGAGCGCGCGACCCTCCGGGTCGCCAACGTGTTCCTGAAGATCGACGCCGACCAGCAGCGGGTGGATCGCGAGGTCGAGGCAATGGCCCTTGCGCCGGTCCCGACCCCGGAGATCCTCTGGCGCAAACCTCCCGTGCTCGCGCTCGCCGCTCTCCCGGGTGCTGCCCTGGGCCGCCTCGGGGAGCGGGACGTCGCGCCACCGGCGGCGTGGGTCGCGGCCGGTGCCGCCATCCGCACGATGCACGACACGCTTCCCCCGCTCTGGCGCGGTCAGGACGCGGGCGAGCTGGGCGCGCGCCTCGAGGCCGAGTGCGAGTGGCTCCTCGACAACGACGTCCTCCCCACCGACCTGGTCATCCGCAACCGTCGACTCGCCGAGGCCGTGCTTCGCGCATGGACGCCGGTGTTCATCCACGGCGACCTGCAGATCGCGCACGTGTTCGTGGCCGGCGACCGGGTCACGGGCATGCTCGACTGGTCAGAGGCCGGCCCGGGTGACGCCCTTTACGACCTCGCCTCCCTCACGCTGGGTCACGAGGACCAGCTCGAACACGTCGTTGCCGGCTACGGAAGCGAGGTCGACCTCGAGCTGATCCGTGGGTGGTGGTCGATGCGGAGCCTGCTCGTGATCCGCTGGCTGGTCGAGCACGGGTTCGACCCGAGCGCGCCGGGCTGCGAGGTCGACGTGCTCAGGGCCCGGATGTGAGCTCGACCGCGTCGCCCAGGTCGCTCAGAGGGCGGTGGTCCGGCCGGACAGGTGCGGCGTGCCGTCCTTCGGGCTGGTCAGCGAGAACGCGTAGCCACCGTCGACGGGTGTGGAGCCGAACGCCACCGAGCCGGGCAGCAGGACCGGTTTCTTGAACGCCACGTCGACGCGGACCGAGTCGGGCAGCCGGTTCTCCAGCGCGGCGACGCAGCGCGCCATCGTCCACATGCCGTGCGCGATCTGTCGGGGGAAGCCGAGCGCCTTGGCCGTGAGCGGATAGAGGTGGATCGGGTTGTGGTCACCCGACACCGCGGCGTACCGCCGGCCCAGGTCGCCGGGCAGCTTCCAGACCACGCCGTGCGGCTCAGCGTCGGGGAAGACCGGCCCCGACGAGGCCGACGGGTCCCCCTTGCCGCGGCGGAGGTAGGTGGAGGTCTCCTCCCACACCTCCTCGCCGCCGACAGTGACCACGGTGAGGAACTGATAGGTCGTGCCCTTGGGATGCGGCTGCGCCGGCCCGACGCTCGTGGTCACCGCGACGGCCTCGCCGACCGCGATCGGGCGTCGGGTGGTGATCGAGTTCGCGAGGTGGACGGTGCCGATCGCAGGCGCCGGGAAGCCGGGGTCGCTCATGATCTCCATCTGGAGCGGGAACGCGAGCAGGTGCGGGTAGGGGAGCGGGACGGTGTCCTTGACCGGGAACCCGCACACCTCGGCGAAGGCGTCGACGTGCCCGCGCTCGATAGCGACCGGCTCACCCGACCGGCTCATGCCGGTGAACGCGCCACTGGTCTTGCGGATCCCGGGCAGCTGGTTCACGACCGGCACCGAGGGCAGCGCGGCCCGGACCATCATGAGGGCCGACATCAGGCGCCCATCATCATCTGGCCGCAGACCCGGACGACGTTGCCGTTGACGGCGGTCGAGCCGGGGGAGGCGTACCACGCGATCGTCTCGGCGACGTCCACCGGCAGCCCGCCCTGCGACATGGCGTTGAGCCGCTGGCCGATCTCGCGGGTGGCGAACGGTACGGCGGCCGTCATCTGGGTGATGATGAAGCCGGGCGCCACGGCGTTGATCGTGATCCCGTTGTCCAGCTCGTCGGCGAGCGAGTCGACCAGCCCGATGACCCCGGCCTTGGACGTGGCGTAGTTGGTCTGGCCGACGTTGCCGGCGATGCCGGCGATCGACGCGACCCCGACGATCCGGCCGTTGTCGTGGACGACGCCCTGGTCGAGCAGCTCGCGGGTGATCCGCTCCGGCGCGGTGAGGTTGACCGCGATGACCTGCTCGAAGCGGTCCTCGGACATGTTCGCCAGCTTCTTGTCCCGGGTGATGCCGGCGTTGTGCACGACGACGTCGACGCCGCCGTGCTTCTCCCTCAGGTGGTGCGCGATCCGCTGCGGCGCGTCCTTCGTGGTGATGTCGAGCGCGATCCAGTCACCACCGAGCTCCTTCATGAGCGTCTGCAGGTCGTCGGCGAGCTGGGGTACGTCGACACCGACGACGGTGGCGCCGTCCCGGTGCAGCGTCCGGGCGATGGCCGCCCCGATGCCGCGGCTGGCGCCGGTGACCAGGGCGACCTTCCCCACCAGTGGGCGGGTCCAGTCGTCGACCCGCACCGCCTCCGTGACGCCGTGTGCGCCGACGCGCACGACCTGGCCCGAGACGTAGGCCGACTTCGGCGAGAGCAGGAACGCCAGCGTCGAGGTGACCGCCCCCTCGGCGCCGTCGGCGACGTGGACCAGCTGGACGGTGCCGCCGTGGCCGATCTCCTTGCCGAGGCTGCGGGTGAACCCTTCGAGCGCACGCTGGGCCACCCGCTCGGCGCCCTTGACCTGCTCCGGCGGGGTGCCGAGGACCACGACGCGCGGGTTGGTCTCGAGGCCGCGCAGCTTCGGGGTGAAGAAGTCCTGCAGTGCGCCGAGCCGGGAGGAATCGGTCAGCCCCGTGGCGTCGAAGACCAGCCCCTTGAACAGCTCGCCCTCCGAGGGCTGGCCGGGGACGACGGACGAGGCCACGCCGAGGGTGTCGAGGAGCGCGGGCAGCGACTCGGAGAGGCGGCCCGTGCCGCCGACCGCGACGGTGCCCCGCACCAGCGGGTCGCCCTCGGTGTAGCGCTCGAGTCGGGGCGGGTCCGGCAGGCCGAGGTTCTTGACCAGCAGCTGGCCGATGGGGCTCGAGGTGAAGGCCTGGTAGCGGTCGCTCATGGTTCCATGCAACTCTCTGTGTAACTCGGTGTCCACGTTTGGTGATCCCCGCCTCAGTGGGTTGGACTGCGAGGTTACTCGCGGGAAACTTGGAGCCATGAACACCTCCCCTCGTCGCGTCGCAGTCCTCGGTGGCAACCGCATCCCGTTCGCGCGGTCCAACACGGCGTACGCGAACGCCTCCAACCAGGACATGCTCACCGCGGCCATCGACGGGCTCGTCGCTCGCTTCGGCCTGGAGGGAGAACGGCTCGGCGAGGTGGTCGCCGGGGCGGTGCTCAAGCACTCCCGCGACTTCAACCTGACCCGCGAGTCGGTGCTGGGCTCCAGGCTCTCGCCCGAGACCCCTGCGACCGACATCCAGCAGGCCTGCGGCACCGGGCTGCAGGCAGTGATCCAGGTCGCCAACAAGATCGCCCTCGGCCAGATCGAGGTCGGCGTCGGTGGCGGCTCCGACACCACGTCCGACGCTCCGGTCGCGATCAGCGAGAAGCTGCGCAAGAAGCTGCTGAAGGTCAATGCCGCCAAGGACACCCGCGGCCGGCTCACCGCCCTGGCGCAGATCCGGCCCGGCGACATCGGCCTGTCCATCCCCCAGAACGGCGAACCACGCACCGGGCTGTCCATGGGCGAGCACGCGGCGCTCACCGCCGTCGAGTGGCAGATCGGCCGCGAGGAGCAGGACGAGCTGGCCGCCGCGTCGCACCAGCACCTCGCCGCGGCCTACGACGCCGGGTTCGAGGACGACCTGGTCACGCCGTTCCGAGGGCTCGAGAAGGACAACAACCTCCGGCCCGACTCCACGGTGGAGAAGCTCGCGAAGCTGAAGCCGGTCTTCGGCAAGGGCGAGTCGGCCACGATGACCGCCGGCAACTCGACGCCGCTGACCGACGGCGCCTCTGCCGTGCTGCTCGCCTCGGAGGAGTGGGCCGCCGCCCACGACCTGGAGCCGCTCGCCTACCTGACGGCCCACGAGACCGCGGCCGTCGACTACGTGCACGGCGGTGAGGGGCTGCTGATGGCCCCGGCGTACGCGATGGCCCGGATGCTCGCGCGCGAAGGGCTCTCGCTGCAGGACTTCGACTACTACGAGATGCACGAGGCGTTCGCCTCGCAGGTCTTGGCGACGCTCAAGGCGTGGGAGGACCCGGTGTTCTGCAAGGAGCGGCTCGGCCTCGACGCGCCGCTCGGCGCGATCGACCGGTCGAAGCTGAACGTCACAGGCTCCTCGCTCGCCGCGGGCCACCCGTTCGCCGCCACCGGTGGCCGGATCGTCCCGGTGCTGGCCAAGCTGCTGGCGACGTCCGAGGGCGGGACCGGTCGCGGGGTCATCTCGATCTGCGCCGCGGGCGGCCAGGGGGTCACCGCGATCCTGGAGCGCGCCTGACCACGGCTCGACCGGCGACCCCGATCGCGAACACCACCAGCCCCGCGACGACCGACGTCCAGGGCAGGGTGGCGACCAGCACCAGGCAGCCGACCAGGCCGAGCACCTGCACCGGCCTGGGCCAGCGGCGGTGGTCGGGCTCCTGGGTGTAGGCCGCGGCGTTGGCGATCGCGTAGTAGAGCAGGACGCCGAACGACGAGAAGCCGATGACCCCACGCAGGTCGACGGTGAGCACGAGGACCACCACGACAGCGGCGAGCACGAGCTGGACCCGGTCGGGCACCTGGTGCCGCGGGTCGACCGAGGCCAGCGAGCGCGGCAGGTCGCGCTCGCGCGCCATGGCCAGGCCGGTGCGGCCCACGCCGGCCAGCAGGGCCAGCAGGGAGCCGAGGCTGGCCACCGCGGCGCCCACCCGCACGACCGGTGAGGCCCAGGCCGCGCCCACCTCGGAGGCGACGTGGGCCAAGGGGGTCGAGCTCGCGGCGAGCTCGTCCGGGCCCACCCCGGCGAGGGCGACGACGGCCACGACCGCGTAGACGGCGAAGGCACCCAGCAGGGCGACGACCACGGCGCGCGGGATCGTGCGCTCCGGCTCGACGACCTCCTCGCCCAGTGTGGCGATCCGGGCATAGCCGGCGAAGGCGAAGAAGAGCAGCCCGGCGGACTGCAGGACGCCGTACGCCGAGAAGCCGGTCAGCCGGAGGTGGTCGGCGTCGGTCTGGCCGCTGGCGAGCACCGCGACCGTCCAGGTCGCGAGGACCAGCAGGGTGACCGCGACGAGCAGCCGGGTCAGCCGGGCGGTGCGGGTGATGCCGCGCAGGTTGACCGCGGTGAGCAGCACCACCGCGCCGGCTGCGACCAGCCGCTGGACCCAGCGGTCCGCCGGCACGGCGTAGGTCGCGAAGGTCACCGCCATCGCCGCGCACGACGCGGTCTTGCCGACGACGAACCCCCAGCCGGCCAGGAAGCCGGGCCACTCACCCAGCTGCTGGCGGCCGTAGAAGTAGGTGCCGCCGGAGGACGGGTACTGCGCGGCCAGCTGGGCCGACGACGTGGCGTTGCACCAGGCGACGAGCCCGGCCAGCGCCAGCCCGAGCAGCAGCCACGAGCCCGCGGCGTCCGCGGCGGGCGCGAACGCCACGAACACGCCCGCGCCGATCATCGAGCCCAGCCCGATGACCACCGCATCTGGAGTCCGGAGCCGGCGGGCCAGGGCCGGCTCTGCGGACCGGGTCGGGAGCGTCACAGCGCGGCTGCGACCTTCTCCACCGCGGCTCGCGCCTCGTCGTCCGGGACGGCCGGGAGCACGTCCTCCCACAGTGGCAGGAAGTGACCCATGGCATCCAGCATGCCCAGCGGACGGGGAATCATCCACACGTGGAAGTGCGCGCCGTCGTCGCCCCAGCGGTAGAGGTGCACCCGGCCGACGTCCGGCAGGGTCGACAGCATCGCCCGCTCCGCCCGGGCGACGAGCGGGCCGAACGCCGCCGCGGCGGCCGCGGGCAGGTCGGCGAAGGAGTCGGCGTGCACCCGGCTGGCCAGCCACAGGCTGCCGGGCAGGCTGCTCCCGACCGGTGCGTGCAGGGTGAAGTGGTCGTCGCCCCACAGCGGGGGAGCGGCGCTGCCGGTGCAGATCCCGCACGGCTCGCCGCCGGGCTCGCCACGCCGGGGTGGCTCGGGCACCACACGGGGTGCGGGTGTGCGGACGGTCAACGGCTCTGCGTAGGGAAGGCTCATGGCTCCACGGTGCGCCCGCGCGGGCCGCTCCGGCTTGATCGGACTTGCCGTTCAGCTCGCCGTCAGTGATCCCACCTGGGCGAGCCGCGCAGCGTTGACGCCGACGCCGATGCCGGACTTGGACAGCAAGGCGATGCGTCCGCCCGGCACGGTGACGAAGCCGGCCGCGTCGAGCACGGCCCGCCGCTCGTCGATGGCCAGGAGGAACGCCGCGCAGTCGTCGGCGTCGAGGCCGCGATCGGGGAGGATGAGGGTGCCGCTCAGCACGTCCTCGCGGCGGGTCGCGAGCTCTGCGGCGGCCTTCTCGAGGAGCTCCCGGACCCGGTCGACGTCGTTCCGCATGGGGGTCACGCTAGGGGCGGCCACCGACAGTGCGGTGGCTCAGCGGGTGGCTCAGCGGGTGGCCAGAGCGAGGGCCGAGGAGACGAGGTAGGAGCGCACCTGCTCCGGTGAGATCTCGCCGACGGTGGGGATGCCCGGGGCGGCCTCGGCGACGAGGATCCCGACCCGCGCGAGCTGCAGCGCGCCCAGCCCGCTGGCGTAGAGCGTGTTGGCCAGCAGGGTCGGGTCGGCGACCTCGAAGTCGCCCGCGTCGACCCCGGCCTGCAGGGCCGCGACCAGGATGGCCAGGCAGCCGGAGATGGCGCGCCCGAGCCTGAACAGCGCGCTCTCGGAGATCTCGTCGAGGAGCTCGGGACCGCGGCGCCGCATCAGGGCCTGCGCGCAGTCGATGAACGCAGGGTGGGCCAGGCCGTAGTCGACGAACGCCCCGACCAGGCTCTCCAGCCGCTGCGCGGCCGGGGCCGAGGTGTCGTCGGCCGCCTGCAGGGCGTCGTGGAGCTCGTCGAGGTAGCTGACCAGGGTGAGCGCGAACAGCTCCTCCTTGCCGGAGAAGTGCCGGTAGACGATCGCGCGGTTGATGCCCACGGCCGCGGCGATGTCGTCGATCTGGGCCTCGCGGACGCCCTTCTCGTCGAACAGCGACCGGGTGGCGTCGATGATCTCCTTCTCGCGGGCCCGGCGCCGGGCCGCGGCCGCGAACCGTCGACCGTCCGAGGCACGTGCACGAGGAGGAGCCATGCCGAGATCGTAGTGGGAGTGCAACTCGCAGTTGCACGACTGTCACGGGTCATCTGGAGGACCGGGTCGGCACCCGGCGTGAGCGGTGTCTCGGCGGTGGGGGTGGGTTCCACACGCGTGCCGCCGTGGGCCAGGTCGGCGCGGATCTGGTCCTGCAGGGAGACTGCGATCTGGACCGCGCCCAGGACCATCACGACGGCGATGAGCCCGAAGATCACCCGGTAGTCGATGAGCACGACCAGCACGAGGTCGTGAGGCCCAGGAACAGCCGCGGGTAGCCGGCGACCCGGAACGCGGCCCTCACGACGGGGCCACCCCGGGGGAGTGGCCGGCGATCTCGCGGACCGTCTCGATCGTGTCCGCCTGGTCGGCGGCCTTGTCGTCGCGGTAGCGGACCACGCGGGCGAAGCGCAGGGCCAGGCCGCCGGGGTAGCGCGTCGAGCGCTGGAGGCCGTCGAAGGCGATCTCGACGACCTGCTCGGGACGCAGGTGGACGACGTGGTGGTCGCGGACCGTGGCGGGGTCGACGGCGAGCTCGGTGAACCGCTCGGTCTGCCAGGCCAGCATCTCGTCGGTCATCCCCTTGAACGTCTTGCCCAGCATCACGAAGCCGCCCTCGGCGGAGTCGTCACGCGCACCGAGGTGGATGTTGGAGAGCCAGCCGCGGCGACGGCCCGAGCCCCACTCGACCGCCAGGACGACGAGGTCGAGGGTGTGCACCGGCTTGACCTTCACCCACGCGGAGCCGCGGCGGCCGGCGTCGTAGGGAGCCGAGAGGTTCTTGACCACGACGCCCTCGTGGCCGAGCTCGAGGACCCTCGACGTGAACGCCTCCGCCTCGGTCAGGTCGGTGGTGATGACGCGCGGGACCAGGAACTCCTCGGGCACCAGCCCGGCCAGCGCCGCCAGCCGCTGCGCGCCGGAGGAGTCGACCAGGTCGCGACCGTCGAGGTGGAGCAGGTCGAAGAAGTAGGGCGTGAGGTGGACGCCCGCACTCATCGCGGCCCGGGAGGCGGTCTCCTGGAAGGGGCGCGGCCGCCCCTGGTCGTCGAGCGCCAGCACCTCGCCGTCGAGCACCACGTCGGTGGCCGGCAGGGACCTGGCCACCTCGACCACCTCCGGGAGCCGCTCGGTGATCAGCTCGAGCGAGCGGGTCGCGACCAGGACGTCGTCGCCGCGCCGGTGGACCTGGATCCGCACCCCGTCCAGCTTGGTGTCGACCGCCACCTCGCCGCCACCGGCCTTGGCCATCGCCGCCTCCACGGTGGTCGCGCTCGACGCCAGCATCGGCAGCACGGGCCGGCCGACCTCGAGCACGAACGCCGACAGCGCCGGCTCCCCCCCGGTGAGCGCCGCGGCCGAGACGGCGACGGTCGAACCCGCCATCATCGCGGCGCGGCGTACGGCCGCCAGCGGCACCGACCCGGCGGCGGCCAGCCCCTCCTGCACCAGGGAGTCGAGCGCTCCCTGGCGGACCTCGCCGGTCACGATCCCCCGCAGCCACTGCTGCTCCGGCGCGGTGGCCCGGCCGAAGAGCTCGGCGGTCGCGGCCGCCCGGGCCTGCTGGGAGCCGGACCCCGACATTGCCGCGATCCGGTCGAACGCCTCGTGCACCTCGAGCACGGTCAGGGACGGCGTCGCGGCAGGTGCCGGCAGGGACTGCATCGACCGCCATCCGAGCCCGGTGCGCCGCTGGCGCAGCGACCCGGCGAGGTAGGACGTGACGGTCTCGATCTCCTCCGGCGAGGACGCTGCGACCCGCGAGAGGAGCTCGGCGAACGCCGCCACCTTGGCCTTGCGCGAGCGCGTCGAGGCGACCTCGGCGGAGGTGGCCACTACGTCGGCGAGCAACATTGTCTGGAAGTCCTTCCCGAGGCGTGTCCCGGCCGGAGGGTCCGGTTCGTCAAGAAGATGTCAGATGAGACCGACAACGAGGAGTCACCCGTGCACTACGCACTGCTGATCTACACCGACCCGCACGCCCAGGACGGCGACACGGACGAGGAGCGCGAGGCCGTCACCGCCGAGTACATGGCGATCAGGGAGGACCCCAGGGTCACCGGAGGCGGACACCTGCAGCCGGTGGCCACGGCCAGCACGGTCCGCGTCGCCGACGGCACCACGCTCGTGACCGACGGACCCTTCGCCGACACCAAGGAGGTGATCGGTGGCTACTACCTACTCGAGGCCGACGACCTCGACGCCGCGCTCGAGATCGCCCAACGCGTCCCGGCCGCACGGATGGGCGGTGCCGTCGAGGTGCGCCCGTTCGTCTTCCCGCCGCACTGACCGGGACCTCGTCATCGACCGCGACCCCGAACCCGCTCTTGCCCGGATCTTCCGGGAGGAGTGGGGTCGCGTCCTGGCTTCGCTGGTCGGGTACCTGCATGACTTCGACCTCGCCGAGGACGTCGCGCAGGCGGCGTTCGCGACCGCCGCGGAGCGCTGGCCCCGCGACGGCGTCCCGGACAACCCGGCCGGATGGCTCATCCGGACCGCCCGCAACGACGCGATCGACCAGCTGCGCCGGCGCCGGACGCTCCGGGCCAAGCTGTCCCAGCTCGACCGACCATCCGAGGTTGCGCCCATGGACCAGGAGCTCGACAGGCAGCTCAGCGGTCACTCGATCCGCGACGAACGGCTCGAGCTGCTCTTCATGTGCTGTCATCCGGCGCTCTCCCAGGACGCCCAGGTCGCGCTGACGCTGCGCGCCGTGGGAGGCCTCTCGACCCAGGAGATCGCGGCCTGTTTCCTCGTCGCCCCCGAGGCCATGAAGCGCCGCCTCAGCCGGGCCAAGCAGAAGATCACCGGTGCCGCGATCCCGTTCCGCGTCCCGCCGGACCACCTCCTCCCGGAGCGGCTCGGAGTCGTGCTGGCGGTCATCTACCTGGTCTACAACCAGGGCTACGCCGGCCGGGTCGACCTGGCCACCGAGGCGATCCGGCTCGGCCGCATCCTGCTCGCGCTGATGCCCGACGAGCGCGAGGTCTCCGGGCTCCTGGCACTGATGCTCGCGCACGACGCGCGCCGAGCCGCGCGTAGCGACGGTGACGAGCTGGTCCTGTTGCAGGACCAGGACCGTTCACTGTGGGACGCAGCGCAGCTCGCCGAGGCACGCGCGCTGGCCGACCGCGCCATCACGGGCCGAGGGCCATACGCCCTGCAGGCGGCGATCGCCGTGCTCCAGACCGACGCTCCGGTCGACTGGCCACAGGTCGCCGGGCTCTACGCGGAGCTCGCCGACCTCACCGGTTCTCCGGTCGTCCAGCTCAACCGCGCTGTTGCCGTTGCGCAGGCGGGGCGGCCCCAGGACGCCCTGGACCTCGTGGACTCCCTCGACCGGGATCGGCTCGACGGCTACCAGTACCTCCACTCGACGCGAGCCGAGCTCCTGTCCCGCCTGGACCGGCGGCAGGAGGCACAGGCGGCGTACGCCCGGGCGCTGGAGCTCGCCCGGGACGACCGTGAACGGCGCTTCCTCCGCCGCAGGCTCGAGGAGCTGCACGGCAGCCAGTCGTAGGGTGCCGTGTGCACCTGGACCCGGGACCCCTCGTCGTCCTCCTCGTGCTCGTCGCGGCCGTCCTGCACGCGACATGGAACGCCCTGGCGCACGCCGCCGAGGACCGGCTGGTCGGGTTCGCGCTGATCTCGACCTCGACGCTCGTCCTCGGTGCGGTCCTGGTGCTGGTCGGCGAGCCGGTCGGCTGGCACTATTTCGGCCTCGCCGCGCTCTCGGCCGCGCTCCACATCGCCTACCTCCTGCTGCTCATGGCGAGCTACGAAGTGGCCGACCTCAGCCGTGCGTACCCGCTGTCGCGCGGCACCGGCGTCGCCCTCGTGGCGATCGCCTCGATCGTGCTGCCGCGCTCACCGCTCGACGCTGAGGTGGTCATCGGCACCACGCTCGTGGTCGTCGGCCTGGTCGCGATCACCTTCGTGGGGCCGCCGCTGACCCGCAGCGACCGGATCGGGATCGCGACCGCGCTTGGCACCGGCACCGCGATCGCCGGCTACACGATCGTCGACGGCCTGTCGGTGTCGGGCGGCGCCCCGGTGGTGGCGTACGCCGGCTGGCTGATGCTGCTCCAGTCGTGGGTCGTCCCGTTGTACGCCGTCGCGAAGCGCGGCCGCGCCCTCCTCGCCGTCCCCCGGCGCCAGGTGGCGCAGGGGCTCACCGGGGGAGCGGTCTCACTGGTGGCCTACGGGCTGGTGCTGCTCGCCCAGACCAGCGGGCAGCTGGCCGCGATCGCGGCCCTGCGCGAGCTCAGCATCGCCGTCGGAGTCCTGCTCGGCGCCTTCGTGCTGCACGAGGCGCTGGCGCGGAAGCGGCTGCTGCCGGCGCTCGTCCTGACCGCCGGTGCCGTGGTCCTCGCCCTGAGCATCTGAGTCTCCCGCGCCGTTCGCGCCGGGCGCCGCCCTCGGCTCAGCCGCAGAAGGTCGCGACGACCTTCCCCGTCCCCGGGCGTCCCGGTGACGGCGCGTAGCCGGTGTCGGTCTTCACGACCACGACCTTGCCCCAGACACCGGTGATGCTGCCGGCCTTGTCCTTGACCACCGTCGAGGCCACGAGCACGCCCATGTAGCCGGGCACCTCGCTGGTCGGCGGCGGGCTGTTGCCCGTCCGGGTGAGGAACGTCGTGCCGCAGCTGTCGGCCGGCGTCGTCGTCGGCAGCGACGTCACCGAGGCCGCGAAACCCTTGAACGCGTCGGGGGCAGCACCAGCGGACACCGAGTTCCCCGTGGACCAGCTGTCACCCCACCACGTGAGCGAGGTCGTCGGCGTCGCCGCAGCGACCGACCGGTCACCCAGGACGAACGCGCCCCTGGACGGGAACGCGAACACGATCACGTCGGCCGACGCCGAGGAGGGCTCGTAGTAGGTGTCGCCGGCGAAGGTCGCCGTCAGCGTCGTCGGGCCCAGGGCCGCGCCCGAGACGCTCGCGATCGAGCAGCCCACGGCGCCCGTCGAGCTCACCGTCCCGGTGCAGGACTGCCCCCCGAGCCCGAAGGTCACCGACTGTCCGGCCGGGCTCGGCGGCGCCGTGCTGCCGTCGCCGTCGACGTCGGCCGGACCGCCCTCCAGCAGCTGCGCCGACAGCGTCGTCGAGCCGCTGCCGGCGAGGATCACGGTCGGCCCGGTGAGCGACAGCGTCGTCTCCTCGCGGGTGACCGTGAACGTGCGCGAGGCGTCGAACGCCGATGCGTAGACGGTGTCGCCGGCGAACGAGGCCTTGATCGGGTAGGGGCCGGGCGCCTGGGTCGGCGTGATGGTGCACGACGCGGAGCCCGCGGAGTTCGTGACCGCGGAGCAGGTGTCACCGACGCCCAGCTCGAAGGCGATGGCCTTGCCGGCCACCGGCGAGTCACCGTCGGTGGCGTCGACCAGCGTCGCCGACACAGTGGCCTTGTCGTGGTAGTCGCCCGCGAGCGCTCCGGTGTAGGTGAGCTTGGTCGCCAGCGGCAGCACCCGGATGTTCTCGGCCTGCTCGAGGGTCAGCTCGCCCTCGTCGGGTGTGCTGAGGCCCGAGCTCGGGAGGGTCAGCTCGTTGGCGCGGGCGCCGAACCCGATGGCACCGGTCTTGAACTTCACCCGCGGCCACTCCGCCTTCGGGCCGTTCAACGTGGCGATCACGGTGTCCCCGTTGGCGTCGTACCCGCCCGTGGCGCCCGGCGCGTCGTTGCCGGCCGTGCCGTCGCAGTCGAGGTCCATCGGGGCCAAGGCGGCCTGGGTGTTGGTCGTGTTGACCGAGACCACGCCGGCTGCGTCCTTCGTGCCGCAGCTGTTGGTCGCGCCGTAGGCGACCGACGCCGAGCCCAGGTTGATCCCGCCCGCCTGGGTCAGCTTCGTCTCGTCGATGTTCGGCATGTCATCGCGCAGGAAGTCCCACTGCCGGACGCCGCCCTGGAAGACCCCCACGGTCTGCCAGGCGTAGTTCATGACGGAGGGGTGGTTCGGCTTGAAGTTCACCGCGTCGCCGTTGCCCTCGCCGCCGCTGTGGTCGAAGCCGAGGACGTGGCCGAACTCGTGCATCAGCGTGCCGGTCTGCTCCGCGAGCGATCCGTTGGTGTTGCCGCTCCAGTTGCCCAGCGTGAGCATGAAGCCGAAGTTCCCCTTCACGGCGAGCCCCGAGGTGTTGTCATCGACCGGTGGCATCGGCCTCGTGTCCTGCGAGATGACGTCCGCCGCGACGGCGTAGTGGAAGATCGGCAGCCGTCCGGTGGGCACGAAGTTGTTCTTGAGGCGGGTGAAGAAGTTGGTCTCCTGGAAGCCGTCGACCCGGTTGCCGGTGAGGAAGTACTGGCTCCACGTGAAGTCCGTCGCCCGCGACAGCGTGTCCCACCTCGCGCCGTTCGGTGTGATGGTGCTGTCGGGACCGGCGTCGACGACCAGCGTGATCCCGGGTCGGGTCGCCCCGCGATAGGTCACGGGCGCGCGGTCGAAGGCGTTGATGACGTTGTCGATCGCGGCCTGCCGTGGCTTCCAGCTGTTGCCCGCGGCGTCCTTCATCCAGTCCATGTGGATCATCACGGTCGGACGGTCGATGGTGACGCCCATCTTGGGCAGGTCCACGAACTGCGGCGGCAGCCCGCCGCCGGGGTCGATGGTCACCCCGTTGCGCTTCCACTCGTCCGCGATGCCGTCACACGTCTGCGAGTCGCACCTGAACCTGACGACCCGGTTCTCGATCACGCCGCCGGCCTCGAACATGTAGCCGACCGGGGCCTGTTCGTCGAAGTCGTCCGAGCCCACCGCCGGGTTGTTGTAGTGCAGCCTCAACGTCGAGCCGTTCTCGAGCCGGTAGATCGCCGACCACTCGGTCCCGGTGAGGATGCTGTCGTCCGCGTTCGAGCTGCTCATCGTCACGACCTGGCCGATGTTGATCCGGGACGGTGGCTCCTGGTTCCACTCCCCGTGCGGGATCGACGTCGACTCGAGCACCAGCGCCGAGTCGGAGCCGTTGGTGAAGGTGATGCGCGTCTCCTTGAAGTCCGCGCTGGCGGGCGCGGCGGTGATGCCGACGAGCGCCCCCGCAGCCACGACGCCGACCGAGAGTGTGGCGGTGATGCCGATGAGGCGCCTGGCGCGCCGCGATGACTTGGTCATGGGGACGTCCTCACTGCACGCGAATGAGGATTGCCAGACTATTGGCAGGTTCCTGGCGAGGGAATCACCGGTATTGGCGAGGTTCCGGTGACGCGAACCGATCCGTCGGACTCGGCATCTCACCTCACGTGCGGGGCCAGGCTCCAGGAGTTTCTGCACCGGGGCGGCGGGCCCTTCGACCCCGCACGGACCTCGGCACGTGGGCTGCACCGGACTGGATGGCTTGATGTGTCGACCTGACGGACAGAGGTGGTACTCATGGCAGGCACGCACATCCGACCCACGACCGTCGGCCGGCGGGTGGCCCCGCTGGCAGGGATCGCCGTCCTCGCCTCGATGCTCGCGCCCCCTTCGCCCGGCGCCGCCCCGATCGCGGACCAGGACTCGGGTCCCCAGGTCGCCGCCGCCGTGGTCGACCCGGAGGTCCTGCAGGGCGACACGTGGCTGCGGCACCACCGCGAGGACCTGCTGCCGTACTGGGACAGGCCGGAGGCGTTGGGTGAGCCGATCGGCAACTTCCCCTCGTTCCGGGGCCGCGACGGCGGGCTCCTCCCGGGGAGCACGGACCGCCGCCTCTCGACATTGGCCCGGCAGGTCTACGGCTACTCCCTGGCGTTCATGATGACCGGTGAGGACCGCTACCTGACCTACGCGAAGGCCGGGCTCGACTGGATCAACGCCAAGGCGAAGGACCCCGTGTACGGCGGCTACTACGGCCGGCTCGACGTCGACGGCAACCCCGTCGATCCCGATGCCGACGGGGATCCCGATCCCACGCACGCAGACAAGGAGCTCTTCGACCTGGCCTCACTCGGTCTGGCCTACGGCATGTACTTCAACGTGACGCGCGACCCGGCCGCCGAGGCAGACCTGCTGGCCGTGCGCGACCTCATCTTCGACAAGTACTACGACGCGGCGCAGAACCGGATGAAGGACGCTTTGACCTACGACCTGACCACCGAGGTCGACACCGACGACAACGGCGGCGACATCACCGACCTGCTCGTCCCCGGAACCGCCGTGCTGCTCCCCAACCTCGCGATCCTGACCGATCCGGACCGCAGGGCCCAGTTCAAGGACGACCTGCGGCGGGTGACGGACAGCCTGATCGCCCGGCACAAGAACACCGCAGCGACCAACCCCAACCAGCGCTTCTGGTTCTGGGGCCGCACGATCAGGTTCGGCAGCTTCACCGCCCAGCAGACCGACTTCGGGCACAACCTCAAGAGCTACGCGATGATCTACAACGCGAACAACCTGTTCCCGGACCGGCCCTGGCAGGACCTCGGCGCCGATCGGACCAGGTTGCTGCAGCGTGCGTGGGACGAACCTGCAGCCCGGTGGAACCAGCGGCTGCGCAGCTTCGCCGCGGGCAACGCCGTCCCCGACAGTGAGTGGTGGATCCACGACGAGGCCGACCAGCTGCTCGCCGCCATGGACCTCCACGACGGGTTCGCCAGCCAGGACCAGCTCGCCCGCAGCAGCCGCTCGTTCCTCGACGTATTCGTCGACCGCGACCCCTTCCACCCGGCACGGGAGACCTTCGCCCGGATCGCTCGTGACCCCGACACCACCGACCTCCGCAAGTCGTTCTTCGGGAAGAACATGCTCCACAACGACGAGCACGCGCTCGTCATGTACCTCCACGGTCGGGCCTTCGAGGGCCGGCCCGCCAAGCTCTACTACGCGTTCCCTGCCGCCTCGGCACTGACGGCCGCAGCCAAGCCCTACTGGTTCGACGCGGCCGGGGAGACCCGGACCGTCACCCGCGACGTCACCACGCTCCCTGGGCACAAGGTCGTCGAGGTCGAGCTCACCGGGATCGGCGCCGCGGCTCCGGAGCCCTTCCCTGCACCTGCGGACACGACCCCACCCTCCACGCTCCTCACCGCCTCCCCCGTCGCGAACGCGGCCGGCTGGCATGACAAGCCGGTCACCCTGGACCTCACCGCCACCGACGGTCTGGTCGGGGTCAAGGAGATCCACGTGGAGGTCACGGCCCGGTCTGGCGCCGCTCGCGACAGGGCCGTCATCGCCCCCGGTGCCTCGCTGAGCGTCGCGCTGGCCGACGAGGGCGTCTACGACGTGCGCTACTTCGGAGTCGACCTGCTCGGCAACCGCGAGCCGGCGCAACAGGTCCGGGTCCGTATCGACCGGACCGCACCGACCGTCTCCGGCCTGCCTACGCGGCCCTGTGTCATCTGGCCTCCCGACAAGCGGATGGTCCGGGTCGCGGACGTGGTCGCCGACGACGCCCTGTCGGATATCGCCGACCTGCGCGTGAGCGCGGTCGCCGACGAGCCGAGCGACGACGACATCGTCGTCGACGCCGGCACCGTCATGGTGCGCGCCGTCCGCGACGGCGGGGGAGACGGGCGGACCTACCTCATGACCGTCGTCGCCCTCGACGTCGCCGGCAACCAGACCGTCGCGCAGGGCACCTGCGTCGTTCCCCATGACCGTGGTCCGGGGAGCGTGGACTGACCCGGAACGGGAACACGTTCTGGGTCGGACACGCGTCCAGTCAACTGTCCGCCCTGCCGCGGAAGCACCGAATCTGGCCCTGGCTGGCACCCGAATGGTCCGGACGAGTCATGTCCCGGCCGCCTCGCCTGATGGGATGATCCCCGCGCCATGGCCCTGATCCCGAAGCGTGTCGCGACGTTCTTCTCGATCCCGATCTTCCGTCGCGCGGCCTACCACGTGAAGCGGCTGACCAGCGGGCTGGACAGCTCGTTCTTCTTCCGGATCGGGATCTTGCTCGTCGGCTTCCTGATCGTGACCTCCGCCCTGGTGACCGTGGCGGAGCGGAACACCGAGGGCCACACCTGGGACACGCTGCGGGAGTTCCTCGGCCAGTTCATGGACTGGCTCTACTGGTCGGTCACCACCGTGATGGGCGCGGGGGACTCCTCCCAGGTCCACACGCCCATCGGCTACGTGTTCAGCTGGCTGCTGATCCTGTTCGGCGTCGCGATCGTCGCGTCGCTGACCGGAGCCCTGGTCGGGTTCCTCATCGACTACCTGCTCAAGGAGGGCCAGGGCATGGGTGCCTCGGGCTACCGCGACCACATCATCGTCTGCGGCTGGAACGCGACCGCGCGCGAGCTCATCCAGGAGCTGTCGACCGACGAGTACACGACGAAGATCGTCGTGATCCACGACACCGACAAGAACCCTGCCGGCGAGGGCGTCTACTTCGTGAGCGGCGACATCACGACCGCCCACGACCTCCGGCGAGCCGGCGTCGAGGACGCCCAGGCGGCGGTGGTCTGCCCTGCGGACGGCTCGAACGAGGCCGACATGAAGTCGATCCTGTGCGTGATGGCGATCGAGTCGCTGGCCCCGCAGGTGCGGACCGTGGTCGAGGTGAACAACCCCGCCCACGTCGAGCACTTCCAGCGCGCCGAGGCCGACGAGATCCTGGTCTCCTCCCAGCTGGTGTCCCGGCTGATGGCCCGCTCGTCGCTCTACCCCGGCCTGGCCGGCCTCGTGACCGACATCGTCTCCGGCGGCGAGGGCTCCGAGCTCTACCGTGTCCAGCTGCCCGACGACTACGTCGGCCTGTCGGTCGACGAGCTGTCAGCCAAGCTGCGCGCCGACCACCGGGCGACGCTGCTCTCGGTCAGTCGCGAGGGACAGGCCTTCGTCAACCCGCCCCAGGACTTCCGGCTCGCCATCGGCGACGACCTGATCGTGGTGGCCGAGTCGCTCGGCTCGCTGGAGCCGCTCGAGATGGACCACGACCTCGACTGACGGGGCCAGGCTCAGCCCGGCCGCACCCCGGCCACGACCACGTCGGTGCCGCCCTTCCAGGTGATGGTGAGCGTCTCGGCAGCCTCGACGTAGGTGCCGACGATCCGGGCAAGGACGACCTCGAGCGGCCCGGCGTTCACGATCGTGAGCGGCCCCTCGTCGTGGCAGCCGACCGTGTCGAGCTCGGGCACGGACCCAGCGCTGCCGCTGCCTCGCACCTGCGCGCTGGTCGGCTGCGACTCGATGCCGTTCCCGACGTCGTACTCGTGGTCCACCCCGGTCCCGCCGGTCAGGACCGCTCGGGCCAGCTCGCTGACGAAGACCGGGTCGGCGCACCCGTCGTAGATCCAGCGCGGGCCGAGCACGGAGTGCTCGCTCTGGCCGACCAGGTGCTCCTCGGCGTCCTCGAGCGGCGCCGCGCGGTAGGTCAGCGGCAGGAGGTACGTCGGCAGCCCCTCGGCACCGAGCATGAACCCCTCCAGCCCGACCTCGCCGTCGGGGTCGTCGAACCGGAACGACCCGACCGGCTTCCGGTCGGGGTTGCCGTCGAACCACGGCCGCGACGGCAGCCACCGGTCCATCAGCTCCCTCTTGGAGGGGGTGAGGGTGGCCCCCGGGTAGACGAACGCCATGGCCCGAGGATAGGGAGCCCCGCCGGTGCCACGCCGTAGTGTCGGGGTCGTGACAGTCGGACGGATGCGGGTGTGGCGTCCCCACTGGCCGTGTCCGGTGGTGAGCATGCTCCACCAGCAGCGCCACGGCGGCGCCGACCCGACCTTCCGCATCGACCCGCGCGGACGGGTCTGGCGCGGCATCCGCACGCCGGAGGGTCCGGCCACCCTGGCGATCGCACCGCTCGACCGGCACGGCGAGGTGCACGCCGAGGCCTGGGGGCCGGGGGCCGCGTGGGCCCTCGACTCGGTGCCCGGCCTGCTCGGTGCGGACGACGACTGGTCGGGCTTCGAGCCCCGGCACCCGGTCCTCGAGGAGGCGTGGCGCCGGCATCCCCATGTCCGGCTCGGCCGTAGCGGCCTGGTCATGGAGTCGCTGGTCCCGGCGATCGTCGAGCAGAAGGTCACCGGCCAGGAGGCGTTCGCCGGCTTCCGCCGGCTCGTGCACCGCTACGGCGAGCGCGCTCCCGGTCCCGGGCGCGAGATGAGGCTCTGGGTCCAGCCGGCCCCCGAGACCCTGCGAGGAGTCCCTTCCTGGGAGTGGCTGGGCATGCACATCGACCCGGCCCGGTCGCGCGTGATCGTCACGGTCGCCCGGGTGGCCGACAGCCTCGAGCGCACGGTCCGGCTGAGCCACGAGGAGGCCGACCGGCGGCTGCGGACGATCCCGGGGGTCGGCGTGTGGACCAGTGCCGAGGTGCGGCAGCGCTCGCACGGCGACCCGGACGCGGTGAGCTTCGGTGACTACCACGTGGCCAAGGACGTCGGCTGGGCCCTGAGGGGCGGGCCGTTCGACGATGCCGAGCTGGAGGAGTTCCTCGAGCCCTGGCGGCCGCACCGCGGCCGGGTCCCGGCCCTGGTCGGCCTGGCCGGGCTGCGCCGCCCGCGCCGAGGGCCCCGGATGGCCCCGCGGACCCACCTACCGGTCCGACGGTAGGCGTCCGAGGCCAGGAGGGATCACGGCGGTGTCGGATCCAGCGACGGCCGTTCGTCGTACTGCGACAACCGACCTAGGAAAGGCTTGACATGAAGTTCCTGATGCTTGTCACCCTCGACCCCAGCCGCGACGCGACCGACGACGACCTGACCGGGACCCTCGACGTCGAGGACTGGGTGGCCAAGTACGACAGCGCCGGCGTCCGCCTGATGGGCAACCAGGTCCGGATGGCCGCAGACGCGACCAGCGTCACCCGGCGCAAGGGCGAGCTGCTGGTGACCGACGGGCCCTATGCCGAGTCCCGCGAGTGGATCGTCGGCTTCGACGTGCTCGAGTGCGCCGACCTCGACGAGGCGATCAAGGTGGCCTCCGAGCACCCGATGGCGGTCGGAGGCCGGCTCGAGCTCCGGCCCTTCGTCGAGGACTGAGTGAGGAGCGATGAGCAGGTCCACGAGGCGCTCGCGCAGGCAATGGCCGCCGAGCGGCTCCGGATCGTCGCGTCCCTCATCCGCACCACCCGTGACTGGGACCTGGCCGAGGACGCCGTCGCCGACGCGGCCGAGCGGGCGCTGCTGACCTGGCCGCGCGACGGCGTCCCTCGCAACCCCGCCGCCTGGCTCACCACGACGGCGACGAGGCGTGCGCTGGACGTGATCCGGAGATCGGGCACCGAGCGCGCCAAGCTTGCAGAGCTCGGCGCCCAGCAGGAGATCGACGAGCAGGGAGGCGAGGAGCGCGTGGACATCGGTGCGCTGACCGACGACCGGCTCCGGCTGGTGTTCACCTGTTGCCACCCGGCCCTCTCGATGGAGGCGAGGGTGGCACTCACCCTCAAGGTCGTGGCCGGACTGAGCACCGCACAGGTGGCCCGGATGTTCCTGGTCCCCGAGGCGACGATGGGGCAGCGGCTGCTGCGGGCCAAGAAGCGGGTCGCGAACGCCGGGATCCCCTACAAGGTCCCCGAGCCGGCCGACCTGACCGAACGGGTCGACGGTGTGCTGGCCGTGGTCTACCTCGTCTTCACCCAGGGCTACGCGGGGGGAGCACAGCCCGGGCTGGCCGCGGAGGCGATCCGGCTGGGCCGGCTGCTGGTGGACCTGATGCCCGATGAGGACGAGGTCACCGCGCTGCTCGCGCTCATGCTCGCCCAACACGCCCGTCGGCACGCGCGGCTGGTCGACGGGGAGCTGGTCACCCTCGAGCACCAGGACCGCTCCCTCTGGGACCGGGCCGAGGTGGACGAGGCGCTGGCCCTGACCATGCCCTACGGCCGGGTGCCCGGCCCCTACCGACTGCAGGCCGAGCTCGCTCTCACCCACCTCCGCGCCCGGGACGCCGCGGACACCGACTGGCGGCGCATCGTGCGCCTCTACGAACGGCTGCTCGACCTGCATCCCTCACCCGTGGTCTCGCTCAACCGCGCGGTCGCGGTCGGGATGGCCGAAGGGCCTGCCGCCGGACTGCTGCTCCTCGACGACCTGGCCGGCCACCCCGCCCTGCAGGGCCTGCACCTGCTCCCCGCCGCCCGGGCCGACCTGCTGGCCCGGGCGGGCCGGACCGACGAGGCCGTCGCCGAGCTCGACCGCGCGACGGCGTTGGCGCCGACCGAGGAGGAGCGGCGGCAGCTGGCCCGGCGTCGTACCGAGCTCTCCTGACCCCTGTCTCAACCTGCGCCGCAGGGTTAGCCTGACGGTGGGAACGGCATCACGGGGGTGCCTGCCCATTGGGGGGACATCATGTATACGCGCAATTTCCGGGCCGCCGTCGCGGCCGTCGCGCTCGTCGTCGGGGCCGTCGTCACCACCAGCGTCGCCAGCGACGCGCGGGTTGCACCGCGCGCTGCCATCCACAATGCGGGCGTGGGCAGGATCGCGATCGTCCAGGCGGTGCCGAAGCTGACGCTGACCGTCTCCGTCGACGGGGAGCAGGTCCAGCAGGACGTCGCCGAAGGAACCATCGTCGGGCCGCTCGACCTGTCCGCGGGCAGCCACGACGTCACCTTCACCGACGGCACCGGCGACATCGCTTCGTCGGTCGACGTCACCGCCGGGGAGTCCAGCGACGTCGTCGTGCACCGGCCCGCCGAGGTCGGAGGCACGCCGGTCGTCAGCGTCTACCCGACGTCCAACGACCCGATCGCTCCCGGCAAGGCCAGGGTCCTGCTGGCGCACACCGCGACCACCGCGCCTGCCGACGTCGTGGTCGACGGCCAGACCGTGTTCACCAACATCGCCAACGGCGAGTACGCACAGGCCGACGTGGCCGCCGGCCCGCACCAGGTGTCGTTGCTGCCCGCCGGGGTGACCGGCAAGCCGATCCTCGGCCCGCTCGACGTCACCCTGAAGGCCGGGACGATCACGTCGGTCTACGCCGTCGGGAACCCCAAGGACGGCTCCATGAACGTCATCGTCCGCACCACCACCGGCACCGAGTCCGGAGGGGCGCCGCCCAGCGGGATCGACACCGGCTCGGCCGGGCTGGTCAGCGGGGTGCACGTGTGGACCTTCGCCGGCTGAGGGCCTCGTTCGCGCTCGCGGCTCTCCTCGGAGCCGCGAGCGTGGCCGGCTGCTCGGCCGGCGATGGGGCGCCGACCGTCGCAGCGCACGCTGCGGCAACCTCGTCGCCGTCGGCGTCCGCGCGGAGCACCGCCACCGCGGCCCCGGCCCAGCTGGCCCGGCGGGTCGGCTCTGTCGTGCCCGAGCCGCCGACGCGCATCCGGCTGCCCGACGGCCACCGGGTCGCGATCCGCGCCGTGGGCACGACCCGCAACGGCTTCCTCGACGTACCCGACGACATCCGGGTGGCCGGCTGGTGGAGCGGTGGGTCGCGGCTCGGGGACCCGTTCGGCAGCACCCTGGTGGCCGCCCACGTCGACTCGCGCACCCAGGGGCTCGGCCCGTTCGCAAGCCTGCTCGGCGTCCGCCGTGGCGACCGGCTCCGGCTCTGGTCCGCGGGGCTGCACCAGACGTTCCGGGTGGTCTCCCTCCAGCTGCGGGCCCAGGGCACGATCGGGCCCGGGTCCTGGCTCCACTCGCCGGCCGGACCACGGCGGCTGACCTTGGTCACGTGCGCCGGGCCGTACGACGCGGCGCGCGGCGGCTACCAGAACCTCGCGGTCATCACCGCGACCCCCGTCGACGAGCCGCGGAGCCGGTCGTGACCCGGGGCCTCAAGGCGCTGGCCGCCGTCGCGGTCGTGGTCGTGGTCGTCGTGCTCGGCGCGCGTGCGCTGAGCACGAGCGACGACGACCCCGCAGGCTCCTCGCCACCGGGCAGCCGCGGCACCGCCCCGCCGCGGCCCGGCGGCGCCCCTGCCGAGGGGATGTACGTCGTCAGCGACGTCGGCAGCGACGGGCAGGTGGCGGTCGAGACGTGGGTGCGCGCGCCGCACCCCATCAGCGAGCTCGAGGTGACCACGACCGACCCCGACCTGCGGCCCGGCTCCGTCGAGTCACTCGACCTCGACGTGCGGACGATGGACGGCGCGCTCGTGGCGCACCGCGAGAGCGTCGGCACCGATCACCAGACGATCCGGCTGCAGGAGCCGGCCAGCGAGCTCTATTTCAGCTACACCGTGGACGGCGCGCTGGACAGCGCCACCTCGACGGTCCCCGGCCGCAGCCTGGTCCGGGTGCTGGCGATGGACGTCGACTACGAGGACGCCGCGACCGGTGTCGTACGCCGCCTCGTCACGGCGTCGGGCACCGTCCTCAACCTCGCCTGCCTGCGCCCGGGCAGCGGTCTCGAGGCGAGCCCCCGGCCCTGCGGCAGGGCCGTGGGCGACGGCGACTGGACGGTCGACCTCAGTGGTCCGGACATCGGCGACCGTCTCCTGGCCCAGGTGGAGGACTGACGGCCGGGATAGTCCCAGACGTTCCCAACAACCGTCGGCCAAGGTGTGTCGGGAAGGTCTGGGACTATCCCGGCGCGGCCCTCACAGCCAGCGGCGCACCCGCCGTGCGTAGTCGTCGTACGCCGCGCCGAACCGCTCGTGCAGGAACCGCTCCTCGGGGCGGATCGCACCCCAGAGGACGAGCAGCACCGCTGCGGGGAAGAGCACGAGCCCCCAGAACGTCGGTGCCAGCAGCGCCAGCCCGAGGTAGAGCGCGAGCAGCCCGACGTAGAGCGGGTTGCGCGAGAGGCGGTAGGGCCCCTTCTCGATCATCGACTCGGTGGGCTGGCCGGGCAGCAGCCCGGTCCGGTGCCTGCCGAACAGCCACAGCGACCAGCCGTTCCAGACGGCGAAGAACAGCAGGAGTGCCCAGCCGAGCGGGAGCCGCCAACCCCCGAGGTCGACCGGGTCACCGAGGAGCAACGTGGCCAGCCACCCGACGAGGAGGGGCGCGCCGACCGCCACCGGCGGCCACAGCCGGAACGCCACCGTCGCCTCGGAGCCGCTCACCATGGCCCCATTGTCGTGGCCGCCGCGGTGGCGGGCGGACCTGTGACACCCTGCGGACGTGGAACTTCCTCGCCGTGACGTCGATCCCGATGGGCTGCTGGAGTACTCGGTCGTCTTCACCGACCGCTCCCTCAACCACATGTCCGACCGCTTCGTCGGGGTGATGCAGGACATCATCGACGTCCTGCGCACGACCTACGCCGCCGAGACGGTCGCGGTCGTGCCCGGCGGTGGCACCTACGCCATGGAGGCGGTCGCCCGGCAGCTGGCGACGGGCAGGCGGTGCCTCGTCGTCCGCAACGGCCTGTTCTCCTACCGCTGGTCGCAGATCTTCGACGCCGGGTCGGTGGCGAGCGGGACGACGGTGTGCAGCGCCCGCCCGGTGTCGGGCGACCGGCAGGCTCCCTGGACCCCGGCGCCGGTCGCCGAGGTGGTCGAGGCCATCGAGCGCGACCGACCCGAGGTCGTCCTCGCGGCGCACGTGGAGACGGCGGCGGGCATGGTGCTGCCCGACGAGTACGTCCGCGCCCTGGCCGCCGCGGCGCACGGCGTGGGTGGCCTGCTCGTTCTCGACTGCATCGCGTCCGGGGCGCTGTGGCTGGACATGACCGAGCTCGGTGTGGACGTGCTGCTCAGTGCGCCCCAGAAGGGGTGGAGCGGCTCGCCGTGCGCGGGTTACGTGATGCTCGGTGCGGCCGGGCGGGACCGGGTGATGTCGACGACCTCGACGAGCTTCGCGGTCGACCTCCAGAAATGGCTGACGATCACCGAGGCCTACACCCAGGGGCAGACGCCGTACCACGCGACGATGCCGACCGACACGCTCGCCCACGACGCCGCGCTCATGCTCGAGACCCGCGCCGCCGGGCTCGAGGAGCTGCGCCGCGCCCAGGTCGACCTCGGCACCCGGGTCCGTGCTCTGCTCGCGGAGCGCGGCTTCCCCTCCGTCGCGGCGGACGGGTACGCCGCACCCAGCGTCGTCGTCGCCTACACCGACGACCCGGAGGTCCGCAGCGGGGCGAAGTTCCGCCGGCGTGGGGTCCAGGTCGCAGCCGGCGTGCCGCTGATGTGCGGTGAGGGCGACGACTTCTCCACCTTCCGGGTGGGGCTGTTCGGCCTCGACAAGCTCGGCGACGTCGACGGGACCGTGAGCCGGCTCGAAGCACACCTCGGCTAGCCGGCCTCGAGCTCGCCGAACCCCGCCAGGACCAGCTCGCGCACCGCGTCGATCGCGCGCACGGCGTCGGCACCCGTCGCGGTCACCGTGATCTCCGCGCCCTGCCCGGCACCGAGGGTGAGCAGCTCGAGGGAGCTGGTCGCGTCGGCGCGGCGGCCACCCGCCTCGACCGCGACGGTGGCCGCGAGCGAGCCGACGGCGGTGGCGATCTGGGCCGCCGGGCGCGCATGCAGCCCCAGCGGGTTGATCAGGGTCAGCCGGACCGACGTGTCCGAGACCCCGGCCGCCGGGTCGGCGCTCGGGGCCACGGGACGCTCAGCGACAGGCTGGGCGAGGGTCGACACCTTCGGCACGAGCGCCGCCTCCGCCTCGCGGGCCACCACCTCGAGGTCCGCGCCACCCGCGGCCCGGGCCACGGCCGCGACCAGGCCCTCCACGAGGGGCGCGGAGCTCAACCGGACCGGGTACGACGGCGCGGAGAGCTCCAGGGAGAGCGCGGCGCTCAGCACCGCGGAGCCGAGGTCCATCAGGACCAGGACGCCGTCCGGTGACGCCGCCCGTCGCAGGGCGGCGGCCACCTCGGTGGCATCGGTCCCGAAGCCTCCCGCGGCCCCAGCCGCGACCTCCACCGCCGGCCCCTCCCCGTGCACCATCTCCCGCGCCAGCTCCACCGCTGCCCTTGCGAGGGCAGGACTGTGGGAGACCACGACGATCCCGATCACTGTGCGGCCACCAGGCCCTTCTCAGCGCGCGTCGAGGGAGTCGGCGAGGGCCTCGAACAGCAGGGCGGAGGAGGCCGCGCCGGGGTCGATGTGGCCGACGCTGCGCTCACCGAGGTAGCTGGCCCGCCCCTTGAGCGCCAGCATGGGCTCGGTGGCGTCGCGGCCGTCGGCCGCCGCCCCCGCCGCCGCCCGCGCGGCTGCGGCCAGGTGTTCCCCGGCCGACAGCGACCGCTCGAACGCGGCAAGTGCCGGCGCCAGCGCGTCGTACATCGTCTTGTCGCCCGGTTCCGCCTTCCCGCGCGCGACGATCCCCTCGAGCCCGGCACGCAGCATGGTGAGAAGGGCGGCGCCGTCCAGGGCGGAGGCATCGCCCGCGGCCGCCGCGCCGCGCAGGAAGAACGTGCCGTAGAGCGGCCCGCTCGCGCCCCCGACCGACGTCACGAGCGTCATCCCCACCTTCTTCAGCAGCTCGCCCGGAGTGCTGGGCGGCGGATCGACCGCCGCCATCACCGCGTCCATGCCGCGGACGAGGTTCACGCCGTGGTCGGCATCGCCGATCGCCGAGTCCAGCTCGGTGAGGTAGGCGCCCTGCTCGTGCACCGCATCGCGGAACGACGAGAGCCACGCCACCAGCCGGTCGACGGGTACGGCATCGGTCACGGTCAGAGTCCCCATCGCAGTCCCGCTGTCTTGACGGGAGCATCCCACAGGCGCAGGAGCTCGTCGTCGGCCTTGAGGACGGTCACCGACGCTCCGGCCATGTCGAGGGAGGTGATGTAGTTGCCGACGAGGGTCCGGGCGACCTGCACGCCCGCCATCTCCAGCAGCATGCTCACCTCGCCGTACAGCAGGTAGAGCTCGATCAGCGGGGTGCCCCCGAGACCGCTGAGCATCACGATGCTCGGTCCGCCCTGGAAGTCGAGGTCGGCGAGGATGGGGTCGACGAGCTGCTCGGCGATCTCGGCCGCGCCGGCGAGCGGCACCCGCCGTCGGCCCGGCTCACCGTGGATGCCGACGCCCATCTCCATCTGGTCCTCGGGCAGGTCGAAGGTCGGCTTCCCCGCGGATGGGACCGTGCAGCTCGTGAGCGCCATCCCCATCGACCGGCCCTGGGCGTTGATGCGCCGGGCCAGGGCCACGACGTCGTCGAGGTCGCGTCCCTCTTCCGCGGCGGCGCCGACGATCTTCTCCAGCAGCACCGTGACGCCGACGCCGCGGCGGCCGGCGGTCCAGGTCGAGTCCTCGACCGCGACGTCGTCGTCGGTGACCACGGCTTCGACGCGAACCCCCGAGTCGGCTGCCAGCTCGCCCGCCATCTCGAAGTTCATCACGTCGCCGGTGTAGTTCTTGACGACGTGGAGCACGCCGGCGCCGCGGTCGACGACGGTGGTGGCCTCGACCATCTGGTCCGGCGTCGGGGAGGTGAACACCTCGCCGCAGCAGGCGGCATCCAGCATCCCGGTCCCGACGAAGCCGCCGTGCATCGGCTCGTGGCCCGACCCGCCTCCGGAGACGAGCGCGACCTTTCCGGTCGCCTTCGGCTCCGCGCGGTAGATCACCCGGTGCTGGTGGTCGACCCTGAGCTCGGGGCAGGCGGCCGCGACGCCGGTGAGCGCGTCGGCCACGACGTCCTCGGGCTTGTTGATCAGCTTCTTCACCTCGGGCCTTTCGTGAGGAGCAGGTCAGAGCAGGGGCCGAAGCGGGCGCAACACCATCTCGGTGAAGCGGCGGTGCAGGTCGCGCGCCTCCCACTCGCCGCGGGTCAGCTCGATCGAGTTCGACTCGTCGATCGTCCAGATCTCCTCGAGGTTCTTGGCCAGCCCGTGGTCGATGACCTCGACGTTGATCTCGTAGTTCCCGGTCAGGCTCAGCCGGTCGATGTTCGCCGTCCCGACGGTCGACCACGACCCGTCCACGGTCGAGGTCTTGGCGTGCACCATCGCGTCCTTGAACCGGAAGATCCGGACCCCGGCCCCGAGCAGCTGGGAGAAGTAGCCGCGGGAGAGCCAGTCCGCGACGACGTGGTTGGACTTCAGCGGCACGAGGAGGCGGACGTCGACCCCACGTCTCGCGGCGGCGATGAGGGCGTCGACGAAGTCCTGGTCGGGGATGAAGTAGGCCTGGGTGATCCAGATGTTGGTGCTCGCCCGGTTGATCGCCTCGATGTACATCCCCCGGATCGGGAACATCCACAGCCTCGGCACGTTGCGCTGCAGCCGGATGTGCGGCTCCCAGACGCTGGCCGTCTCGACCAGCAGCGGCCGCTCGCTGGGCCCGAACCGGCGCCGCCGGTGCAGGTTCCAGAAGTCCGCGAAGGCCCGGCGCAGGTCCTGCACGCCCGGGCCGGTGATCCGCACGTGGGTGTCGCGCCACTCGGTCTCGTAGGCGGAGCCGATGTTGTAGCCGCCGACGTAGGCCTCCTTGTCGTCGACCACGAGGATCTTGCGGTGGTCGCGGCCGTAGCGTCGCAGGTCGAAGAAGCGCCAGCCGGCGGGGTAGACCGGGTAGCGGAGCACCTTCATCGAGGGCGGGAACCGCTTGAACCGGGGTGACACGACGAGGTTGGCGAAGCCGTCGTAGATGCAGTAGACCTCGACCCCCCGGTCCGCCGCGGCCGCGAGCGCGGTCTTGAACTGCTCTCCGACGGCGTCGCCCTTCCAGATGTAGGTCTCGAAGAGGACCTGCCGCTGCGCGCCCTCGATCGCGGCCAGCATGTCGGCGTAGAGGTCCTTGCCGAAGGTGTAGGTCGTGATCGCCCCCTCGCCGACCTCGACGGTCGCGGGCGGCGTGGTCGGGAACGGCTTCGGCTTCTTGCCGCGCCGCCGGTAGGAGTCGACGAGGCTCATCCCGATGCCGAGCGCGACGGGTACGCCGAAGACCACCGCCAACGCCCGCCGGACCCACCGGAGCACCTGTTCCACTGTCCGGGCGCTCACGTGGGCAAGGTTAGCCACGATCGTGGGCGGGCCCCGCCGAGGTCGTCAGAACCGGCTGTCGGTGGGCCACCGTAGGCTCGACACATGCGTCCCGTCACCGATCTCGAGCGCCGCGTGGCGCCGTTCAAGGTCGTCTCCGACTTCGAGCCCAGCGGTGACCAGCCGGCTGCGATCGCCGAGA
Organism: Nocardioides sp.; assembly: GCF_036274455.1. Taxonomy (GTDB): domain Bacteria; phylum Actinomycetota; class Actinomycetes; order Propionibacteriales; family Nocardioidaceae; genus Nocardioides. The sequence goes on along the minus strand of NZ_DASUFR010000061.1, from coordinate 1,161 downwards.
TCACCAAACGGATCCAGGGCGGCGAGCAGGACGTCGTGCTGCTCGGGGCGACCGGTACCGGCAAGACCGCGACTATCGCGTGGGTCGCCGAGCAGCTCCAGCGTCCGATCCTGGTGATGCAGCCCAACAAGACGCTCGCGGCCCAGTTCGCCAACGAGCTGCGCCAGCTGTTCCCCGACAACGCCGTCGAGTACTTCGTCTCCTACTACGACTACTACCAGCCCGAGGCCTACGTCCCGCAGACCGACACCTACATCGAGAAGGACTCCTCGATCAACGAGGAGGTCGAGCGGCTGCGCCACTCGGCCACCAACTCGCTGCTGACCCGGCGCGACGTGATCGTGGTCGCCACGGTGTCCTGCATCTACGGCCTGGGCACCCCGCAGGAGTACGTCGACCGGATGCTCCGCCTCAAGGTCGGCCAGGAGCACGACCGCGACGGGATCCTGCGACGCCTGGTCGAGATGCAATACACCCGCAACGACCTGACGTTCTCGCGCGGCAACTTCCGGGTCCGCGGCGACACCCTCGAGATCTTCCCGATGTATGAGGAGCACCAGGTCCGCGTCGAGTTCTTCGGCGACGAGATCGAGCGGCTGATGAGCCTCCACGCCGTCACCGGTGAGGTGATGACCGAGGACGAGGAGCTCTACGTCTTCCCGGCCACCCACTACGTCGCCGGGCCGGAGCGGATGGAGCGAGCGATCCGCGGCATCGAGCTCGAGCTGGAGGACCAGCTGGCCAGGTTCGAGCGCGAGGGCAAGCTGCTCGAGGCGCAGCGGCTCCGCATGCGGACGACCTACGACATCGAGATGATGCGCCAGGTCGGCTCCTGCGCGGGCATCGAGAACTACTCGATGCACATCGACGGCCGCACCCGCGGCTCGGCGCCCAACTGCCTGCTCGACTACTTCCCGGAGGACTTCGTCCTCGTGGTCGACGAGTCGCACGTCGCCGTCCCGCAGATCGGCGGGATGTACGAGGGCGACATGTCGCGCAAGCGCAACCTCGTCGACCATGGCTTCCGGCTGCCCAGCGCCATGGACAACCGGCCGTTGCGGTGGGAGGAGTTCCTCGACCGCATCGGGCAGACCATCTACCTCTCCGCGACCCCCGGCGACTACGAGCTCGACAAGGTCGGCGGCGACACCGTCGAGCAGA
>NZ_DASUFR010000060.1:0-17119 GCF_036274455.1 Nocardioides sp. | reverse complement strand
GGGTGCCACAGCGGCTGGTGACCGCGACCGGCCCGAATCCCCTGCCGCGCTGAAGGAGACCCTGGCCGGATCAGCATGTTCTGAGGCATCACAAATCAGGCTCTCCTGACGCTTGCGTGGGTGCCCGCGCGCCTACCGGATCGCGTCTCGCCGTCAAGGACCTCCCTTCGCTCGGCCGCTGCGCGGCGCCCTGCGGGCGTCCTTGACCGCGAGCCTCGCGCGATCCGGTGATACGGCGCACAACGGCGGGCTTCGCCGCGCCGTTGCATGGCGCGGGCAGCATCGGCAAGAGGCGATCAGGTAGGCGCGCGGGCACCCACGCAAGCGTCAGGAGAGCCTGATTGTGATGGCTCAGGACATGGTGATCGGGCCAGGGTCTCCTTCAGCGCGGCAGCGGGTTGGGACCGGTCGCGGTCACCAGTCGCTGTGGCACCCAGCCGTCGACGTGGCGGAACCCGTCGGGGAACGGGCCCGCATCGAGCTCGACCGACGCCCTCAGTGACAGCCGGTAGAACTTCACGTGCGTGAAGTCCTCGAACAGGATGTAGACCGGGTCGGGCGTGCTGTTCGGGCCCTGGAACTGCTGTCCGGTCAGGACCGGCTTGTGTGCGTCGACGAACGCGTCGAAGGTGTCGCCCACCACGACGCCGAGGTGCTCCAACCCCATCTTGTAGACGCGCTGGTGCACCGGCGGGATGAGCTCGATCAGCGGGACGACCTTGCCGTCGAGGACCTCGAGCGGCTCGGCCGGGACGATCAGGGAGATGGGCCGGCCGTTCCAGACGTTCTCGCTGTTGGCGACCGCGTGGCGCTCGAGCAGCTCCCGCACGTGCACGTACTGGTCCCACTCCGGCACGCGGAAGGCGAGGTGGCTGAGCGAGTACGGCCCGATGTCGACGCCCCGGCCGAGCAGGCGGTCACGCTGCTGCGCGACGAAACCTCGATAGTCGCCGAGGATGTCGCCCACCGGATCGGCCATCGCCGCCTCCTCCCGGCCGTCACCGTACGCCGACCCGACTCACCGGGTCACGAGCGCAGCCCGCAGCGACGCTCAGCCCGGACGCGCACGATCGAGTACCAGATGCTCCGGCCGCGCTTCTCGCTCACCACCAGGCCGCCCTTGCCGAGCACCTTCAGGTGGATCGGCGTCGCCACCGCTGCCCGAGGACTGCGCGCTGGCCGACCCGGGCACGCCTGGCTGAGTGGCGGCGCTCTGCGTGGTGCAGGCGGGAGGCGATCTCGGCCTTGGCGAGGTCATAGCTCATGTTCATGTCTTGCTCCTGGTCCTGTTCGTCGACCTTCGACGTGCCATGAACGCTATGGACCGGCGCGCTCGATGTCGGTCGTGCAGACCCGCCTCCGGTGTCTGGTAGCCGCACCGTCCGGGGTGGGCTGGCCACACCCCACCACCGCGAGCCGGGCGCGCCTAGGGTGCAGTCGTGGCAGACGACCTCGTGGTCTCGGACGGCTGGACGGTCCCGGGCGCGGCGCTGTCCGAGCGGTTCTCCCGGTCGTCGGGACCGGGGGGCCAGGGCGTCAACACCACCGACTCCCGCGTCGAGCTGTCGCTCGACCTGACCCGCGCGGACGCCGTACCCGACCGGCTCCGGGCGCGCGTCCGGGACCGGCTCGCGGCAGGGCTCGTGGACGGCGTGCTGACCGTGACCGCGAGCGAGCACCGAGCCCAGCTCGACAACCGCCGCGCGGCCCGCGAGCGGATGGCCGAGGTGCTGCGCCGGGCCGCGGCGCCGCCACCGCGCAAGCGCCGGCCGACCCGGCCCACCCGCGGCTCGCAGGAGCGACGCCTGGCCGAGAAGAGGCGGCGCGGCGAGACCAAACGAGGACGCCAGGGGCGGTTCGGGGAGTAGACCGAACCTGAGCGGGAATGCATGCGTCAACCCGATGAGTGCCGGAACCTCGAACCGGCGCCGTGAACAGAGGTGGACCCCCATGAGACAGCTTCTGCACCATCTGCGCCGCAACATCGTCGCCTACCTCGCCCTGGTCGTCGCGCTGGGCACCGGCACCGCGTACGCCGCGGCCGCGATCCCGGACGGGTCGGTCACCGCGGCCAAGCTGCACAAGAACGCCGTGACGTCGAACAAGGTCAAGAACGGCTCGCTCAAGCCCAAGGACCTCAAGAAGCCGACCTATGTCCAGAGCACCAACCTCCAGCTCGGCACGCCGCCCGCCGTGCCCGACCTGGTCAGCGTCGCGCCCTACGACTTCACGCTGCCGACCAAGGGCCGGACCTCCGTGACGGTGTTCATCCCGACCATCGGAGGCGACTGCGACAGCGGCAACACCGACCGCCCGACCATCGGCCTCTACATCGACAACGTCCCGATCCCCGGCACCGCGGCCAACGTGCCGCCGCCCGCCAACGACCGCTCGGTGCAGCTGACCGCCACCCTGGAGCTCGGTGGCGGCGCGCACACCGGGCGGGTCGGCATCACCTGCTCCGGGACGTCGCAGCCCGCCGGGAACCTGATCTTCCCGGGCGCCAAGTCCTGGACGATCATCCAGGCCGACTGACGGGCCGACCGGGAGCCGGTCTGGTCTGATGGGCCGGTGCAGCCCCAGACGATCCGGTACGGCGACGACCCGAGCCAGCTCGTCGAGCTGACCGTGCCCGAGGGCCGGGTGCGGGGGGTCGTCGTGGTGATCCACGGCGGCTTCTGGAAGGCGGCGTACGACCTCTCGCTCGGGAGGCCGCTCGCCGCCGACCTGGCCGGCCGCGGCTGGGCGGCCCTCAACATCGAGTACCGCCGGGTCGGCCCGGCCGGATCAGGGGGAGGCGGTGGCGTGCCCGCGACGACGGACGACGTCCGGGCCGCGGTCGCCACCCTCGACGCCACCGGCCTCGACCTGTCGACGGTCGTCGCGCTGGGCCATTCCGCGGGCGGCCACCTCGCGGCGTGGGCCGGGCACGCGGTCGGGTCGGTCACCCACGTGGTCGCGCAGGCGGGGGTCCTCGACCTGGTGGCCGCCGAACGCGAAGGGCTGGGCGGGGGAGCGGTCCGGGCCTTCCTCGGCCACCCCGCGGGGCCCGCCGACGCGGACGTCGACCCGCGCCGGCAGGTGCCGCTCGACGTGCCGGTGTGGTGCGTGCACGCGCGCGACGACGACACCGTCCCGTTCAGCCAGTCCGAGGAGTACGTCGCCGCGGCCGTCGCCGCCGGCGCCACTGCCGAGCTGGTCGAGGTGCCCGGCGGCCACTACGAGGTCATCGACGCGACGACCGAGGCGTGGCGGCGCATCGTCGAGGTGCTGGACCGGATCGGCTGACCCTCAGGCCGGCGGCCGCACCACGTCGACCACGTCGTGGTGGGTGATCGTGGACTCGCCGAGCAGGTACGCCGCGTCCTCGGGGTAGAGCACAGCGGCCTCGATGTCCTCACCGGCGAACGCGACGATGGCCTGCCGCGAGTCCCAGAGCGAGAGGGTCACGAACTCGGTCTCCTCGCCCTCGTCGCGCCGGAGCAGCCAGGCGCCGCGGTTGCCGGGCGTCTCGCCGTACTCGTGGAAGCCCGTCTCCCGGATGTAGTCCGCGTAGCGGTCGGCGTCCGCGCGGCGGACCATGCCGCGCCAGGTCCTCATGATCATGCAGCCACTAGACACCGGGGCTGGCAGGCTCCGCGACCACATTCGGTCTGCGCGGTGCGTCCCCGGGCGGCAGGTTCGAGATCTTCTGCCAGATCTTGCGCGAGAGGCCGATGGTGAGGTTCTCGAGGGTCGAGACCGCGTCGAGGATGACGGCGTCGCGCGACTCCTCGGCGCACAGCGCGGCGGTCTTGCCGACCAGGCTGAGCATCTCCGAGCAGTAGTCGAGGTACCTCTCGACCTCCTCACGGGTCATGCCCAGCGGGGTGGACTTCGCGCTCGGCCGGAAGCTCGGCTTGAGCTGCTCGGGGTCCTTGGCCAGCTGGTGCATGTCGATGACGTGCGCGGAGGAGCGGAGCTGGTGCAGCAGGCCGAGCAGCCGGCTTCGCTCCAGCCGCTCCGGGAAGGACCAGAGGAAGAAGATCGCGATCGCTGCGTAGACCACGTCGCTGATCGCGGTGCCGGCGACGTCCAGCAGGTCGACCGAGCTGAGGTCCTCCTCGCCGGTGATCGCGTCGCGGGCGGCGAACACCAGCGCCACCACGGTCACCGCGATCACCACGACCATCAACACCCGGGAGACGTAGCGAGCGACGCGGATCCGGCGCTGGCCGGCACCGGCCACGTCCTGGACCTCGTCGACCAGCTTGACGAGGTCGCCGCAGGCGCCGAGCAGCCCCCGCTTCGGGAACCGCGCCTCGATCCGCTCGTACAGCGCCTCGACGGTCGCCTTGACCGCCGGGGCCTCGAGCGGCTCGTGCAACCCCTGAGTCACGGCCGCAGCCTAGGGCGTGCGGCGTACGGCGCGGGGACCTTCGCCTCTGCAGCGCCGCCGGTCGTGGCCCACATGCTCGGGTCGTGGACGACACGGTGCGGCAAGAGGTGCGGCAAGAACGGCTGGCCGGTCCGGACGGGACGGACCTGTGCGTGCAGGAGGTGGGCTCGGGTCGGCTCGTGGTGCTCGCCAACGGGCTCGGCGGCTCGCTGCGGGCCTGGGCTCCGGTCCTCGACCGGTTCGGACCCGGACACCGCGTGGTGTCCTACGACTACCGCGGCCTCTACAGCTCCGGTCCGCCGCCGGTGCCGCACGCCGTCACCATCGACGACCACTCGGGCGACCTGCTCGCGCTGCTCCGCTGGGCAGGCGACGAGCCGGCCCTCGTCATCGCCTGGAGCATGGGGGTCCAGGTGGCCGTCGAGGCGGCGCTGGCGGAGCCGGACCGGGTCGCCGGCCTGGTGCTGGTCGCCGGAGCACCTGGTGACCCGCTGGCCGGCGTGCTGCACACACCGCTGAGCCGACAGTTCGTCCCTCCTCTCACCAGGGTCGTGGAGGTCGGGGCCACCCCGTTCGGAGCGGCCGTCCGTCTCCTCGCCGCTTCGCGGCACGCGCCCGGACTGCTCCGGAGGCTGGGGGTCGTCGCCCCGTCCTGTGACCTGGAGACCTTCCACGTGATGGCCGGCGAGTTCGCGCGGCTCGACTGGCGGCTCTACATGCGCACCATCCGGGCCATGGCGGTGCACGACGCGTGGTCGCGGCTCGGGGAGCTCACCGTGCCCACCCTCGTGGTGGGCGGTACCCGCGACCTCTTCCTGCCCCAGCACACGCTGCGGGCCATGGCGGACGCCATCCCCGGCGCGGAGCTGACGGTCATCGACGGCGCCACGCACTACCTGCCGCTGGAGTTCCCGGAGCTCCTTGACGCGCGGATCCGGCAGTTCGAGGCCGAACGGGTCGACCGGCAGACCGCGGTGTGACCTTGGGCCCTGTCCCCGGGCGGGCGGGCGGCCGGATGCTCGGGGCATGACGCGACTGCTGCCCCGTCCCGGGCTGCCGGCTGTGTGGACCGGGCGCCGTCCGGACGGCCGGGTGGCCGGCGACGTACCGGGCTACCGGCGGTTCATGCCGGCCCTGATGCCGAGCCGCAACGGCTCGATCGTCTTCTTCGAGCGGGAGGTCGAGGTCGCTGCGGCCGAGCGGTTCCTTGCCGACGTCCGGGCCGCGCACCCGGAGCTGCACCCGACGCTGTTCGACGTCGTGCTGTGGGGGCTCAGCCGGATGTTCGACCGCTATCCCCACCTCAACCGGTTCCTCGCGGGTGGGCGCCTCTACGAGCGCGACGGCGTGTGGCTCTCGATGACGGTCAAGACCGAGATGTCCGAGGACGGCACCCTCGTGGAGGTCAAGCACCGGTGCACCGCCGGTCAGCCGTTCCTCGACTTCGTTCGCGAGATCGAGTCGGAGGTGATCGCCGCGCGAGCCGGCAGCGAGGGGCTCGCCGACGTGGAGCTGGCCGTCTTCCTGCGGCTGCCGCCGCTGCTGCGGCGCGGCGTGGTGACGCTGGCCGGGCTCGGCAACAGCCTGAACCTGCTGCCCCGCGCGTTCATCGAGGGCGACCCCTTCTTCGCCAGCGCGTTCGTCACGAACCTCGGGAGCGTCGGGATCGACGCGGCGTACCACCACCTGTACGAGTACGGCACCATCCCGATCTTCTGCACCGTGGGGCTGGTCCACGACGGCGTCGTGGCCCGGGACGGCCGGCCGGTCGTCGCCAGGGTGACCACCCTCAAGTTCAGCTACGACGAGCGGATCGAGGACGGGTTGTACGCCGCCCGTGCCGTCGAGTACCTCTGCTCGGTGCTGGGCGACCCCGCCTCGGCGTGAGGCTGAGCGACTCGCGATTGAGGCCTGGTCCTGTCCGCAATCGGGCCTAGCCTGCGAGGATGAACACCAGCGCCCGGATGCTCCGGCTGCTCTCCCTGCTCCAGACCCACCGCTACTGGCCCGGTGGCGAGCTGGCGCGCCGGCTCGAGGTCAGCCCGCGCACGCTGCGCCGCGACGTCGACCGGCTGCGCGAGCTCGGGTACGTCGTCGACGCGGTCCGAGGCGTCGCGGGCGGCTACCAGCTGCGTGCGGGCGGCCAGCTGCCACCTCTGCTGCTCGACGACGAGGAGGCGGTCGCGGTGGCGGTGAGCCTGCAGTCCTCGGCGGCCGGTGGGACGCCCGGCATGGAGGAGACCTCGGTGCAGGCGCTGTCGAAGGTGATCGCGCTGATGCCGACCCGGCTGCGCCGCCAGATGGATGCGCTGCGCTCCCAGACCGAGCGGCTGCCCTGGTCGAGCGGACCCGCGCTCGACCCGGCGCTGCTGTCCACGCTCGCGCAGGCCTGCCGGGACCGCGAGCCGGTCCACTTCACCTACACCGCGGCCGTGAGGGACGGCGTCACCGCCGAGCCGACCGAGCGCTGGGTCGAGCCGCACCGGATGGTGTCGATGGGCCGGCGGTGGTACCTCGTCGCCTACGACCGCGACCGGCAGGACTGGAGATCCTTCCGCGTCGACCGCATCAGCGAGCCGCGCACCACCGGCCAGACGTTCCGGCCCCGCACACTGCCCGCCGAGGACGCCCTGTCGTTCGTCCAGGCGGGCATCCGACGGATGCCGCACCGCTACGCCGTACGCGTGGTCTTCGAGACGGGCATCGACGACGTGGCCGCCGTCGTGGGCCGGTGGGCGACGGTCACCGGCACCAGCACCCGCGCCGTGCTGGAGATGAACGTCGACTCGCTCGAGTGGCCGGTCTTCGTGCTGGCCACCATCGATGCCGACTTCTCCGTGGAGTCCCCGCCCGAGCTCGCCGAAGCCGCGGCCCGGATGGCCGCGCGCTTCGCGCGCTCCCTGCCTGAAGCTGGCTGAAGGGCGTCCGGTCACGCCACCGCGAGCTCGACGGCAGGCGCTTCGTCGGTGGTGGCCTGCGCCCACTCCGACGGGCGGGGGACCGAGCGGACCGTCCGGCTCAGGGTCGGGATGAGGGCCACCAGCGCACAGAGCACGACCAGCGCGGCCATCGCGGCCGGGCCGCCCAGGACTGCTAGGAGCGCTCCCCCGAGGACGGGCGCCAGCGGCATCGTGGACCAGCTGAGGAACTGACCGGTCGCCTGCACCCGGCCGACGATCTCCGGCGGAGTGATCGACATCTTGTAGGAGCCGATGCCGGCGTTGCCGGCCGGATTGAGGAAGACGCCGGTCGAGAGCGACAGCATGACCACGGCCGGGTTGTTCCAGAAGACCAGGGGCACGAGCAGCGGCACGAAGCTCCACGCCACCACGACGGTCAGGACGCCGGTCGGGGTCCGCTGGATGATCCGCGGGGCCGCGAGCGCGCCGAGGACGCCGCAGACGCCGGCCGCGGTCTCCACGAGCCCGATCGACCAGGGTGCGAAGCCGGCCTGGATCAGCCGGACGGTCGCCGCGGTGAACAGCGCGTTGATCACCAGGTTGGAGCACATGCCCCAGGCCATCATCGTGCGGAAGAACGGCCGGCTCCACTGGAAGCGGAAGCCCTCAGCGACGTCGTCGCGCGCCCGACGGCGTACCGCGTCCGCGTCGTCCGCGTCGTCCGGACGGGCGGCGGGGGCGAGGTCGGTGCGGATCCGGCCGAGCATCACCCACGACACCGCGAAGGTCAGCGCGTCGAAGAGGAAGGGGAACCACCGGGTGACCGAGTAGAGCGCTCCGCCCAGCGGCCCACCGACCAGGCCGGCGACGTGCTGGCGCGCCTGCTGCTGGCTCAGCGCGGTCGGGAGCTGCTCGCGGGGGACGACGGCCCGCACGGCCGACATCTCCGCCGGCGCGAACACCCCGGCGCACATGCCGGTGAGCACACCCACGACGAACAGGTGCGGGACGGTCAGCGCGCCGAGCACGCCCGCGACCACGAGCGAGGCGTAGAGCAGGACGCCGAGGCCGGCCGCGCCCCGCATCACCCGGCGCCGGTGCACGCGGTCGGCGAGCAGTCCGCCGGGGAGGAGCGCGATCGCCGTCCCGAGGAGCTCCAGGCCACCTGCGATGCCGGCGAGGAGGGCCGAGCCGGTGACCGCGTAGGTCACCAGCGGGAAGACGAACATGCTCACCCGGGTGCCGAGCTCGCTGACGGTTTGGCCGACCCAGAGGACGGTGAAGTCGTGGTTGTGACGGAGGTCGCGGAAGCCGGTCATATGCGCAACATTACGTGCGCAACTAATATTGCGCAAGTGTTGGTGCGAAAGTTGCTACACTGGGCGCATGGCCCACCCCCCGTTGCGCGACCCACGCGTCCTGCGCGCGGTCGCACACCCGGTGCGCAGCCGGATCCTCACCGAGCTCGACGCCCAGGGCTCGCTCCGGGCCGCCGACGTCGCCCAGCTGCTCGGCATCCCGGCCAACCAGGCCAGCTTCCACCTCCGCTCGCTGGCCAAGTTCGGGCTGGTGGAGGAGGACCCGGGTGCGGCGCGGGACCGGCGCGACCGGGTGTGGAGGGCGACCGAGGGTGCCGGCTTCGACGTGAACATCGGCGAGATCGAGAAGACGCCGGGCGGCAAGGCCGCCTCGAAGGTGTTCCGCCAGACCAAGGAGGCCTGGGCGCACCGGCTGGTCGAGGCGGCCTACGGCGAGGACCGCACCCCGGGCATCCATCGGGCAGTGACCGAGCAGGCGGTCCGCCTGACCAAGGAGGAGGCCCGCGAGCTGACCGACGCGCTCGTCGAGCTCGTCGACAAGTGGCGCGCGCGCAACCTCGACCGTCACGATGAGGAGCGCGCGACCTACCACGTCTTCCAGATCGTGCAGCCCTTCCCGGACCAGTCGGCCCCTGAAGAGTCGGCCCCTGAAGAGTCGGCCCCCGAAGAGTCGGCGCTGGACTGATGCCGGCTCGTCTGCGGACCGCCGACGCCGCCGAGGTGGCCTCGGCCCTGGCGCGGATCGCCGAGCGGCCGGAGGCTGCGGACCTCCGACTGCTCACCAAGCACTTCCTCGCGGTGCTCGAGAGCCGGGCGCCCGGTCACTCGGTCGAGGTCCGCGTCCCGCCGTACGCCGCCGTGCAGGTCATCCCGGGCGTCCGCCACACCCGTGGCACCCCGCCGGCCGTGGTCGAGACCGACCCCGAGACCTGGATCGCGCTCGCGACGGGCGAGCTGTCGTGGAGCGACGCGATCGAGACGGCGCGGGTCTCCGCGTCGGGGGAGCGCACCGACCTGACGGCCTACCTCCCGCTCACGTGACCAGCGCTGAACCGACTTCTGCGTTTCGTCCTCGGAAATGGCCACGTCGGGGCATACTCAACCCCCGTTCGGAGGCGATACGGTCACGCCGACGCTGGGGGGCCGGGGTCACGAGTTGAGGAGCACCGGTGCACAGCAGGATGGGGGCCGTCCTGGCCCTGGCGTTGGGAGCTTGGCTGGCCACCCCCGTGGCACCGGCGCAGGCGGACGACCCCGTGAAGGGCGACCACGAGAAAGCCAGCGGCGAGTGCACCATCGTCGGCACGCCGGGCCCGGACGTGCTGCGCGGGACCAAGCACGCCGACTTCATCTGCGGGCTCGGCGGCGATGACAAGATCCTGGGTCGCGGTGGTGACGACGTCCTCCAGGGCGGCGGTGGCGACGACCTCCTGATCGGCGGGCCGGGCAACGACGTGCTCGGCGGTGGACGCGGGGACGACACCCTCAACGGGCTCGACAACGCGACCGCCAGGGACAAGCTGCGCTGCGGTCGCGGCGACGACACGGCCCTGGCCGACCCGCACGACGTCGCGCGCCCGAGGTGCGAGCACGTCCAGCAGGACGACCCACCCACCGACCTCGCCCTCAGCCCGGCCGCCGTCGCGGAGAACTCACCGGGCGGGAGCATCGTCGGCACGCTCACCGCGACCGATCCCGACCCCGGAGACTCGCACACCTTCACCCTCGTCCCGGGGACCGGCTCGGACGACAACGGCTCGTTCACGGTCGTCGGCAGCACGCTGCGCACGGCGGTCGCGCTGGACCACGAGACCACCCCGACCCAGTCGGTGCGCGTCCGGGCCACCGACTCCGGAGGCCTCAGTGTCGAGAAGGCCCTGACGGTCACCGTGACCGACGCCGACGACCCGCCCGTCGCGGTCGCGGACACCAAGACGGTCACCGAGGACGCCCCGGCCACCCCGATCGACGTGCTGGCCAACGACACCGACGCCGACGGCGGCCCGATGACAGTCCAGTCCGTGGCCCAGCCGGCGCACGGGGCGGTCGTCATCCAGGCCGGCGGCACCGGCGTCACCTATGCCCCGGCGGCCAACTACTGCAACACCCCGGCGCCCCCGACCGACGACTTCACCTACACGCTCAACGGCGGCTCGACGGCCTCGGTGAAGGTCACGGTCACCTGTGTCGACGACCCCGCCGTGGCCAACGACGACGCCCGGATCGTGGCCGAGGACTCCGGCGCCACCGTGCTCGACGTACTCGCCAACGACACCGACGTCGAGGGCGACCCGTTCAGCGTGACCGCCGTGACCCAGCCGGTCAACGGCACCACGACGTTCACCGCTGCCAACGTGAGCTACACCCCGGACGCGGACTACTGCAACAACCCGCCGCCGTTCGACACCTTCATCTACACCGTCACCGGTGGCGACACCGCCACGGTGAGCGTGACGGTCACCTGCGTCAACGACCCGCCGGTGGCGGTGGACGACATCCGCACCACCGCCGAGGACACCGCCCTGGTCGTCAGCGGTGCCGACCTCGCGGCCAACGACACCGATGCGGACGGCGACCCCCTGACGGTCACCGCGGTGTCCAACCCCACCGGCGGCACCGTCGTGCTCGCGGCCGGGACGGTCACCTTCACGCCGGCCGCCGACCTGTGCAACCCGGCCCCGGCGGGCTTCGACTACACGGTCAGCGACGGCAACGGCGGCACGGACACCGGCCACGTGGACGTCTCCGTCACCTGCGTCAACGACCCGCCGTTGGCCAACGACGACACCGCCACGGTCTCCGAGGACGCCCCGGCGACGACGGTCGACGTCCTGGCCAACGACACCGACGTGGAGAGCGACCCGATCACCGTCACCGGCGTCGGTGCGGCGGCCCACGGCACCACCGGCTTCACCGCTGCCGACGTGACCTACACGCCGGACGCGGACTTCTGCGGCTCCGACAGCTTCGACTACACGGTCAACGGCGGGGACACCGCGACGGTCAGCGTCACCGTCACCTGCGTGAACGACGCCCCCGTGGTCGACCTCGACACGACCGCGGGCGGCACCGGCTCGTCGGCGACGTTCCAGGAGACCGACCCGCACACCGGCACCGGCGTGCTGGTCGCACCCAACACCTCGGTCACCGACATCGACGACGCCGAGCTCGAGGGCGCGACCATCACGCTGACCAACCGCCCCGACGGCGGCGCGGAGAGCCTCTCCTTCACCAGCCCGGCCGGCAGCGGCATCACCGGCACCTACGCGCCGGCCACGGGCGTCCTCGTGCTCAGCGGCACCGCGAGCAAGGCCGACTACACCGCGGCCATCGCCTCGACCCGCTACGACAACACCACGAACCCGCCCGACCCCGCCGACCGGACCATCACCGTCACGGTCAACGACGGCGACGCGGACTCCTCCGCTGCCACCGCGACCGTCCAGGTCGTCCGTCTCAACGTGCCGCCCGTCAACACCGTCCCGGGTCCGCAGTCGACCGCCGAGGACACGCCGCTGGCCTTCAGCGGAGCGTCCGCGGTCACCGTCGCCGACCCCGACAACGCATCGCTCGACGTCGAGGTGCAGGTGACCCACGGCGTCTTCACGCTCTCCGGCACGGCCGGGCTGACGGTCGCCGGCAACGGCACCGCCGATGTCACCCTCAGTGGCACCCTGGCCGACCTCAACGCGGCGCTCGACGGCGCGACGTACACCCCGGCGGCCGACTACAACGGGCCGGCCCAGCTGACGATCACCAGCACCGACGCCGCGACGGCCTCGGACACCGACACCGTCGCGATCTCCGTCACGCCGGTCAACGACGCCCCGACGGCGACCAACCTGTCGGCCGCGGAGACCTACACCGAGGACACCCCGCTCGACCTGGTCGACATCGTGATCAGTGACGTCGACAGCACCGACGCCACGGCGACCCTCACCCTGAGCAACCCGGCCGCGGGCAGCCTCAGCACCGCCACCTCCGGAACCGTGACCTCCACCTACAACCCCGGCACCGGCACGTGGACGGCGTCCGGTCCGATCACCAGCGTCAACACCCTGCTGGCCGGCGTGGTGTTCACTCCGGCGGCGGACTTCGACGCGAGCTTCACGATCGCGACCAGTGTCACCGATGGGGCCGGCGCCCCGGCGACCGGCTCCAAGCCGATGACCGGCACCCCCGTGAACGACCCGCCGGTCGTCGACCTGAACGGCGCAGCTGCCGGGATCGACTCGAGCGCGGCGTTCACCGAGGACTCGGCGCCGGCCAACCCGGGCTCCGGGCCGGCCGCGCTGGCTTCGAACGCCACCGTCACCGACGTCGACAACGCCAACCTCTCCGGCGCCACGATCACGCTGACCAACCACCCCGACGCGGCGGCCGAGTCGTTGACGGTCAACACGGCCGGGACGACGATCACCGCCGTCTACACCCCCGGCACCGGCGTCCTGGCCCTGTCCGGCACGGACACGACGGGGAACTACCAGCAGGTCATCCGCACCCTGTCCTACAACAACACCTCCAACACCCCGAACACGGCCGGCCGCGACGTGACCGTCAGGGTCACCGATCCGGGTGCGCTCGACTCGGTGCTCGCGCACGCCAGCGTGTCCGTCACGGCGACGAACGACGCGCCGGTGGCGGTCGCCGACACCTTCAACGGCACGGACGCCGCCGTCGGCAACACGCCCCTGGCGGTCGGCACGACGCAGGGCGAGCCGCGCAAGGCGGCCGACTGCACGGTGGCCGAGAACTGCTCGGTGCTGACCCGCGGGACCGACGACTCCGACCCGGACGGCCCCGGCCCGCTCGTGGTCGGACCGACCGGGCCGCAGGCGATCACGACCGCCGACGGCGGCAAGGTCACCCTCGAGGCCGACGGCAACTTCACCTACTTCCCGAAGGCGGGCACCCCGAGCTGCGCCGACACCTCCGACTCGTTCACCTACACGCTCGACGACCAGGGCACGAACGGCACGTCGACCGGCACGGTGACCATCGCACTGACCGGCTGCGTCTGGTACGTCGACAGCTCGGTCGCCGGCCCGGGCACCGGCACCGGCAGCGACCCGTTCAAGACGCTCGGGGGCGTCAACGGAGCAGGTGGCGCGGGCGACGCCGACGGCGCGGGCGACACGATCATGATCATGGACGCGGCGTCGTACGCCGGCGGCCTCCCGTTGGAGAACAACCAGCTGCTGCGCTCGAAGCGGGCCGGCCTCGCGGTCGGCAGCGCCACGATCGTGACCGCGGCCGGCGCCTCGAACCCGACCATCAGCAACGCCGCCGGCAACGCGCTCACCCTCGCCTCGGGCAACACCGTCCAGGGCATCGACCTGGGCGCGACACCGGCGGGCAGCACGTCGCTGACCGGCACCGGGGTCGGCACGGCCACGATGAACACGGTCACCAGCGGTGCGATCACCAACCCGAGCGGTGGTGCGGTCGACATCTCGACCGGCACCGTCGACATGAGGTTCGGCAGCATCACGTCCACCAACGCCACCGGCGACGGCATCCGTCTGGACAACATCGCCGGCACGTTCATCGGCTCCGGCGGGTCGCTGCAGAACGCCGGCGGCCAGGACGTGGACCTGAGCGGTGACAACGCCGGCGACACCGTCGACTTCACCTACGACGGCACGATCACCGACGACGTCGGCACGGTGGTCAGCATCGCCAACCAGAACAACGGCCTCAAGGACTTCAACGGGCTCATCACCGACGGCGACGACGGCGACGGCAGCGGGATCTCCCTGACCAACAACCCGGTCGCCACGATGCGGTTCGACGGTGGGGTCATCCTCTCGACCGGGTCCAACGCAGCCTTCGCCGCCACCGGAGGCGGGACCGTGGTCGTCAACGAGCCGAACGGTGTCCACAACTCCCTCACCACCACGACCGGGACCGCCCTCAACGTGGCCAACACCGCGATCGGTGCGGACGGGCTGCACTTCACCCGCATCTCCGCCAACGGCGCGACCAACGGCGTGGTCCTGAACAACACCGGGTCGACGGCCGGCCTCACGGTCAGCGGCAACGCAGGTGCCTGCAGCTCGGCGGCGACCTGCACCGGTGGTGCGATCCTCAACACCACCAACGCGGTGTCCCTGACCAACACCAGGGACGTCTCCATCGACCGGATGTTCATCCAGAACTCGGTCGGCGACGGGATCACCGGGACGACGACGACGAACTTCTCGCTCACCAACAGCCGGATCGACAACTCCGGCACCGGGCTGGGGGCCGAGACGTCGAACATCGGCTTCAACACCACGGCCGCCGGCACCGAGAACAACCTCTCCGGCACGGTCACGATCACCGGCAACACGCTGACCAACGCCTACTACCACGGCATCGACATCTTCAACTTCAACGGGACGATCTCGAACGCCACGATCTCGAACAACACGATCACGAGCTCGACGTCGACGGCGACCAGCAAGGGAACCGGAGTCCGCCTCGTGGCCTTCGGCTCGGCCGGCACGGTCGCCAACGTCACCCAGGGGCTGATCGACAACAACACGATCTCCAACTTCCCGAGCGCCAACGGGATCCTTGCCTCGGGCGGCAACGGGAACGCGGCCGGGCCCGCCGGCACGTTCGGGACCGTGGGCAGCGGCACCAACGTCATCTCGATCACCAACAACGACCTGACCGGCAACCCGAAGTTCGGAGCCTTCGGCATCGGCGCGACCGTCAACGGCAAGGGTCAGGGCAACGTCAACGTCTCGGGCAACTCGGTCCACAACACCATCGGAACGGCCATCTCGGTGGGATCGTTCGGGTTCGCCAACCTCAGTGCCGTGGTGAACAACAACACGGTGGTCGCCAACAACACCGTCGGAGCTCAGGGGATCGGCGCCGGCACCAGCCAGACCTTCGCGGCCACGGACACCCCGACGCTGACCATCACCGCAACGGGCAACACGATCAGCCAGACCGACGGCAACGGGATCCTGGTCACGGCCCGCGACGCCACCGGCAAGGTGAACGCCACGATCAAGGACAACAACGTGGCCGCACCGCTCGGTGGGATCCGTCCGGGTATCAGGGTGGACGCCGCCAACACGATCAGCACTGACGACGCCGTCTGTCTCGACATCTCGGGCAACACCAGCGCCGGCAGCGGCGGCTCCCAGGGGATCGGGCTGCGCAAGCAGGGCACGGTCACCACGACCAACGACTTCGGGGTCGAAGGCATGGCAGCGACGGGCACACCCGGCGTGGAGTCCTTCGTCAGCGGCCAGAACCCCGCAGGCAACGGCACCTTGCTCATCTCCGCCCTTAGCGGGTTCAGCAACTGCAACACTGCGCCATGAGGCCGGACCCGAGAAGGAGCGTCGACGGTGGCTGAACCCTTCCTGTCGGAGATCCGGCTGATGAGCTTCGTGTTCGCCCCGAAGGGCTGGGCACTCTGCAACGGACAGCTCCTCCCCATCAACCAGAACCAGGCGCTCTTCTCCCTCCTGGGCACCACCTACGGCGGCGATGGGCGGGTCAACTTCGCCCTGCCCGACCTGCGGGCCAGGGTGCCGATCCACGTCGGCGGCGGCCACAGCCTCGGTGAGCGAGGCGGTGAGCCGGCGCACACCCTCTCGATCGCCGAGCTGCCCGAGCACGCGCACGTGTGGAACGCGAAGTCGTCGCCGGCGACCACCGGCACGCCGGACTCCTCGTCGGTGCTGGCCGCATCGACGGGTGAGAACGCCTGGGGGCCGGCCACCAACCTCGTGGCCATGGACCCGGCCACCATCCAGAACACCGGCGGCAGTCAGGCCCACCAGAACATGCAGCCGTTCCTCGTCCTCAGCTTCTGCATCGCGTTGCAGGGCATCTTCCCATCCCCGACCTAGGCGGCTCCCGATGGCACAACCCTATGTAGGCGAAGTCCGGATGTTCGCGGGCAACTTCGCGCCTGCGGGCTGGATGTTCTGCGAAGGCCAGCTGCTGCCGATCTCCGAGTACGAGACGCTGTTCAACCTGATCGGCACGACGTACGGCGGTGACGGCCAGTCGACGTTCGCCCTGCCGGACCTGCGTGGCCGGGTCCCGATCCACCAGGGCAACGGCGTCATCCTGGCCGAGACGGGGGGCGTCGAGGAGGTCACCCTCACGGTCAGCCAGATCCCGGCGCACAGCCATCCCGCGCTGGGCTCGACCAACACCGGCACCGGCACCCAGTCGACCGACAACGTCCTGTCCAACCTGGTCGGCGCGACGAACTCCGCCTACGGCACCGACAACCCGCAGCTGAACATGGCCCCGCAGAGCGTCTCGCCCGTCGGTGGCAGCCAGCCGCACACCAACTTCCAGCCCTACCTGTGCGTCGACTTCATCATCTCGCTGTTCGGGATCTTCCCGAGCCCCACGTAGGAGCCGTCCATGGCCGACCCGTTCGTCGCCGAGATCAGGATCTTCCCCTTCAACTTCGCGCCGAGGGGCTGGGCGTGGTGCGACGGGCAGCTCCTGCCCCTCTCGCAGAACACCGCGCTCTTCTCCCTGCTCGGGACGACCTACGG
>NZ_DASUFR010000059.1:0-10086 GCF_036274455.1 Nocardioides sp. | reverse complement strand
GTCCGCACCGGCAACGACGGCCGGCGCGAAGTGCTCGACCCGGCCCGCGCCACCGGAGGCGATGACCGGGATGGTGACCTCGCGGCGTACGGCGTGGATCAGCTCGAGGTCGAAGCCGTCCTGGGTGCCGTCGGCGTCCATGGCGTTGAGCAGGATCTCCCCCGCGCCCAGCTCGGCGGCCCGGGCGGCCCACTCGATCGCGTCGAGCCCGGCCGACTGCCGTCCGCCGTGCGTGGTGACCTCGAATCCCGAGGGGCACTCGCTGCTCGAGCCTGTCGGGACCCGGCGCGCGTCCACGGACAGCACGAGCACCTGGTTGCCGAAGCGGTCCGCGATCTCCGCGACGAGATCGGGCCGCCGGATCGCCGCGGTGTTGACCGCGACCTTGTCGGCCCCTGCCCGCAGCAGCCGGTCGACGTCCTGGACCGAGCCCACTCCCCCACCGACCGTCAGCGGGATGAAGACCTCCTCGGCCGTGCGCGAGACGATGTCCATCGTGGTGGCGCGGCCCTCGTGGGAGGCCGAGATGTCGAGGAAGGTGAGCTCGTCGGCGCCCTCGGCGTCGTAGGTGCGGGCCAGCTCGACCGGATCGCCGGCGTCGCGGAGCTGCTTGAAGTTGATGCCCTTGACCACCCGGCCGCCGTCGACGTCAAGGCAGGGGATGACGCGTACGGCGAGGCTCATGCGACGCCCTTGGTGAGGGCGAGCGCCTCGGCGAGCGAGAACCGCCCCTCGTAGAGCGCGGTGCCCGCGATGGCGCCCTCGACCCCCAGCGGCACGAGCTCCATGAGCGCCCGGATGTCGTCGAGAGTCGTGACACCACCCGAGGCCACGACCGGGCGGTCGGTGGCCGCGCACACGTCACGGAGCAGCTGCAGGTTGGGCCCCTGGAGCATGCCGTCCTTGTTGACGTCGGTGACGACGTAGCGCGCGCACCCCTCGTCGTCGAGCCGGGCCAGCGTCTCGTAGAGGTCGCCGCTCTCCTTGGTCCAGCCCCGGGCCGCCAGGGTCCGGCCGCGGACGTCGAGCCCGACCGCGACGCGGTCGCCGTACGTCGCGATCGCCTTGGCGCACCACTCCGGCTGCTCCAGCGCAGCGGTGCCGATGTTGACCCGGCGGCACCCGGTCGCCATCGCGGCCTCGAGCGACTCGTCGTCGCGGATGCCGCCGCTCATCTCGACCTTGATGTCCAGGGTGCCGACGATCCTCGCCTGCAGCTCGCGGTTGTGGCCGCGGCCGAACGCCGCGTCGAGGTCGACGAGGTGGATCCACTCCGCACCGGCCTCCTGCCACCGCAGCGCGGCCTCGACCGGGTCGCCGAACCGCTTCTCGGAGCCGGCCACCCCCTGCACGAGCTGGACTGCCTGGCCACCGGCGATGTCGACGGCAGGCAGCAGCTCCAGGTACTTGTTGTCCGAGTTCTGGCTCAAGCCCTCAGCCCTTCCGGGTCAGGATCATGTGGACGATCGGCGCCCCCAGCACGCTGGCGACGACGGTCAGGCCGGTGACGTACCAGTCCTGGGTGAAGGCGTAGACCAGCAGGTTGAACGCCACCAGCACCGCGAGGGTGAACCCCGCCTGGCGGCGCCGCTTCTCCGCCAGCACCCCGCCCGGCCGAGCGGCCGGCCTCGGGACCCAGCCGGTGAGCCGCTCCCGGCGCGCGTCCTTGCGGACTCGACGCTCGGCGGCCGCTGCCTGCTGCTCGGCCACCGCGAGGGCTGCTGCCTCCCTCTCGGCCCGCCGCTTCTGCCGCTCCTTGCTCATGTCGCTGCTCCGGGGGGAGTTCCGTCGGCCAGCCGACGAAGCTCTCGGCGAGACGACGAAGCTTCGTCGTCCCGGGAAGAGTTCCGTCGGCCAGCCGACGAAACTCCCACTCCCACCGCCCTCACAACCGCTCCACCCAGTTGCGAAGGAGCCCCGCGCCGGCGTCGCCGGACTTCTCGGGGTGGAACTGAGTGGCCCAGAGCGGGCCGTTCTCCACCGCGGCGACGAACCGGTCGCCACCGTGCTCGGTCCAGGCCACCAACGGGGCGCGCGTGCGGCCGTTGGTCTCGAGCTCCCAGCGGCGGACGCCGTAGGAGTGCACGAAGTAGAACCGCTCCCCCTCGACGCCGGCGAACATCGCGGAGCCGGCCGGCACCTCGACCGTGTTCCACCCCATGTGCGGGACGATCGGCGCCTGCAGCCGCTCCACGAGGCCCGGCCACTCGCCACAGCCCTCGGTCTCCACGCCGTGCTCGATGCCGCGCTCGAACAGCACCTGCATGCCCACGCAGATCCCGAGCACCGGCCGGCCGCCCGCGAGCCGGCGCCCGATGGCGCGCGGGCCGTCGACCGCGCGGAGGCCCGCCATGCAGGCGGCGTACGCGCCCACGCCCGGCACCACGAGCCCGTCGGCCTCCTCGGCGGCGTGCCGGTCGCCGGTCAGGGTCACCGACGCGCCGGCCCGTTCGACCGCGCGTACGGCGGAGCGCAGGTTCCCCGAGCCGTGGTCGAGGACGACGACCTTCTTCAGAGTGTGCCCTTCGTCGAGGGGACCCCGGTCTCACGCGGGTCGAGCGCGATCGCGTCGCGGAAGGCCCGGGCGAAGGCCTTGAACTGCGTCTCCACGATGTGGTGCGGCTCGCGGCCCGCGAGGACGCGCACGTGCAGCGCGATGTGGGCGTGGAAGGCGAGCGTCTCGAAGACGTGCCGGGTCAGCGAGCCGAGGTAGTCACCCCCGAGCGTGACGTACTGCTGCCCCTCCGGCTCGCCGGTGTGCACGCAATAGGGGCGCCCGGACACGTCGACGACCGCCTGGACCAGCGCCTCGTCCAGGGGCACGGTCGCGTCGCCGAAGCGGCGGAGGCCGGCCTTGTCGCCCAGCGCCTCGCGGAGCGCCTGGCCGAGCACGATCGCGGTGTCCTCCACGGTGTGGTGCGCGTCGATGTGGGTGTCGCCCTCGGTCTGGACGACCAGGTCCACCAGCGCGTGCCGGGCGAACGAGGTGAGCATGTGATCGTAGAAGCCGACCCCGGTGGAGACGTCGTGGCGGCCGGTGCCGTCGAGGTCGACCTCGACGAGCACCTTGGACTCGCTGGTCTGCCGCTCGATGCGAGCTGTGCGGGTCATGCCTGCTCCTCCATCACCTGTGTGAGACCAAGTCTGAACGACGCCATCTCCTCCGGGGTGCCGATCGACACCCGCAGCCATCCCTCCGGGCCGACCTCACGCACGAGGACGCCGCGGTCGAGCAGCCCCTGCCAGACAGCATGACGATCCCCGAAGACCCCGAACAGGACGAAATTGGCATCGCTGTCCCCGACCCGGTGACCCTGCTCGCGCAGCCAGTCCACGGTGGCGTCGCGTTCGGCGCGGAGCTCGTCGACCTTGCCCAGCAGCTCCTTCTCGTGGCGCAGGGCCGCCAGCGCCACCGCCTGGGTGACCGCTGAGAGGTGGTAGGGCAGCCGGACCACCCGGATGCCGTCACAGATCGCGGGGTCGGCGGCCAGGTAGCCCAGCCGGGCGCCCGCCAGGGCGAACGCCTTGCTCATCGTGCGCGTGACCACGAGGTTGCGGTGCGCCGGCAGCAGCTCCAGTGCACTCGGCACCCCGGCCCGGCGGAACTCCCCGTAGGCCTCGTCCACGACCAGCAGCCCGCCCTGCCCGGCGCCCGCCACCGCGTCGCACAGGAGCGAGATGGCCTCGTGCGGGAGTGCGGTACCGGTCGGGTTGTTGGGGCTGGGCAGCAGCACGACGGCCGGCCGGGTCTCCTCGATCAGCGCGCGGGCGTGGTGGAGGTCGAGCGAGAAGTCCTCCTCGCGGTGGCCGACCACCCAGCCGGTGTTGGTGTCGCGGGCGTACTCGGGATACATCGAGTACGTCGGCGCGAAGCTGAGCGCGGTGCGGCCCGGTCCGGCGTAGGCCTGCAGCAGCTGCAGCATCACCTCGTTGGAGCCGTTGGCCGCCCACACCTGGTCGGGGCTGATGCCGTGTGGCGTGTCCTGGGACAGGTAGCCCGCCAGCGCGGTGCGCAGCTCGGTGAGCTCCCGGTCCGGGTAGCGGTTGAGGCTGCCCGCCACCTCGGCGACCGAGGCCGCGATGTCGGCGACGCAGTCGGCAGAGGGACCGTAGGGGTTCTCGTTGACGTTGAGCTGGACCGGCACGTCGAGCTGCGGCGCGCCGTAGGGCGCCAGCCCCTTCAGCTCGTCGCGGAGGGGTGGCCACGACATCGCTCAGCCCCCGAACCGGACACGGACCGCGGCGCCGTGGCCGGGCAGGTCCTCGGCCTCCGCGAGCGTGACGACGTGGCCGGCCACCTCGGCCAGCGCCTCGCGCGAGTAGTCGACGACGTGCACCGACTTGGTGAACGCCCGCACCGACAGCCCCGAGGAGTGGCAGGCGCAGCCGCCGGTGGGCAGCACGTGGTTGGAGCCGGCGCAGTAGTCGCCGAGCGAGACGGGTGCGTGTGGCCCCACGAAGATCGCGCCCGCGTTGCGGATCCGGCCGGCCACCGAAGCCGCGTCGGCGGTGTGGATCTCCAGGTGCTCGGCGGCGTAGGCGTTGGCGACGTCGATGCCCTGGTCGAGGTCGTCGACCAGCACCACACCGGACTGGCGCCCCGAGAGCGAGCTCTGGATCCGCTCGGTGTGCTTGGTCGCCAGCACCTGGGCCTCGAGCTCGACGGCGACCCGGTCGGCCAGCGGCCCGGAGTCGGTGACCAGCACCGCCGCCGCCAGCGGGTCGTGCTCGGCCTGGCTGAGCAGGTCGGCGGCGACGTACGCCGGGTCCGCCGTCTCGTCGGCGAGCACCAGGATCTCGGTCGGCCCGGCCTCGGAGTCGATGCCTACCCGGCCCTTGAGCAGCCGCTTGGCGGTCACCGTCCAGATCGAGCCGGGACCGGTCACGAGGTCGACCCGGGCGCACGGGCCGACGCCGTAGGCGAACATCGCGATCGCCTGGGCCCCGCCGACGGCGTAGACCTCGTCCACCCCGAGCAGCGCGCAGGCGGCCAGGATCGTCGGGTGCGGCAGCCCGCCGTGCTCCTTCTGGGGGGTCGACGAGAGCGCGATAGACCGGACGCCGGCCACCTGCGCGGGGACGACGTTCATCAGCACGCTGGAGACCAGCGGTGCGATGCCGCCGGGCACGTAGAGACCCACCCGGCCGACCGCCACCTTGCGGTGCGTCACGCGCGCGCCCGCGCCCAGCTCGGTGGTGGCCTCCTGCTCCAGCTCGGCCTCGCAGGTGGTCCGCAGCCGCCGGACCGACTCCTCCAACCCCGCGCGGACGTCGGGGTCGAGGTTCGCCAGCGCTTCCTGCAGCGCCTCGGGCGGCACCCGGATGTCGGTCTGGGTGACGCCGTCGTAGAGCTGCGACATCTCCAGGATCGCCTCGAGCCCGCGGGTGCGGACCGCCTCGCAGATCGCGTGCACCGCCGGGACCGCCGCCTCGATGTCGAAGTCGGCGCGCGGCACCACGTCCCGGTAGTCGTCGGGACGCCGGCCGCGCAGGTCGATCCGGCGCATCATGCCGCCGATTCTACGAAGGGTCGGGCTCCCGGTCGCTCACACCGACGAGCGCCGAGACGACGACGAGCCAGATCGGCAGCAGCATGGCCGGGACGAACCCCAGCGGGCCGAGAGGCGCAAGGAGGCCGACGACGATGGACGCGATGGCGAGCCACGCCGGCAAGGTGGCGGACCTCAGCCCGGCCGTGCCCACCCCGACGTAGGCACAGATCATCCCCACCATCAACGGCAGGAAGTTGGAGGTGTCGACGAAGTTGAGGGTGCGCACCGAGGCGTTCTCACCTTGGTCGACCGCGTGCCAGAGGGCCAGCCCTGAGACGACCCACGACGCGACCGTCAGTGCGATCACGACGAAGCCGAGCATCGCCGCATCCGCGGTCCACGAGGGCCGGCGTCCGCGGAGCGCGGCGCGAAGAGCGACGCCGAGGAAGATCAGGACCGCACAGGCCGCCATTGCGGCGTAGCCGGTGACCATGAACGCCACGTGGCTCTGGTCGTACGCCGACTCGATGGTGGGCAGGGAGGAGTCCGGGTCGGTGTCCGCCCCGGTGGCGAGGGCAACGACGAAGACGGTGACGAACGAGAGGGCGAGCAGGACGAGAGTGCGGCGGCGCGGCAGGTTCGACGTGGCGACGGTGGGCTTCGGGGCAGGTGCTGTCGTAGTCATGCACCCAACGGTCGCGACCGGGACGCGCCTGGCGCGTCGGAGCACACCCGGGACTCTGATGAGGGCTGACCCTGACGCCTAACCCCGATATCGCTGTCACCATGAGTGGCGTGAGCAGGCGCCGCGCGACCGTCATCGTGGCCGCCCTGCTCACGGTCACGATGGCCGCCGGCCTGGCCGGGGCGTGGACCGACCACCTGCTCCGTGTCAACGGACGGGCCGACCTGGCCGGCACCTCGGACTACGTCTGGCTGTTCGTGGTCGCCTCCGTCACTGCTGCCACCGTCGGCGCCGTCATCGCGGTCAACCACCCTTCACACCCCGTGGGCTGGCTCTTCCTCGTCCTCGGAGTGGTCATCTCCCTGGCCGGCCCGATCGACGGCTACGCCGCGTATGCCCTTTTCGCCGCACGGGACCGACCATTGCCCGGCGGCGCGGCGGCCGCGTTCGTCGCCGACCGCGAGTGGATGCTCTGGTTCCTACCGATCGCGCTGATCCTGTTCCTGACCCCGGATGGTCACTACCTGTCGTCACGATGGCGGGCGGCCGGTCGGGCGACCGTGGCCATCGGGGCTCTGGGCCTGCTCCTGTCGATCCCGTCCGAGCAGCCGTTCGACGCGCCGTTCCAGGACGTCGCGAACCCGTTCGAGGTGGCGGGCCTCCAGCCGGCCGCGGACCTCGTGAAGACCGTCCTGGTGAGTCTGCTCGGAGTGGGCCTCATCGTCTCGGCAGTGTCCCTCGTCGTCCGCTTCCGCCGCTCGCGAGGCGAGGAGCGGCGGCGCATGCTCTGGCTGGTCCTCGTGGTGCTCCCGATGCCGGTCTTCGTGGTGCTCGCCTACGTCGCGTCGTACTACGACCACGACTCCGTCACCGTCGTGGCGAGCGCCGCCTTCGTCACGTTGGTCCCGATCGCAGCCGGCCTGTCGGTGCTCCGGTTCCGGCTCTACGACGTCGAGCGCATCGTCGCGACCACGGTCACGTGGGTGTTGCTGAGCACGATCCTGGTGGCGGCGTACGCGCTCATGGTCTGGCTCGGCGCACGCGCGATGCCGAGCGGCCACGTCTCCCCCGCGGCTGGAGCCACGATCGGGGCGGTGGTCGCGGCCAGCCTGGCCTTCCCGCTGCGGCGCTGGCTCCAGGACCAGGCCGACCGGCGGTTCAACCGGCGCGCGTACGACGCCCGGCACCTGATCGGGTCGGCTCTGGCCGCCCAGGGCGCCGGCATCGACGTCGAGGCGGTGCTGCGCGAAGCCTTGGCCGATCCCACGCTCACCGTGGCCTACCCGGGCGGCGACGGCGCGTGGCTCCGAGCCGACGGAAGCCCAGCCGCCTCCGGGGTGCACATCGACGTCCAGCGGCACGACCGCGTGGTGGCCCGGATCGGCTACGACCCCGAGCACACCGATGCCGACACCGTTCACCGCGCGGCGGAGCTGGCCGCTGCCGAGCTCGACAACATCCGGCTCCGGGCCGAGCTGGCGCAACGGATCGAGGAGATCGACGCCTCCCGGCGCCGGCTGGCCGCGGCCCAGCGCAAGGAGCGTCGGCGCATCGAGCGCGACCTGCACGACGGCGCACAGCAACAGCTGCTCGCACTGGCCATGGACCTCCAGACCGCGCGGCTCAACGGCGACCCCGAGCGGATGCGGCAGGCGCTCGCGGACGGCTCGGACTCGGCCCGGGCCGCGGTCCGCGACCTCCGGGCGCTCGCCAACGGCCTGCACCCGGCCGCGCTGGCCGACGGCGGCCTCACTGCCGCGCTGGACGACCTCGCCCGACACTCGCCGGTGCCGTTGCGGCTACATGTCGAGTGCGGGCGGCTGGACCCTGGCACCGAGTTCACCGCGTGGTCGGTGATCGGTGAGGCGGTCGTGAACGCCCAGAAGCACGCGGGCGCCCACACCATCAGGGTCGACGTCGCCCGCGAGAACGGCCACCTCCGCTTGAATGTGTGCGACGACGGGCACGGTGGAGCCAACCCCGACGGCCCGGGCCTTCGAGGACTGCGTGACCGGATCGAGACTGCCCGCGGCCGGCTGTCGATCGTCTCGGGGACGGCCGGGACGACCTTGGAGGCGGTGCTCCCGTGCGGGTCGTGATCGCGGACGACTCCGGGCTGCTCCGTGACGGTCTGGCGGGGCTGCTCACCGAGGCTGGTGTGGAGGTGGTCGGCAAGGCGGCGGACGCAGAGGAGCTGGTCGGCCTGGTGGCGGCGACCAGCCCGGACGTGGCCGTGGTCGACATCCGGATGCCTCCGACGTTCACCCATGAGGGCGCCAAGGCGGCGCTCGAGCTCCGCACGCAGCAACCGGGGCTCGCCATCCTGCTGCTGTCGCAGTCATTGGAGAGCCGCTATGTGACCGATCTGGCGCGAACCCATGCCCGTGGCTTCGGCTACCTCCTCAAGGATCGCGTCACCGACGTCGGCGTGCTCCTCGACGCGCTGCGATCGATATCCGACGGCGGGACCGTGCTCGACCCCGAGGTGGTCGGCCACCTGCTCGGGCGCAACGAGCTCGCCGACCAGCTCGCCCGGCTCTCGGGGCGGGAGCGCGAGGTGCTCGAGCTGATGGCGCAGGGGCTCTCCAACAGGGCGATCGCGGACCGGCTGGTCATCGACGTGAAGACCGTGGAGACCCACATCGCACGGATCATGACCAAGCTCGACCTGCACCAGACCCCGGACGAGCACCGGCGGGTGCTGGCCGTGCTCGCGTGGCTGCGGGGCTAATGTCGGGAAGGTGAGCACGTCCCTTCCGATGTTCCCGCTCAACGCGGTGATCTTCCCCGGGGTGAGCGTGCCGCTCAACGTCTTCGAGGACCGCTACCGGGCGCTGGTCCACCACCTGCTGCGGGTGGAGGACCCGACGCAGCGGCTGTTCGGGTCGGTCGGCATCCGTGAGGGCTACGAGGTCGGGGAGCACGGCTCGCAGTCGCTGTTCCGGGTCGGCTGCCGGGTGCAGCTGACCGAGGTCGAGGCGCGGCCGGACGGGACGTTCTCGATCGTGGCGGTCGGGCTCGACCGGATCCAGCTCGAGCGGCTCGACACCAGCGGTGCCTTCCCGGTCGGCCAGGTCGTCGACTGCCCGGAGACCACCGCTGAGGTCCCCGAGGAGCTCCTGCGACGGGCTCGCGAGGTCTTCACCGCCTACCGGGCCGCGCTGGCCGACATCCGCACCGACCCCTACTCCGGAGAGCTGCCCCGCGACCCGTCGTACCTCTCCTGGACGCTCGCCGCCTGCGCCCCCCTCCCGCTCCAGGAGCGGCAGGCGCTCCTCGAGGCCGAGGACGCCGCGGACCGCCTCCGGCTGGTCACCGACCTCCTCCGGGGCGAGCTCCGCGCCATGAACGTGCTCCCCTCGCTGCCGGCCACCGATGTGGCCCGCACCCGGTGGAGCCCCAACTGAGTTCTTCCGGGGTCCCCGCGCAAACGTGCGGCCCCAGCGCGAAGCGCCCCTCCGCCCGGTTTCGTGGGGTGGCATGAGTCCTGCGGTGCTGGCCCTCCGGGCGGCCGGCGTGGCACACACCCTGCACGAGTATGCCCACGACCCGCGCAGCAGCTCCTTCGGGCTCGAGGCGGCCAGCGAGCTCGGGCTCGACCCGGACCGGGTCTACAAGACCCTGATGGCGAACGCCGACGGCCGCCTGGTCGTCGCCGTCGTGCCGGCGAGCGGGAGGCTCGACCTCAAGGCCCTGGCCCGTGCGGTGGGCGCCTCGAAGGCCGCGATGGCCGACGTCAAGGACGCCGAGCGGGCCACGGGGTACGTCGCGGGCGGCATCTCGCCGTTCGGCCAGAAGCGGCAGCACCCGACCGTCGTCGACGAGACCGTCGAGCTGTGGGACACCGTCTACGTCTCGGGCGGCCGGCGGGGCCTCGACGTGGAGATCGCCCCGGCCGACCTCGTCGAG
>NZ_DASUFR010000058.1:0-7489 GCF_036274455.1 Nocardioides sp. | reverse complement strand
ACGACTTCGTCCGCAACATGCACACTGTCTCGGGCCTGCTCGAGGTGCTCGACGACGGCATCACCCTCGAGGACGCCGAGGCCCAGGTGCTCGCCTACGTCAAGGAGCACTGCCCCGACGGGAGCCGCCCGCCGCTGGCCGGCAACACCGTGGCGACGGACCGCGCGTTCCTCGCCCGGGACATGCCGAACCTCGAGTCCTTCCTGCACTACCGGATCGTCGACGTCTCCTCGATCAAGGAGCTGTCGCGCCGCTGGTTCCCTCGCGCCTACTACAGCGCCCCGGCGAAGACCGGCAACCACCGGGCGCTCGCCGACATCCAGGAGAGCATCGAGGAGCTTCGCTACTACCGCGAGACGGTCTTCGTCCCCTCACCCGGACCGGACAGCGAGTCCGCACGGGCCATCGCCGAGAAGCATGCCGGCGCACTCACGGGCCTGCCACCGGTCCCGCCCGACGCGGCCGTCGAGGCCGGTCCCGGGACCGATACCGATTCCGCGGAACCCGCCTGACTGGCCTAGACTTCGCGACGGCCCCGAGCTCTCCTGGGAGACCTCTCGGGGCCGCATGGTGGGTGTAGCTCAGCTGGTAGAGCACCTGGTTGTGGTCCAGGTGGTCGCGGGTTCAAGTCCCGTCACTCACCCCAGGTCTTCTGTGGGCTCTTCTGTGGGCTCTTCTGTGGTCGGGCTGCCCAGCCGCAGGTCAGCCCTTCATCAGCCAGGCACCCAGCGACTGGACGAGCGCCCGCCACTCGATGAGCACCGACGCCGTGATCGAAGGCATCGGCGGCGGTGTCGGGCAGGTCCTCGGAGCGGCCGGGTCCCCGTGCGTCATGTGTCTCAGGTGCCCGGACGGCGCGGAGTGCAAACCGGCCCGGACCGGGGCGTCCCGATATCCCCTTGGCCCGGAGCCATTTCTCTGACTATGGTCAGACAATGGTCGAGACCGAGGTGCTGCGCCGGTTCAACCGCACCTACACCCAGCGGATCGGCGCCCTCGACGAGTCCTTCCTCGGCCTGGGGCTGCCGCTGGGTGCCTCCCGTCTCGTCTTCGAGATCGGCGAGGCCGGCGCGACGGTGCGCGACCTGCGTGCCCGGCTCGGGCTCGACTCCGGTCAGCTGGCCCGGCAGCTGCGGCGGCTCGAGGAGGACGGCCTGGTGCGGCTGGCCGCCGACCCGGAGGACCGGCGCCGGCGTACGGTCCGCCTGACCGACAAGGGTCGCGCGTTCCGCGCCCAGCTCGACGAGCGCTCCGAGCAGCTGGCCGAGCGGCTGGTCGCACCGCTGACCGGCCGACAGCGAGAACGGCTCACCGAGGCCCTGGCCACCGCCGACCTGCTGGTGCGTGCCGCGACGGTGGACATCCGCTCGGTGCACCCGGCCTCGTCGGAGGCGAAGCAGGCGGTGCAGAGCTACTTCGACGAGCTGGACAGGCGCTTCCCCACCGGCTTCGACCCCGGCGACCACCACGACGAGGAGCACATGGCGCCCGGAACCGGGGCGTTCGTGGTGGCGACCAGCGAGGGTGACCCGGTCGCGTGCGGCGGTGTGCAGGAGCTGGAGCCCGGCGTCGGCGAGATCAAGCGGATGTGGGTGCACGCCGACTGGCGGGGTGCCGGGCTCGGGTCCCGGCTCCTGCGCCACCTGGAGCAGGTCGCCCGCGACCTCGGCCACCACACCGTGCGGCTGGACACCAACGGGACTCTGGTCGAGGCGATCGCGATGTACGAGCGGGCGGGCTACCGCCACATCGACCGCTACAACGGCAACCCCTATGCGCAGGCATGGTTCGAGAAGGAGCTGGCCGGCTAGACCCGGGTGAGCACGTAGAGGAACGCGATGACCGGGATCGCCCACAGCATGGCCAGCGCGAACGCGGTGTCCGCGGTGTCGTTGAGCGTGGTCAGGCGCGACCTTCGATGTTGACTCACGTCCTCCCGTTACCCGACGCCGCGTCGATCAACGCTCCTCACCGGAGATGCCACCCTCCGGGGTGAGGCGTCCCCAGTCCAGCTCGACGGGCAGCAGCCGGGCCTGCGACCACGCGTCCAGCTGGTCGAGGTGGTGCGCCGAGCGCGGGTCGCCCGACGCTCCCATCGGCACCACCCACGCGCTGCCGGCGGGCTCCGCGAGGTCCCACACGTAGCGCGCGACCGAGCCGCGGTAGGCCTCGTCCGTGAGCCCCGGCAGCCAGCCGGTGCAGCGCACCGTGTCGATGTCGCCGGCCACCGGGGTGACCGGGATCTGCGGCGGCTCGAGGTCCTCGTCGGCGAGGTCGAAGGCGTGCGTGGGGTCGAACACGTGCGTGTCCCCCCACGTGGCCGGGTGCCCGGCAGCGTCCGCCAGCGCCAGCGCGGCGAGCCGGCGGATGTCGATGCCGTACGGCGTACGCGCGCCGGCAAGGGGCTCGAGCGCAAGCCCGACGCTGGCCTCCAGCGAGAGGTAGGGCGCGAAGAGCGGCCCATGCACGGCGGCGTCCCGCAGCTGAGCCAGGGCGGGTTCGTCACACAGGCGGAGCGTCAGCGCGCTGCGCCAGGCCGCGAACGCGGCGGCACCTTCGGAGCCGGAAGCCATCACGCCGTCCCACTCCAGGATCGCGTCCCGGACGGCCCGGCCCTCCGGGGTGGGCTCGAGGTCGCGCACGAGCGCACACAGGGGCAGCGCCGTGATCGCGAACGCGTCGCCGTGGATCTCGGCGAAGTCGTCCACGGTCAGCTCGTCGCGGCCATGCAGCAGCGCGTTGATCCGCGCCGCGCGGTGCGGCGGCGCGAACTCGTTGCCGAGCCGGTCGCTCTCGGCGCCGCGTCGTTCGTTGGCGGTGACCACCTGCCCGTCCGGGGGGACGTCGTGGCGAGGCAGGTCGACCCAGCCGGACCAGGTGTCCGCGCCCCGGCCGGGGGCGATGCCGCGACGGTTGGCCTCGTCGCGGACCGGCACCCGGCCGGCGTTCCGGAACCGCACTGCGCCGGACCTGTCTGCGATCACCACGTTGTTGACCGGCGCCACCCACGCGTCGAGAGCCCGGTCGACGTCGTCGACGGTCCGGGACCTCAGCAGCGGGAGCAGCGCGTCGAAGCCGAGGTCGCCGAGGACCGTGGGCGCGTCGCGCACGCTCAGCCCGCGCCCCTGCCCGCGGTCGACCTCGAACACGGGGCCGCGCTCGGTGGCCAGCACCTCGACGGTGACCGGGTCGGCGCCGCGCACCGCGATGGTCTCGTCGTGCCCGTCGACGACGTCGTCGAGGGACTCCTCGAAGACGTCCTGGTAGTCGGCGCAGGCGTTGGTGATCGCCCAGGCGACCTGCCCGGCGTGCGCGAAGTGCTGGACACCGGGCACGCCGGGGAAGGTGAAGCCGAAGACGTCGAAGCCGTCCGACGGTCCGTCGACGCAGAGCCGGACCTGGGCATAGACCCCGGGCGACTCGAAGACCCGGTGCGGGTCCCCGGCGATCAGCGGCTTGCCGCTGGCGGTCCGGGCCCCGCCGACGGCCCACGCGTTGCTGCCGGAGACGTAGGCCGCATCGCGGGACAGCAGCGCCTCGTCCGCGCCGAGCACGGTCCGCGCACGGTGGTGCCACAGCTTCCCGGGCACGCTGGCGAAGAGCAGGTGCTGGGCCTGGAAGACGGCCAGCGGTGTCCACTCCCCCCACGGCGCGGGCTCGATTTCCAGCCGCTCGAGCTCAGGCGCACCGGCGTGCAGGCCGGCGTTCAGCCCCTCGACGTACGCCGCCACGAACGCGCGGCTCTCGTCGCCCAGACCGGCCAGCGCCCGCTGCGCGGTGTCGACGATCCGGGTGCGCCTCGCCCAGACGTCCCACGCCAGCTGTGCGGCACCGAGCACCTCGGCAGCGGTGCCGGTGGCGCGGCGGCGCTGGTACTCCAGCTGCCAGGCCCGGTCCCGCGCGGTGGCGAAGCCCTGGCCGCGAGCGAGGTCGAGCACGTCGGTGGCACGCACGTGCGGGATGCCGTAGGTGTCGCGGAAGACCTCGGCCACGCGCAGACCTTACGCAACCCCCCGCTGATCGAGCTCGTCGAGATCCCCGCAGCAATCTGCTCCCGCTCCCACCGAGGTTCCAGCGCGGGCTGCGGAGGTCTCGACAGGCTCGACCAGCGGTGCCCCCGGCAGGTGCCTTCCCTGCGGAGGTCTCGACAAGCTCGACCAGCGGTGCCCCGGCAGGTGCCTCACGGTGGCTGAGGTGCGAGGCGCCCCGGCGCCGAGCCTCGAAGCCAGGTGACCCGGTGCTGGGACTTGCGCAGGCGCCCTCCCTGCGGAGGTCTCGACAGGCTCGACCAGCGGTGGCCCGGCAGGTGCCTCATGGAGGCCTCGAGGCTCGGCCGTGAGCGGCCTCGCACCTCAGCCACCGTCAGCTCGCCCCACCCTGCGGAGGTTCCGAGCCTCAGCCACCGGCGATCGGTCAGGCGGGGATGTGGCCGAACCGGCCCCTCTGGAAGTCCTCGTAGGCCTGGAGCACCTCGGCCTTGGTGTTCATGACGAACGGGCCCGCCCAGGCCAGCGGCTCGCGGATCGGCCGGCCGCCGCCGACGATGACGTCGAGCTTCGGAGTCCGGCTCTCCTGGGCCCGGTCCGCGGTGATGGTGAGGTAGTCGCCGGCGCCCAGCACGGCGGCCTGGCCCATCCGGAGCGGCCGACCGTCGGTCCCGACGCTGCCGCTGCCGTTGAGCACGTAGACCAGCGCGTTGAAGTCGACGTCCCAGGGCAGGTCGAGCCGGGCGCCCGGCTCGACGGTCGCGTGCACGAGGGCCATCGGCGTGTACGTCGAGCCCGGGCCGGCGTGGCCGTCGACGGTGCCGGCGATCACGCGGACCAGCGCGCCGGCGTCCGGGGAGGTCAGCAGCTGGACCTCGCCGGAGCGGATGTCCTGGTACTTCGGGTTGTTCATCTTGGCGTCGCGGGGCAGGTTCACCCAGAGCTGGATGCCGTGGAACAGGCCGCCCTTCTCGACCAGCCACTCCGGCGGCGCCTCGATGTGCAGCAGCCCGGAGCCGGCCGTCATCCACTGGGTGTCGCCGTTGGTGATGGTGCCGCCACCGCCGTGGCTGTCCTGGTGGTCGAAGACGCCGTCGATGATGTAGGTGACGGTCTCGAAACCGCGGTGCGGGTGCCAGGGAGTGCCCTTGGCCTCGCCGGGCGCGTAGTCCACCTCGCCCATCTGGTCCATCATCACGAACGGGTCGAGGAGCTGGAGGTCGACACCGGCGAACGCGCGGCGGACCGGGAACCCCTCACCCTCGTAGCCGGACGGCGCCGTGGTCACCTGCCAGACCGGGCGCGGCGTGTCCCCGAGCCCGGGCGCACGCAGGCGGGGCAGGACGGTGAGGTCGTCGACGGTGATCGCGGGCACGGCACCCATCTCCTCGGCTGGTCGGTAGCGCGCTGAACGCCGGTTGAAGTTTGGATATTCCGGATGAGCTCCCCGCGGGCGAGGCCGCACTAGGTTGGATCTCGTGACGACCCCCCACACCGTCTACGGACGCTACGACGTGGCGATCGTGGGTGGTGGTCACAACGGTCTCGTGGCCGCGGCCTACCTCGCCCGCGCCGGGCTCTCGGTGGTGCTGCTGGAGAGGCTGGAGCGGTTGGGCGGGGCCACGGTCACCGCGCAGCCGTTCCTGGGCCGGTCCACCCGGCTCTCGAGGTACGCCGAGCTGGTGTCGCTGATGCCGGAGCGGCTGATGGCCGAGCTCGAGCTCGACGTCCGGCTCGCGTCGCGGCAGCTGGCGTCGTACACGCCCTACCAACGTGACGGCCGCCCGGGTGGCCTGCTGGTCGAGAACCCCGAGGGCAAGCGCACCCGGACGTCGTTCCTGGAGCTGACCGACAGCAGCCGGGAGTACGACGCCTGGTGCAGCTTCTACTCCGAGGTGGCGGCGATGGCCCGGTCGGTCGAGCCCACGCTGATGGAGCCGCTGCCGTGGGAGCGCGACCTCGCGGCGCACGTCGACGAGGCGACCTGGCGCGACTTCGTGGCCACACCGCTCGGTGAGGTGATCGAGAAGAGGTTCGCCGACGACCTGGTGCGCGGCATCGTCGCCAGCGACGCGCTGGCCGGGACCTTCACCACGCTGCACGACCCGTCGCTGGAGCAGAACCGCTGCTTCCTCTACCGGATGATCGGCCGGGGCACCGGCGAGCGGCGGGTCCCGATCGGCGGCATGGGCGCGCTGACCGACGCCTTGGCGCGCGCGGCCACCCGAGCCGGTGCCGAGCTCCGGCTCGGAGCCGGCGTCTCGGCAATCCGGGCCGGCGAGGACCTGACCGAGGTCGACTTCGACACCGCCGGCGGCCCGGCCACGGTCGAGGCGAGGTACGTCCTCGCCAGCGTCGCACCGTGGGTGCTGCACATCCTGCTCGGCGAACCGGACGACCCGGAGACCAAGCCCGCCGGGTCGCAGCTCAAGGTCAACCTGCTGCTGGACCGGCTCCCCCGGCTCAGGTCGGGCGTGGACCCGCAGGTTGCGTTCGCGGGGACCATGCACATCGCGTCGTCGTGGCCCCAGCTGCAGACGGCCTACGACCAGGCGGCGCAGGGTGCCCTGCCCGCCACCATCCCGTCCGAGGTGTGCTGCGCCTCCCTGGCCGACCCGTCGCTGCTTGGCGACGTACCCCCTGGCTCGCAGGTCCTCTCGCTGCTGACCCTCCTGACGCCGGCCGCCCTGTTCGAGGCCGATCCGCAGGGCAGCCGCGACGAGGCGGTACGCCGGGCGATCGCCGCGCTCGACGAGCACCTGGTCGACCCGATCGAGTCCGTCGTGGCCCACGATGCGCAGGGGAACCCCTGCCTGGAGGTGAAGGGCCCGCCGGACCTCGACGCGGACCTCGCGATGCCCGGGGGGCAGGGCCACCACGGCCACCTGGACTGGCCGTGGGCCAACAACCGGTCCCGGCTGGAGACGCCCGATCAACAGTGGGGCGTGCCGACCGGGCTGCCCCGGGTCTTCCTGGCCGGCGCCGGCGCGCGCCGCGGCGGCGCCGTGTCTGGGGTGGCCGGCCACAACGCCGCGATGGCGGTGCTGGCCTCCCGCTGACCACGGACGAGTGGTCCCGCGCTGACGGTCAGCGATTTCAGCGGCATGGCCCGCGCTGGTAATGTTTGTGGTCGCGACAGCGAGCGCCATTAGCTCAATTGGCAGAGCAGCTGACTCTTAATCAGCGGGTTCGGGGTTCGAGTCCCTGATGGCGTACCAGTACTTGTCCCACACTGCGCGCTCGCCCATCCCTCAGCGCAACCGCACACCGGTCAGTGGCCGACGAGGGCCGCCGCAGCCGCAGGGATGTCACCGCCCACGGCCTCGGCGCCCGTGCGCCGGATGACGTCTTCGTCGACCGGGGCCAGCACCGCGACCCTGCTCGTCTCGGCGAGGCGGCCGATCGCACCGGCGTTCGCCTCGAAGAGCGCGGCGTCGTAGGTCGACAGCACGACCACCGAGGGCCGCAACGACGCGACGGTGGACTCGAGGCTGTCGATCGGT
>NZ_DASUFR010000057.1:0-6591 GCF_036274455.1 Nocardioides sp. | reverse complement strand
GCGGTCACCAGTGCCAGGAGGATCCCGGCGCGTCTCGTGGGGGTCATGGCTGCTCCTCGGCGTCGGTCAGGCTGCGGATCTGTTCAGCCTCGCGTGCCTCGTCGTCGGTCAACCTGGCGAGGGCGAAGCCGGAGTGGATCTGGACCCAGTCACCGGGCGCGACCGGGTCGTCGAGGGTGAGCAGCGACACGGTGCGGACGCGGTCGCCGACCTGGACGTCGGCGCTGCCTGCGGTCACCACGAGCACGCGGCCCAGCTCACCGAGGCACATCGGCGCTCACCTCCTCCAGGACGGAGACGACCTCCTCGGCCGCCGCCGGCACGGCAGCCGCGACCGGGCCACTGAGCGGGGCGCCGTACTCGAAGCCGACCGCCTCGATCCCCACGACCACCAGCCGCGCAGGCAGCCGGTGCAGCGCGCGGGCGAGCTCGACCGCCGCTGCCAGACCGAAGGCGTGGGTTCCGCCGCGGCCCGTGGCCGACCACGCGCCCTCCTGCAGGCGGGAGGCCCTCGCACCCGTCTCCAGCCGGCGCACCGTGCCCGGCGGCGTGCCCGAGCACACCGCGTCCACGACGACGACCGGGTCTCGCCCGACCCACAGGTCCAGCAGCGCGGTGGGGTCCTCGTGCTCGACGACGAGCACTCCCGGGAGACCCGCGGCCTCCACCCGGCGCGCCACCGCACGGGCAACCGCGCCGCCCACCGCGTCGTCGCCGCGGTCGGCCCTACCGAGCCCGACGACGAGGGGCCCGGTCATGCGCGGTCCACGGTCAGGTCGAGGAAGTGGGTTGCACAGGAGATGCACGGGTCGTAGTTGCGGATCGCGTGCTCACAGCGGTGCTGCAGCGCATGGTCGTCGAGGCCCGTCCAGCCTTGGACCAGAGTCCTGAGGTCCGCCTCGATGCTGGGCTGGTTCTGCGAGGTGGGGGGCACGATCTGGGCGTCCTTGATCAGACCGGAGTCGTCGAGGACGTAGCGGTGGAAGAGGACTCCCCGCGGGGCCTCGCTCGCGCCGAACCCCTCCCCTGCCCGCGCCGGCACCTTCACGCTCGGGGCGGCGCTCCCGGACCAGCCGTCGATGATCCGCAGCGCCTCGTGGTAGGCCTCGACCAGCTCCACGGCGCGCACGATGATCGAGCGGAACGGGTTGCGGCACGTGGTACCCAGCCCTGCCGCCGCGGCTGCCTCCTGTGCCAGGGGCGAGAGCCGGTCGTGGTTGAGCGTGTAGCGCGCCAGCGGCCCGACGACGTACGGGCCGCGATCGCCGCCGTCCAGGCTCGCGTGCAACGCGTTGGAGTGGGCCACGTGGAACTCCTCGATGTGGCCGGGGAAGTCCCGCACCTCGAAGGCAGCCCCTGAGGAGGCGACGACGCTCCCGGACTCGATCGGATAGCCCGCGGGGGGTCGCAGCGAGACGTACTCGTAGGGCTGCTCGAGGTCGGGGAAGTCGAACCCGGCCACGAGGCCGACGGTCTCCAGCGCGTCGTCCAGGGCCGCCTCGAGGACCGGACGGAAGGCCCGGAGCTCGGCGAGGTCAGGCATCCGGTAGAAGCCGCCGACCTTCACGTTGACGGGGTGGATCGACCGTCCGCCGACCAGCTCCATGAGCCGGTTCCCGGCGCGCTTCATCCGCAGCCCGCGCTCCACCACGTGCGGGTGGTCCGCGGCCATCTCGATCGCTCCGTCGTAGCCCAGGAAGTCCGGGGCGTGCAGGAGGAAGACGTGCAGCGCGTGGCTCTCGATCCACTCGCCGCAGTAGAGAAGGCGCCGCATCAGCCGGATCTCCTCCGGGACGGCCACCCCGCAGGCGTCCTCGATCGCCCAGCAGGCGCTCATCTGGTAGGCGACCGGACAGATGCCGCAGATCCGAGCGGTGATGTCGGGCGGCTCGGTGTAGGACCGGCCGCGCAGGAACGCCTCGTAGAAGCGGGGTGGCTCGTAGATGCGCAGCTGTACGTCGGTCACCTGCCCGTCGCGCAGCTCGATGTGCATCGCGCCCTCGCCCTCGACCCGAGCCAGGGTGCCCACGTGCATGACGTGGCCGCCATCGGTCAGCTTGTGGCTCACGGTTCCTCCCCGTCGACGGCTCCGGACTCGTGTCGTTCGCTCTCGCGGAGGAAGGCCTCGGATGCGGCGTTGAAGGTGCGGAAGATGCGGACCACCTCCGGTTCGCTCATGCCGTGGGTCCGCAACCGGTTCGCCATCGACGCCGTGTTCGGCGTGTCCTGGGGACCGAAGCAGCCGTAGCAGCCCCGGTCGAAGCTCGGGCAGAGCGCGCCGCAGCCGGCTTGGGTGACCGGACCGAGGCACGGCGTCCCGTGTGCGACGGTGACGCACACGTTGCCCCTCCG
Source organism: Nocardioides sp. (assembly GCF_036274455.1). Lineage (GTDB taxonomy): Bacteria > Actinomycetota > Actinomycetes > Propionibacteriales > Nocardioidaceae > Nocardioides. Next base: position 4,239 of record NZ_DASUFR010000057.1, on the reverse strand, counting down.
CTTGCACTCGACGCAGACGCTGTGGCGGGGCACCCTCGGCGTGCGTCCCTGCAGCTCTGCGGAGAGCACCTCCAGCAGCTGGACCTTGTTGATCGGGCAGCCGCGCAGCTCGAAGTCCACCTGGACGTGTGCGGAGATCGGTGTGGCCCGGTCGAGGGTGGAGATGTACTCGGGGTGGGCGTAGACGATAGAGCGGAACTCGGCCACGTCCGCGAAGTTGCGCAACGCCTGGATGCCGCCGCTGGTGGCGCAGGCGCCGATGGTGATGACGCGGCGCGATGTCTCCCGGACCTGCTGGATCCGCTCGAGCTCGTCGGGTGTGGTGATCGAGCCCTCGACCAGGGAGACGTCGTAGGGGCCCTCGACCACGGCCCGGGTGGCCTCCGGGAAGTAGGCGATCTCGACCGCTCCGGCGAGCGGGATCAGCTCGTCCTCGCAGTTGAGGAGCGTCAGCTGGCAGCCGTCGCACGAGGCGAACTTCCAGACGGCGAGCTTGGGGCGGCCGGGCCCGGGCGTCGACATGGCTAGAGCTCCGCCTGGGCCATGAGGGGTTCCAGCACGTCGTAGGCAAGGACGGGGCCGTCCAGGCACAGGAAGTACTCCCGCAGCTGGCAGTGGCCGCACAGGCCGACGCCGCACTTCATGTTGCGCTCCATCGACAGCCGGATCCGGGAGCGGGGCACGCCCCGGTCCCCCAGCGCCACGGCGGAGTGCCGCATCATCACCTCGGGCCCGCAGATCAGGGCCAGGGTGCGAGCCGCGTCGAACGCAGCCCGGTCGATCAGCTGGGTCACCAGCCCGACGTTTCCCCGCCACGCGTGCGGACCGCTGTCGACCGTCACCTCGACGTCGATGTCGTGGTCCGCGCCCCAGGAGCGGAGGTCATCGCCGAACAGGATGTCTTCGGGAGTACGGGCGCCGTAGAGCAGCGCCACGCGCCCGTAGTCGCCCCGGGCACGGCACACCTCGAGGATCGCCGGGCGAAGCGGCGCCAGCCCGATCCCGCCCGCGACGAAGACCACGTCGCCGCCGTGGCCATCACGCACCTGCCACCCGGTACCGAACGGGCCGCGGACCCCCAGCACCGTGCCGGCAGAGGCGCCCGCGAGCGCCCGCGAGACCGAGCCCACGTTGCGGATGGTGTGCCGCAGCGTCTCCGGCCGGCCGGGGTCGCCGCTGATCGAGATCGGCACCTCGCCCACGCCGAAGGCGTGCAGCATCGTGAACTGCCCGGCGGCGAACGTCAGGGGCGCCCCGTCCACGGCCTCGAGGTCGAGGGTGCGGGTGTCCTGGGTGTCCCGGCTGGTCCGGGTCACCCGGAACGGTCGCGGCAGCATGGTCGTGGGCGCAGTCATGGGCGCGACCCGTACAGGTCGAGGAGCCGCACCCGCGCCGAGTGCAGCCGCGTCGACATCACCTGCACCACGCGCTGGAGCAGGGCGTACCCGAGCGCCGGGTCCGTCTCGCACTTGCCGCGCAGGCAGGCGCCGTCGATGGACACCACGCTCGTCTCCTCGGTGGCCACGGCGTCGAAGGTCCACCGGTAGGGCGGGACCAGCCACGACCACCCCACGACGTCGCCCTCGCGGGCGGTGTCGAGCACTGCCGCCTGGGTGGGCAGCCGCATCTGGATCGCGACCCGGCCGCTCCGGACGACGAAGAAGGTGTCCGCCGGCTCGCCCTCGCGGAAGAGGTGCTGGCCGGGCCGGAAGTGCGCGTTCACCGCGCAGCCGGTCACCAGCGCTATCGCCTCGTCGTCCAGACCTGCGAAGAAGGGGTGGCTGGGGAGGTACTGCTCGATCGTCTGGGCGGGGCTCATGGCTGCCTCGCTCCCCCGGACGCGCTGCCGGCGCCCTCCGCGCGCAGCGCCGCGGCCTCCTCGGTGATGTCGATCGCGGCCGGGCACCAGGTGATGCACCGCCCACAGCCGACGCACCCGGACATGCCGAACTGGTCGATCCACGAGCCGAGCTTGTGGGTCATCCACTGGCGGTAGCGCGACTTCGTGGAGGCGCGGACCGTGCCACCGTGGATGTAGGAGAAGTCCGCGTTGTAGCAGGAGTCCCAGACCCGGTTGCGGGAGGCGACGTCCCCGGTCAGGTCGGTCACGTCCTCCACGCTGGTACAGAAGCATGTCGGGCACACCGCAGTGCAGTTGGTGCAGGCCAGGCAACGCTGGGCGACCGCGTCCCAGATCGGGCTCTCGGCGCTGGCGTACAGCAGCTCCTTGAGCTCGAAGGTGTCGAGGCTGCGACCCATGCGCCCCGCGGCATCCTCGGCGACCCCGGCCGCAGCGTCCATCTCCTCGGCGGCGGCGGCCCCGGCACCGATCTGGTCCATGAGCTCGGCTCCGCGCTCGCTCGCCACCTCGACCACGAACCGGTGCCCGCCCGCGTCGAGCAGCTCGGTGAGGGCGAGGTCGTACGGCGCGCCACGGTCCGGCTCGGGGTGGGGGCCGGTGCCCATCGAGACGCAGAAGCAGGTGCCACCCGGGTCCGAGCAGGTCACGGCGACGACGAAGGCCTCGGCCCGCCGCGCGGCGTACGCGTGGTCGTCGTAGCGCCGGCAGAGGAGGACGGTGTCCTGGATCCCGACCGCGCTCAGGTCACAGGAGCGGACCCCGATCAGCGCGTAGGGACCGTCCTGCTCCGCCTGCTCGGTGCGCTCGACGCTGAACCCCGGTCCGGCGCGCTCGCCGCGCCACAGCACCTCGTGGGTCGGGAAGAAGACCGGCTTGGCGGACTGCGCACCGGACGCGAACCCGAACAGCATCTCGTCGTCGCGGCGCCGCAGCCGGTAGCGGCCGGCGTCCTGGTCGTCACCCCAGCCGCGCGGCAGGTCGGCGACCCCGCCGATGGCCGCGTTGACGATCGCGCCCGCCTTCACCGTGGGTCCGATGACGGTGAACCCCCGGCCGAGGAGGGCGTCGATGAGCGCCTGCAGTCCGTCGACGTCGAGCAGCCTGGTCTGGTGCGCGCGCGCTCCTCCGAGATCCTCCCTCTCCGGGCGCATGGCGCCACGCTGTCACTTGTGGGCGGTTGCCGGGAAGGGGCCAAAGGCCCCTCCTCGGCAGCTCGCCCCGGATCCGGGCTCAGCTCCGGATGACCGGGATCTTGGTGCCGGTCGGAGCCGGCGCCTCCTTGGGTGCAGGCAGCCGGACCTCAAGGATTCCGTCCTTGTACGTCGCCGTCACGTCCGCCTCGCTGGTGCCCTCCGGCAAGCGGAGGTTGCGTGTCATCCGTCCGTAGTGGAACTCCGAGCGGAACCCGTCGGGACGCTCGTCCTCGGTGTGCTCCCGGCGCTCGGCGCTCAGGTGCAGCAACCCTTCGCGGACGGTGAGCTCGATGTCCTTGTTGGGGTCGAGCCCCGGCATCTCGGCGCGGATCACGTAGGTGTCGCCGTCGACGAACTCCTCCACCCGCACGAGGTGGGCCGCGTCGGGCAGCCGGTCGAGGATGCCCTTGCCGAAGAAGTCACGCAGCATGTCGCTGAACGCCCCGTCCACGACATCCTGGCTCCACCACGTCTCCCAGGGCCACACGGGCCGGCGTTCTTGCGTTGTCAGACTCATCTCGAACCTCTTTCTTTCGTGGATCGAAGAACCGCGCGAGCCGTCGCGGTGCCGCGACGGCGCCCGGGCTCTGGTGGATCTGCGGCCGGGCTGCGGTCGTCACCTCCATGCTCGCGCGCGGCCCGGTGCCACCACAGGGTCCTTCGTCCCGCACGGACCGGCCGTCGGCCACGGCGCGGGTCCGTCAGCGGAAGTCGCGGGACTGCGCGCGTGCCTGGAGCACGGCCTCGGCGCCCGGGACGACGACGTCGATCCCCTCGATCCGGTCGGCGACCAGGTTGGTCGCCCCCTCCTCCCGCTCGAGGATGCCTCGGACCACGACTGCCACCCGGTTGCGGGCGGCCTGGCGGTGGGCCCGCATCACGCCGATCGAGCAGACGACGTTGAGCATGCCGGTCTCGTCCTCGAGGTTGAGGAAGGTGACCCCTTGCGCGGTGCCCGGGCGCTGGCGGTGGGTGACGAGGCCGGCCACGTGCACGCGCCGGCCGGCCTCTGCATGCTGGAGCTCGGCGACCGCCCTGATGCCTGCCCGGGTCAGCTCGTCGCGCAGGTGCTCGACCGGGTGCCGCTCCGGCGAGATGCGGGTCGCCCACAGGTCCGCGAGGGTCAGCTCCACCTCGGACATGACCGGGAGCGGCGGAGGTGCGGGTGCAGGCGTGGTGCCGACC
>NZ_DASUFR010000056.1:0-8571 GCF_036274455.1 Nocardioides sp. | reverse complement strand
GACCCCTGCGCTTCTGTACCGAGATCTCGGCACAGAAGCGGATGGGTCGCCACAGAACCCCAAGCCCTGCTGCTGGTCGCGGGCACCCACGAATGCGTCGGAGTCACCGGCTATCAGGTGGTTGTGACTTATCTGGGTGCCCGCGCGCCTACCGGATCGCGTCTCGCGCCCCATCGGTGGGTTTGCGGAGGGAAACCGGCACCTGGTGCCGGAGAACCTCGGCAAAGCCCGGGTCCAGCGGATATGCACCACATCTCGGCGTCCTGGCTGGCCAATATGCGGTGCACATCCCCGGAACACCCCCCGGGCGGCCGCGTATGCGGGGCGGAGCTTGCTCCGCCCTTGCGCGCCCCAAAGCACGCCGCCCGGGACCCGCGGTCAAGGACGCCGCAGGCGCCGCGCAGCGGTACCGAAGGCATCCTTGACGGCGGGTTGCGGCGTGCTACGCGCGCGGCCGCCCACCCACGGATCCGTCACCAGAGCCTGATATCCGGTGACCGCGTCTGCCTGCGGGTGAGCCAGGTCACCCGCGTAGGGTTGAGCGCGTGACCCAGGTTGCTCCCGACGGCCGCAAGCTCCTCCGTCTCGAGGTCCGCAACGCCGAGACCCCGATCGAGCGCAAGCCGGAGTGGATCAAGACCCGGGCGAAGATGGGGCCGGCGTACACCGAGCTGCACTCGCTGGTGAAGTCCGAGGGGCTGCACACGGTCTGCCAGGAAGCGGGCTGCCCCAACATCTTCGAGTGCTGGGAGGACCGCGAGGCCACCTTCCTCATCGGCGGCGACCAGTGCACCCGGCGCTGTGACTTCTGCCAGATCGACACCGGCAAGCCCGAGCCTCTGGACCGCGACGAGCCGCGCCGCGTCGCCGAGTCCGTCCGCACCATGGGGCTGCGGTACGCCACCATCACCGGGGTCGCCCGCGACGACCTCGAGGACGGCGGAGCCTGGCTGTACGCCGAGACCGTCCGCGCCATCCACGAGCTCAACCCCGGCACCGGCGTCGAGAACCTCATCCCCGACTTCAACGGCAAGCCGGACCTGCTCCTCGAGGTCTTCGAGAGCCGTCCTGAGGTGCTGGCCCACAACGTCGAGACGGTGCCGCGGATCTTCAAGCGGATCCGCCCGGCCTTCCGCTACGAGCGGTCGCTCGACGTGTTGACCCAGGCCCGGGAGTTCGGGCTGGTCACCAAGTCCAACCTGATCCTCGGCATGGGCGAGACCCGCGAAGAGGTCAGCCAGGCGCTGCGCGACCTGCACGCCGCCGGCTGCGAGCTGGTCACGATCACCCAGTACCTCCGCCCGTCGGTGCGGCACCACCCGGTCGAGCGCTGGGTCAAGCCCGATGAGTTCGTGGAGCTGGCCGCCGAGGCCGAGGGCATCGGCTTCGCGGGCGTGCTGTCGGGACCGCTGGTGCGTTCGTCGTACCGCGCGGGACGGTTGTACCGTCAGGCCATGGATGCGCGCGAGGGCGCGTCCGCCTGAAACTGTTTGCGCCGCACACTGTTCGGTGCGCAAACGGTCTACGGGCTCAACCGTTGACGACCTATACCGATTACGCCGTACACAGATAGGCAGCGCCGCCGCATGGCCAAGGACAAGACCGCGCCGGAGAAGACCGGCCGGATCCAGCAGTTCCGTCAGACCTACCAGCTGACGAAGAAGACCGACCGCCGGATCGGGCTCTGGCTCCTCGGCGCGTTCCTGCTCGTCGGCGCGGTGGGGTTCGTCGTCTTCTACTTCCTGCTGCCGAGCAAGGGCGTCATCGGCCTGGTGATGGCGATCGTCGGCGCGGTGCTGTTCGGTTCGCTGGCCGCGCTGATCCTGTTCGGCCGCCGCGCGCAGAAGTCGGCGTACTCCCAGATGGAGGGGCAGCGCGGCGCGGCCGGGGCGGCCCTCCGGATGCTGCGCCGTGGCTGGCGGGTCTACGAGGAGCCGGTCGCGGTGACCAAGCAGATGGACGTCGTCTACCGCGTGGTGGGACCGCCCGGCATCGTGCTCGTCGGTGAGGGCAACCAGCACCGGCTCCGCACGCTGATGGCCAACGAGCGACGCCGGCACGAGCGGGTCGCCGCGGACACCCCGATCCGCGAGGTGATCTGCGGGAACGGCGAGGGCGAGGTGCCGCTGGCGAAGCTGGTCCGCCACGTCCAGAAGCTCGGCCGCGAGGTCAAGCCGGCCGAGATGACCGACGTCCTCAACCGGCTCAAGGCGCTCGACGCGAACCGCTCCCCCGTCCCGATGCCCAAGGGACCGGTGCCGACCAGCATGAAGGGGCTGCGCGGCAACCTGCGGGGCCGGTGACCCGCGTCCTCCTCGTGGGGCTCGGCCGGATCGCCCGGACCCACCTCGCGGTCCTCGACCGCCTGACCGAGAGGACGGTGGTGGCGGGCGTCGACCCGGCGCCGGCCTACGACGTGGCGTTCCCGGTGCACAGCACGCTCGAGGAAGGGCTGGCGACCGCGCCCGACCTGGTCGTGCTGGCCACCCCGACCGACAGCCACGTCGGCCTTGCGTCGGAGGTCCTTGCCAGGGCCGACGCCCTGGTGTTGTCGGAGAAGCCGCTGGCCCGGACCTCGGCGGAGGTCGCCGACCTCGAGGCGCGGCACTCCCCCGGCGTTCTCGAGTCGAGGCTGAAGGTGGCGCACCACTTCGCGTTCTCACCGGAGGTCGAGTGGGCCGTCGGGCTGGTCGCCGACCATCCCGAGTGGGGGCCGCCGACGCGGCTGACGGCGATGTCGACCGACGCCTACGGCACGCTCACCGACAGCCAGCGGGCCAGCCTGATCTCGAGCTTCGTCGACAGTGCGCCCAACCAGCTCAGCGTCGCGTCGGCGTTCACCACCGGCTGGCGCGTGGAGGCGCATGCCGACCGCGGCGACCGGTCCGTGACCACGATCGGCCACGACGGGGGCCGGACCGTGCTGTCCTCGAACTGGCTGGCCGGCGACAGCAGCAAGCACCTGGCGCTGGAGTTCCTCGGTGGCGAGGTGCGGGTCACGATCGAGCACTCCTCCATGACCGTGCTGGTCACGCAGGGCGACCGGGTCACCGCCCACGCGGCGTACGCCGACGACGTCGAGCGGAAGCAGGCGCACTACCTCGGCCTGTACGACGCGCTGCTGCACCGGCCGCACGATCCCCGGCTGGGTGTGGGGCTGGCGCTCCGGATCGCCCGGCTGCTCGAGGACGCCGCCGCGCTGCCGGCCGCGAAGGTGCGCTGGGACGACGTCGCCGCCTACCGCTTGTAACTGACTGTTCAGCACACTGGCCTGCGCGAGTTCGCGCATGGCAGCCTGCACAACGGTCAGTTACAAGCGGGGACCGACGGGAGTCACTCCCGCGACGCCGGAGCCTTGCCCACCAGCGCCCGGTAGGTGTCGAGCGTGACCACCGCGCTGCGGGCCGCCAGGTCGTGCAGGCCGCGGCCGTCGGGCCGGTAGACGAGCGGCGGGATGACCAGCGCGATCAGCACCTGCCGGAGCAGTGCGAGGTGCGGAGGCACCGGTCTCGGGTCGAGCCGGTCGTCGACGACCCGGACGACGCGGAGCCGGGTGGCCAGCTGGCCGAAGGAGCCGCCGCTGAGCGCGGTGAAGACGGCCGACTCGAGGACGAACACGCCCAGCACGTAGGTGCCGGCGGCCCGGTCGCCGGCCCACTGGTCCACCCCGCCGAGCACCAGGATGACGACGAGCGTGGCGGCGAACCAGTCGACGACCAGCGCCAGGATGCGCCGGGCCCAGGTCGCGGTGTCCACGATGTCACCCTCTCAGGTGCGGCTCCGCGGGCCGGCCACGAGGTGGGCGACCGCGACGGCACGCCGTCCGCCAAGGCGCCAACCATGACGCTCTGACTGCGCCCTCGTCACGTGTTACACGGGCGAAACAATCGCGATACGGTCGAGAAACTGGCCCTGCATACGGTGCGCAGGACCCAGCGGAGCCAAGGGAGAACTGCATGTTCCAGAACAGCGAAGAGCTGCTCAAGTACGTCAAGGACGAAGGAGTCGAGTTCGTCGACGTACGCTTCGTCGACCTGCCCGGCATCGAGCAGCACTTCACCGTGCCCGTCTCCTCCTTCGACCAGGACGTCTTCGACAACGGCCTGGCGTTCGACGGCTCCTCGATCCGGGGCTTCCAGGCCATCAACGAGTCCGACATGGCCCTGTTCCCCGATCCGACCACGGCGTACCTCGACCCGTTCCGGGTGGCCAAGACGCTGAACCTGAGCTTCTTCATCCACGACCCGATCACCGGCGAGGCCTACTCCCGCGACCCGCGCAACATCGCCCGCAAGGCCCTGACCTACCTCGGCACGACCGGCATCGCGGACACGGCGTACTTCGCGCCGGAGGCGGAGTTCTACATCTTCGACTCGGTCCGCTACTCCACGACGGCCAACGAGGGCTACTACCACATCGACTCGGTCGAGGGCTGGTGGAACTCGGGCTCGGACAACAACAACCGCGGCTACAAGACGCGGTTCAAGGGCGGCTACTTCCCGGTCGCGCCGTACGACCACTACGGCGACCTCCGCGACGCGATGGTGAAGAACCTCGAGGCGTCGGGGCTGCACGTCGAGCGGGCCCACCACGAGGTCGGCACGGCCGGCCAGGCGGAGATCAACTACAAGTTCGACACGCTGCTCAAGGCCGCCGACGACGTGATGAAGTTCAAGTACCTCATCAAGAACACGGCCTGGGAGCACGACAAGTCGGTCACCTTCATGCCGAAGCCGATCTTCGGCGACAACGGCTCGGGCATGCACGTGCACCAGTCGCTGTGGAAGGACGGCGAGCCGCTGTTCTACGACGAGACCGGGTACGGCGGCCTGTCCGACGTCGCGCGCTGGTACATCGGCGGCATCCTGCAGCACGCGCCGTCGCTGCTGGCGTTCACCAACCCGACGGTGAACTCCTACCACCGGCTGGTGCCGGGGTTCGAGGCCCCGATCTCGCTGGTGTACTCCTCGCGCAACCGCTCCGCCTCGGTGCGGATCCCGATCACCGGCTCCAATCCGAAGGCCAAGCGCATCGAGACCCGGTTCCCCGACCCGTCGGCGAACCCCTACCTCGCGTTCTCGGCCCTGATGCTCGCCGGCGTCGACGGCGTCAGGAACAAGATCGAGCCACCCGCACCGATCGACAAGGACATCTACGAGCTCCCGCCGGACGAGATGGCCGAGATCGACCAGGTACCGACCTCGCTCGGCGCCGTCCTCGATGCGCTCGAGGCCGATCACGAGTTCCTCACCGTCGGCAACGTCTTCACGCCGGACCTGATCGATACCTGGATCGACTACAAGCGCACCAACGAGATCGCACCCGTGCAGCTGCGCCCGCACCCACACGAGTTCGAGCTCTACTACGACATCTAGGCCTTTGTAGGCCTCTGACCTGCGAGTTTAGATTTTTCGGGGTCCCGTAGTCCGCAAAAAGTCCGCAAGATGGTCCGCAAAGCGTCAGCTCGGCGGACCATCTTGTGCGTCTCGGGCGCGGTCGGCGGACACATGTTCGGACCGGGTCAGGAGGACCGCGTCTATGGCTGCGCGGGTGCTGTCGTCGGAGTCTGGCCACAGGTGGGCGTAGGTGTCCAAGGTGGTCTTTGCGCTCGCGTGCCGCAGCCGCGCCTGCACCACCTTGACGTCCGCCCCGCTGGCGATGAGTAGCGAGGCGAAGTAGTGGCGCAGGTCCTGGAACCGGAACCCGGACGGAAGGTCGGGAACCTGCGCGCGTGAAGTCCACATGGCGCGCTGCAGGGTGCGTGGTGACAGAGGTCGTCGCAGCTCGTTGGCCAGGATGGTGCTTCGGCTCGACCAACGGGCGACGTGCGCGGAGAGCTCGAGCGCCAGGGACTGACCGATGGGGATCGGGGTCATGCTGGTCTCGGTCTTGAGCGGATCGTCGAGGAACTGCACGACGGGTGAGATGACTCCGCGCATGAAGTCGACGTCCCCTATGCGCAGGCCGCAGGCCTCTGAGAGCCGGAGGCCGGCGAAGGCGCCCAGGAGCACTGCCGCCCGCAGGTGTTCGGGCATCGCGTCGTGCAGGGCCCAGATCTGCTCGGTGGTCGCCACGTAGGCACGCTGCTTGCCTGCCGGTGGCGAGGTACGTCGCGAGCACGGTGACTTGGCGACCAGGCCGTCATGAACTGCGTCGGAGTAGATCTGCGCCAGCCGGCCGTGAAGCGCGTAGACGTAGCTGGGCGCCAGCCCTTCGGCGGCCAGCTTCGCGCACCACGTCCGCACCTGTGACGGTCGGATGGACGCGAGGCGTTGCTCGCCGAACTCGGCCCTGATGCGCACCAGGTGCACCTGCGCTTGGGTGACCGTCGACGTGCGATGGCCTTGGTATCCCGCGAGCCAGGTGTCGCACCACTCGGCGACGGTGGTGCGTGCCTGACGTGGTTCGACGTGCGTCCCGCTGACCAGCTTGGCCGTCTGCCCATCCAGCCATCGCTGCGCATCCACCCGCCGGTCGAAGTGCCTGGCGTGTTCCCGGTCCCCGTCGTCGCGGTACCGGGCGCGGTACTTCCCATCTGGGCGCTTCTTGATCGATGCCATCATTCCCTTCCTACGTGGATGCCACGCAACGGCAGTCAGGCTGCATTCGGGTCAACGCCGTGATCCTGCTCGGCGATCCAGCGGCGCAGTTCGCCATACGAGATCACCAGCCGCCGGCCCACCTTGAAGAACCTTGGCCCGGTGCCCTGCTGCCGCCACCAGCGCACTGTGTTGACAGGCACCCGGAGAATCCCGGCCACCTCCGACAACGTGATGAGATCCTCGTCCCGGGCGTGCGACATGTCGACCGTCACCTGCATTCTGACCACTCCTCTTGATAGGGCTGGGTGCACCTACCTGAAGAAGCAACAACACCCATCAGTAATCGGACACCGCTGACGGGCCTCAACACTTTCGTCGGGTGCAGTCAGTTTCGACTGCTGCCTGTGGATGAGGCGGAGCTTCATCGGCCGATGCCTTCAGCAGGCCCCCGCGGCGACTGATACGTGGTGAACTCAGGATCCCGATTGCGATGTGGCCGCCGTCCCTTGGCGATGCGCTGCGCCCGGAGCGCGGCTGCTTGGAGGATCACCGATCCGTACCGGTCGATGTCTTCGGCTGCCCGCTGGGCGGCGTGGGTGGGGCCGAGGTCCGCGCGGTCGCGGGTAAAGGTCTCGATCCAGTGAGATCGTGCGTCGTCGATGTTGTCGGCGACGAGGTGGGCGGTGTTGTGGTGTCGGCCGCGGGTCATCGCCACGTACGCGGACGCGGCGCTGGTGTGCTCGCCGAGGACCAGGTGCGCTCGGTCGACGGTGTCTCCTTGGGCGCCGTGAGCGGTGGTGGCGTAGGCGAGTTCGACGTGCTCACGCGCGTACGCAGCGGGGACGGTCCGCTCACCACGTCGCTCACCAGAACGTTCACCAACGCTGCCTGACGTGCGGCGTTGGAGGTGGAGGGTGCCGTCGGTGTCGAGGGCGGTGACGGTCCAGGTGTCGCGGTTGGCCACATCGAGGTCGGGGTCGTTGCGGCGGGTGGCGACGGTGTCGCCGATCCCGATCCGTTCGCCGGCGTCGGTGGTGAGCCACCGGGACGGGTCGGTCTGGCCGGTGGTGAGCCGGTGGTCGCGGGTGGCGGCGTTGAGCGCGGCGACCTGCTCCCGGGTGTCCGCGACCACGAGGTCGTCAACGCTCGTCAGTGCTTGGAGGCGTTCGACCTCGGTGGGGTGCAGGACGATCTGCCCGCGGCTGAGCAGGGTGTCGAAGACCTCACCGGGACGCTCACCAGTACGCATCAACAACGTGAGGGCGGCGTAGTCGGGGTCGGTGAACCGGTGCACTGTCTCCAGGGTGTGCTGAGCCCCGGGTGGGACCCAGCGGGCGGCGAGGTCGAGCACGCCCCCGCGGCCGACAGCGGGGAGCTGGTGCCGGTCCCCCATCAACACCACCTGGGCTCCGGTTTCATCGCCGATGGTGAGCAGTGCTCGTGCGGCGTCCTGGTCGAGCATCCCGGCCTCATCGACCAGCAGCACACTGCCCCGCCGCACATACCCGGGTGTGGATCTGTCGGGGCGTTGATCGGTGCGGCTCCAGCGGCCGTCGGGACCCTTGCGGAACCCGTAGGCATAGACCAGCTGCATCGCCGTCACGGCGTGGGCGGTCTCGAGCTGGCTGCTGGCGACCTGGGCTGCCTTCCGGGTGGGGGTGACCACGGTCAGGCTACCGGCCGGTGAGCCGGCCAGGGCCCGGGCGGCAGCTTTGAGGGTGGCGGTCTTTCCGGCGCCGGCGGCGCCCTCGATGACCAGCAGCCGGTACCGGCCGGCGATCGCCTCGACGACCCGCCGTTGTGTCGGGTCCAGGCCCTTGAGCGTGAAGGACCAGACGTGGCCGCCGCTCACGGGTGTCTGGGCGCGGTTGGTGAGCCGGGTGGTGAGGTCGGCCTCGACGTCGAGCACCTCCTGGGAGGTGAGGTTGCGGACGTGTTCGGGCACATCCCTCCGGTCGAGCAGCGGCAAACAGGCGTCGAGGGCGCGGCTGGTGAGGTCCTCGGTGAGCTCGACCCGCACCTGACCGTC
>NZ_DASUFR010000055.1:0-25401 GCF_036274455.1 Nocardioides sp. | reverse complement strand
CGACGCGATCGACGCCCGCCGCAAGGAGCGCGAGCAGCTGGTCGAGGAGCTGGGCGACGCCCCCCGCAAGCCGTGGGTCTACCTGATCGTCGCCACCGGCGACATCTACGAGGACATCCCGCAGGCCCAGGCCGCAGCGCGCGCGGGTGCCGACGTGATCGCCGTGATCAGGTCGACGGGCCAGTCACTGCTCGACTTCGTGCCGGAGGGCGCCACCCGTGAGGGTTTCGCGGGCACCTACGCGACCCAGGAGAACTTCCGGCTGATGCGGGCCGCGCTCGACGAGACCAGCCGCGAGCTGGGGCGCTACGTGCGGCTGACCAACTACGCCTCCGGTCTCTGCATGCCGGAGATGGCGGCGATGGCCGGCCTCGAGCGGCTGGACATGATGCTCAACGACTCGATGTACGGGATCCTCTTCCGCGACATCAACCCGGTCCGGACCTTCGTCGACCAGCGCTTCAGCCGCCAGGTGCACGCCCGCGCCGGCATCATCATCAACACCGGCGAGGACAACTACCTCACCACCGCCGACGCCGTCGACGCCGCCCACACGGTCACCACCAGCCAGCTGCTCAACGAGTACTTCGCCAAGGAGGCCGGCCTCGAGGACTGGCAGCTCGGTCTCGGCCACGCCTTCGAGATCGACCCCGACCTGCCGAACTCGTTCCGGCTCGAGCTCGCCCACGCGCTGCTGGCCCGCGAGCTGTTCCCGGACGCGCCGCTGAAGTGGATGCCGCCGACCCGGCACATGACCGGCGACGTGTTCCGCGGCAACCTGCTCGACGGGTTCTTCAACCTGGTCGGCTCGCTCACCGGGCAGGGCATCCTGCTCGTGGGGATGATGACCGAGGCCGTGGTCACGCCGTGGCTCTCCGACCGGGACATCGCGCTCCAGAACGTCCGCTACGTCCTCAACGCCACCGGCGACATGCACGAGGACTTCCGTCCCGCGCCCGACGGCTTCATCGCCCAGCGCGCGAAGCAGGTGCTCGCCGAGACCGTCGAGCTGCTGGAGGAGATCGTCGATGACACTCTTCTGGAGGCCATCGCCGACGGCACCTTCGGCCTGATGCGCCGCCCCGCCGACGCCGGCCGCGGCCTCGACGGAGTGGCGAAGAAGTCGGGTGCCTACTACAACCCGGCCTCCGAGCTGCTGGAGGAGAACGGTGGCTGAGGTGCGAAGGCGTACTGCGCCTGAGCCTCGAAGCCGCCAGGCCCACGCAGGGACCGAACTCCGGCCAGTCCCAGCACCGACGCACCAGGCTTCGAGGCTCGGCGTTGGCGCGCCGCACACCTCAGCCACCGTCGGGGAAGGAAGCCGCTCATGACCATCGTCCGTCCGTACGGAGACACCACCGGTGACGGGATGGTGCAGCTGAGCTTCACGCTGCCGCTGAGCTCACAGGGGCAGGATTCGAAGGGGCAGGACTCGAAGGGGCAGGACTCGAAGGTGGCCGAGGGCGCCGCCCTGCAGCTCGCCAACAAGATGGGCATGGACCCGGCGCTGGTCGTGCACAGCAAGGCGATGGGCCCCGACCACACGTTCTTCGTGGTCTACGGGCGGGTCAACCACCTCGTCGACACCAGCAAGGTCGAGGTGGTCGAGCGCGACTACCCGCTGCTGACGCCGAAGGAGGTCAACGCCGCGGTGAAGCAGGCCCTGCGCCGGCGTCTGGTCGTGGTCGGCGGCTGCATCGGCACCGATGCGCACACCGTCGGCATCGACGCGATCCTCAACATCAAGGGGTTCGCGGGGGAGAAGGGGCTGGAGTACTACCGCGAGCTCAAGGTGGTGAACCTCGGCGCCCAGGTCTCCGTGCCGCAGCTGGTGGAGCGCGCGCGGGCCGAGAGGGCCGACGCCGTGCTGGTCTCGCAGGTGGTCACCCAGCGCGACGCGCACCTGCTGAACACCCGCGAGATGTCCGCGGCGTTCCGGGAGGCCTACCCGGCAGACGAGCGGCCGCTGCTCGTCGTCGGCGGACCGCGGTTCGACGAGACGATGGCCGGCGAGCTCGGCGTCGACCGGGTGTTCAGCCGCGGTACGACGCCGGGCGAGGTGGCCTCGTTCCTCGTCCACCGGTTGGTCGGCAAGGACGTCGCCGCGTGAGCTCGCCGGAGGTCGGCACCACGGTGGTGCACCGGCGCTACGTGCCCTACTCCGACGCGCACTACGCCGGCAACCTGGTCGACGGCGCCTACTCGCTGAAGCTGTTCGGCGACGTCGCCACCGAGATGTGCATCGTCACCGACGGGGACGAGGGGCTGTTCGCGTCCTACTCCGACGTGCAGTTCCTTGCCCCGGTCCGGGCCGGCGACGTCCTCGAAGTCACCTGCACCCTGACCCGGGTCGGGACCCGGTCGCGCACCCTCGACCTGGCGGTGCGCGTGGTGGCTCGGGGCACCCCGACCGAGGACCGTCCGGGGGCCGCGACGGTGCTCGACGAGCCGCTGCTCGCGACCACCGCGACCGGCACCGTGGTGGTGCCTGCGTCCGCTGGCTGAGACCAGCCGGGGCTGTGGTCTGGTCCGGTGCACGACACGCCGGTGGACCCTGGAAATTTTGCGAACCGAAGGTGAACGGGGCGTGGCCCCTGACCTGCGCCTTTTCACGTCGGCGCAGGTCAGCGGGGTGTTGACGGAACCGTCTCGGGGGAGTTGGGTATCGACAGTTCGCTCATGCAGATCACGGTCTGTGCAACCGGTTTTCGGGTGGCCGGGTCGAAGGTGACGTGCCATCGCCTGATGACTCGGGGACGGCTACCGGCTGGACTCCGTGAGAGCAGGGGCGCGGAGGGGACCTCACCCCCTAGACAACAGCCTGACCACGGCAGCCGGTCGCGCACCGGGCTGGACCGAAGGGCTGCGGGACCCTCCGCCCCTTCTGCTTCACTTGTGGGGTGTCCAGCCGTGGTGAGCTGAGGTCGCGGGCACTGCTCGCGGCCTGTGCAGGGTTGCTGCTCTCGCTCGGCTTCGAGCCGGTCGCGTTCGCCTGGCTCCTCCCGGTCGCCGTCGCCGCCTTCGTGCTCACCACCCGCGGCCTGACCGCCCGTCGCGGCTTCGTCATCGGCCTCTGCTTCGGGGCCTGCTTCTACTTCACCCACATCTTCTGGATGCGCGCGGTAGGGATCCCGGCCTGGATCGCGCTCTCGACGCTGGAGACGCTCTTCTACGGCCTCGCCGGCGGCCTCTCGGCGGTGCTGCAGCGGCACCGCCTGTGGCCACTCTGGTTCGCCGCCGCGTGGACCGCCGTGGAGGTCTGGCGGAGCAGCTGGCCGCTCGGCGGCATGCCGTGGGGCCGGCTGGCCTTCGGCGTCGTCGACACTCCGATGGCCGAGTCCCTGCCGTACGCCGGCGCGGTCGGTGTCACGTTCCTCGTCGCGCTGCTCGGCGCGCTGCTCGCCTGGGTGGTCGCGGGGCCGGTGGCGAAGGAGGGTGGCCGCGGGATCGCGGCGCTCTGCCTGACCGCGGTGCTGGCGCTCGTGGCCCTGCCTGCCCTGCTGCCGTGGACCGCCCACGCCGACGGGCACCTGACGGTGGCCGCGGTCCAGGGCGACGTACCGGGCAATGGCGACGACATCCTCTACGACTTCCGCCAGGTGACCCAGAACCACGTGGACGCGACCGTCGACCTCGCCCAGCGGGTCGAGGCCGGCGAGGCGAGCAGGCCGGACCTGGTGCTGTGGCCGGAGAACTCCACCGCGATCGACCCGTTCCGCGACACGGAGACCAACGAGGGGATCTGGGCCGCGAGCTCGGCGATCGGCGTCCCGATCCTCGTCGGTGCGATCGTGGACGGCGGGCCGGGTCAGGTGCTCAACCAGGGCATCGTGTGGGACCCGCAGACCGGCGCGGGGGACCGCTACACGAAGTGGCACCCGGTGCCCTTCGGCGAGTACATCCCGATGCGGTCGCTGTTCATGAAGTACAACTTCTTCGACCGGCTCCGCGACGTGTCACGCGACATGCTGAGCGGGACCCGGACCGAGCCGCTCGACGTGGGCGGGGTCAAGGTCGCCGACGCCATCTGCTTCGACATCGCCTACGACGACGGCCTGACGGCGCAGCTCCGCAACGGCGCCCAGCTGCTGGTCGTGCAGAGCAGCCAGGCGACGTTCATCCACACCGACCAGACCGACCAGCAGTTCGCGATCACCCGGCTGCGGGCGATGGAGACCGGCCGCTGGGTCGCCGTCGCGACCACCAACGGCGTCTCGGGGCTGATCGCCCCCGACGGCCACGTGATCGCGACGGCGGACAAGCGGACCCGCGCGGTGCTGGAGGCCCGGCTCGGCCTGACCAGCCAGCTCACCCCGGCCGTGCGGATCGGACCCTGGACCGGTCGGGTGGCCGGCGGTTTGACGGTCCTGGGCGTCGCGCTGGTCCTGCTCCCGTATCGTCGGCGCCGCAGTCAGGACACCGGTCCGCAAGCGCCGGTGGCCGACGAGCAGCACGAAGAGCTGTCGACGGTGGGAGGGTGATGGACACGGCTCCGCTCGGCCGCGTCGTCATGGTCGTCCCGACCTACAACGAGGCCGAGAACCTCGGCTGGGTGATCGGCCGGCTGCGCGCCGCCGAGCCCTCGGTCGAGGTGCTCGTGGTCGACGACAGCTCGCCGGACGGCACCGGAGCCATCGCCGACGAGCTGGCCGCCGCCGACCCCGCGATCCACGTGCTCCATCGCGCGGCCAAGGACGGCCTGGGGGCGGCGTACCTCGCCGGCTTCGCCTGGGCGCTCGACGCCGGCTACGACGTCGTGGGGGAGATGGACGCCGACGGCTCGCACCAGCCCGAGCAGCTGCACCGGCTCCTCGAGGCGCTCCTGGACGCCGACCTGGTGATCGGCTCGCGCTACGTCCCCGGCGGCTCGGTGGTCAACTGGCCGAAGCGCCGCGAGGCCCTCTCGCGAGGCGGAAACCTCTACGTGCGGATGCTGCTCGGCATCGACATCCGCGACGCCACGGCCGGCTTCCGGGTGTTCCGGCGCAGCGCCTTGGAGAAGATCGACCTGGGCTCGGTGGAGTCCGCGGGCTACGTGTTCCAGACCGATCTCGTCACCCGATGCCTGCGGGCCGGGCTGACCGTGCGCGAGGTGCCGATCGAGTTCATCGAGCGGGTGCGCGGCGACTCGAAGATGAGCCGCGCCGTGGCCACCGAGTCACTGCGGCGGATCACCCGGTGGGGGCTGCGTGAGCGCCGCGACCAGGTGCGCCGGGCGCTGCGGAGGGACCGTTGATGGCGGCGGCCAGGCGGCGGCGTTCGGGAATCGGGTGGCTGCTCGTCGCCCTGTTCATCCTGGTGCCGCTGGTGGAGATCTACGTGATCATCCAGGTCGGCAAGGCGATCGGCCCGTGGTGGACGATCCTGTTGCTGCTCGCGGACAGCATCCTGGGGTCCTGGCTGATCAGGCTCGAGGGCTCGCGGGCCTGGCGCGCGCTCCGCGAGGCGCTCGACAGCGGCCGGATGCCCGCCAAGGAGCTCGCCGACGGCGCGCTGATCCTGATCGGCGGGACGCTGATGCTCGCGCCGGGGTTCGTCACCGACGTGTTCGGCATCCTGATGATCCTGCCGCTGACCCGGCCGCTGTTCCGGCGGCTGCTCACGCGAGTGGTCGCCGCCAGGCTGGTCGTCATCGACACCGGAACGCCGCGACGCCCCGGTCCTGGCCCTGACGGGCCGGTGGTCCGGGGCGACGTCGTGGATGAGTAGCCGGTTGCGGACGGGTCGCTGTCAGGAGACCCGGCGCTTCTTCGCGTTGGCGCGGTGCAGGTGCGCGGGGCCGATCTCTCCGCCCCGGAGCAGCTCGAGCCGCTCCTTGAGGATGTCCTCGAGCTCCTTCTCCGAACGGCGCTCGAGCAGCATGTCCCAGTGGGTGCGGACCGGTTTCTCGGCCTTCACCTCACGCTGGATGCCGGCCGTGCTCTCGGCCTCGTCACCGCATCGAGGGCACTCCCAGACCGCCGGGATGTCGGCTTCGTCCGACATCGTGATCTCGAACTCGTGGCCCCGCGGGCAGCGGTAGCCGACCTGCTGCCGAGCGGCGAACTCGATGCCGCGCTCGTCCTCGAAACTCTGGCCTCCCAGCCGCGCCCCGCGTAGCGTGCGCTCCGCCATGAAGGCACCTCCAAACTGATGGTCGTTCCCCGTACAGAAATGGAGACGGTCTCAAGCCGCCAAAGGTTCGCTCCGAGACACCATTGACAGATCACCGTCTGACGGGATAACGGTACCCAGCCCGCAAAGATTCCCGCGATTCCTCGCGGCGTACGGCGTGTGGCCGGCCGGCCCCTGCCAGCCACCTGCCGAGTTGTCTAGACCGTTGCGGGGACGGCGTTCCCTGCCTCCTCGATCCCGCGGCGGGGGTCCAGGCGGATCAGGAAGACCGCGCCCAGCACGAAGAAGACGATGAGGCTGACGATCGCCGGCCGGTAGGAGCCGGTGACCTGGAAGACCAGGCCGAAGAGGAGCGTCCCGAACCACGAGGTGCCGCGCTCACAAGCGTTGTAGAGCGCGAAGTACTCGCCCTCCCGGCCGTGGGGGATCAGCAGGCTGAAGAACGACCGTGACAGTGCCTGGGTGCCGCCCATGACGATCGCGATCGCCACGCCGGCGAGGAGGAAGAGGGCCACGTTCTCGCGAGGGAGGAACATCGCCGCCACCACGATGACCATCCAGCCGTAGGTGCCGTAGAGCAGGCACCGGTAGGCCCCGTAGGTGCGCGCCAGCCGGCCGAAGAAGAGGGCGCCGCCGAAGGCCACGAACTGGATCAGGAGGATCGTCGCGATGAGCACGCTCTGGTCGAAGCCGAGCTGCTCCGAGCCGTAGACCGCTGCGCTGTTGATGACGGTCTGGATCCCGTCGTTGTAGAAGAGGTAGGCGACGAGGAAGGTGAGCGTCATCGGGTAGGCCGGCAGCCCCTTGAGCGTCACCCAGAGCTGTCCGAACGAGCGGCTCCACACCCCGCCGTGCGCCTCCACCAGGTTCCGGGGTGGACGGTTCCTGATGCCGAGGAACGGGATGATCGTGAAGCCCGCCCACCACGCCGCCGCGGACAGCATCGAGAGCCGGACGGACATGCCCTCGCTGAGCCCGAAGGAGTCGTGGAAGAGGTAGACGACCAGGTTGAGCGCGAGGAGGACGCCGCCGCCGAGGTAACCCCACGCCCAGCCGCGCGACGAGACGTGGTCGCGCTCGTCCTCGGTGGAGATGTCGACGAGGATCGCGTAGTAGCTGACGAGCGAGCAGCCGGCGAGGATGCTGCTGACCACGATGGCCACCGCGCCGATCTGCCAGCCCTCGCCCTTCATGAAGAACAGCAGGGCGCAGAAGAAGGACCCGATCCAGGCGAAGAGGGCCATGTGGACCTTCTTGCGGGGCGAGCGGTCCACCATGGCGCCCACCACCGGCAGGATGAGTGCGCTCGCGATGGTGGCGAAGCTCGTCAGGTAGGCGGGCAGCGAGCCCGCCGCGAGCGGGAGCCCGAGGACGCTCACGGTCCTCGAGCAGGTGTCGTCGGGATCCACGCACCCGGCGGCCTTGCCCGCCACGTTGATCATGTACGGGCCGAACAGGACGGTGAGCACCGTGGTGTAGAACGCCGAGTTGGCCCAGTCGTACCAGTACCACGCCTTCTGCTCCCGAGCCCGGTTCAGCGGGCCGAGGTCCGCGAACTCAGCTGTGGTGGCCATCGGTCGGGCTCACTCCCTCCACGGGCCGCCCCTCCACTGCTCGCCCCTCCACTGGCCGCCCCTCCACTGGCCCCGCTCGGTGAGCACGTCCTTGAGCAGGTCGGTCCGGTCGGTGAACAGGCCGTCGACGTCACGGTCGAGGAGCTCACGCATCTCCTCAGGGTCGTCGACGGTCCACACGTGCACGTGCTTGCCCGTGGCGTGCGCGCGGCGTACCAGTCCTGGAGTGGCGATCGTCCAGCGCCCGCGGCGGTGCGGGATCTGCAGCGCGGCCACCCGACCGCGGGTGAGCCGGTCCGCGAGCCGCGCGCTGGGCACCAGGCGGAAGATCACGACCTCGACGGGCGTGGCGGAGGTGGGGACGCGGAAGCCGGTGAGCCGGCGGAACTTCGCGAGCCGCTTGGGGCTGAACGACCCGACCAGGACCCGGTCCGCGGCGTCCCGCTCCTGCAGGAAGTCGGCCAGCACGGGCACCGCGCCATCGGACTTGATGTCGATGTTGAACCGGGCCCTCGGGAACTCGTCGAACAGCTGGGCCAGGGTCGGCACCTCTTCGCGGCCACCCACCAGCGCCTGGCGCACCTCGTCGAAGGTGAGCTCGGCGATGGCGCCCTCGATATCGGTGACACGGTCGAGGACGGCGTCGTGGAAGGCCAGCAGCACGCCGTCCCGGGTCACGTGCACGTCGGTCTCGAGGTAGTCGTAGCCGAGCGCCACCGCGTGCTTGAACGCCGCCAGGGTGTTCTCCAGCCCCTCGATCTCGGGGTGGTACGCACCGCCGCGGTGGGCGAAGGCGAGGACTCCGCCGGGGTCGCCCGCCACCTCGTCGAGGTAGGCGAAGCCGGTCGTCGGCGTCGTCACAGGTCGCAGTATGGCTCACACCACATCACGTGGCGTGCATGCGTTGGGAGCCAGGTCACCCGGGCGCGCTACGGTCGACCCATGGACGACGACGGTGACACCAGCACGGTCCTCGACTGCCCGATGTGCGGAGCGGAGATGCAGCCGCGCCGGCTCGGTGACGGCGAGGTCAGCGCGTGTCCCGACGGCCACGGTGTGTTCCTCCGGCGGGCCGACCTCGGCAGCCTGATCGAGGCCGAGCAGGACTGGCATCGCCACGCCGGCCAGCACACGATGCCGATGCCGCGGATCACCGCGGACATGACCGTCCCGCCCGGACAGCGGACGCAGAGTCGAGCGTGGGTCGAGACGCTCTTCTAGATACCCCGTCTGGATACCCCCGCGAGCTTCGCCCGCGAGAGACCGGGTCGCTGCGCTCCCACGCTCCCACTACGTAGCCGGCCACGCGGGCTTCGACGGCGACTCGACGCCTGCCGGCCTGGCCACGGGCGCGCGGCGGGAGCGAAGCGACCCGGTTCTTCGGGCGAAGCCCGCGTCGTCGGGGCCATCCAGGCCGAAGCTCGCCCGGGGTGTTGAGTCTTCAGATGTCCCTGAACGGCTCGATGTTGGCGCCCAGTTCGTTGAGCCGCTCGGCCAGGTCCTCGTAGCCGCGGTGGATCACGTAGGTCGAGCGCAGCACCGAGGTGCCCTTCGAGGCGAGCATGGCGAGCAGGATGACCACCGCGGGCCGCAGGGCCGGCGGGCAGACGATCTCGGCGCCGGAGAAGTGGGTCGGTCCCTCGATCATCACCCGGTGCGGGTCGAGCAGCTTGACCTGGCCGCCGAGCTTGTTGAGCTCGGTGAGGTAGATCGCACGGTTCTCATAGACCCAGTCGTGCAGCAGCGTCTGGCCCTCCGCGACCGCGGCGATGACCGCGAAGAACGGCAGGTTGTCGATGTTGAGCCCTGGGAACGGCATCGGGTGGATCTTGTCCAGCGGCGCGTGCAGCTCCGAGGGCTGGGTGGTGATGTCGACCAGCCGGGTGTGGCCGTTGCGGGCGGCGTACTCCTCCGAGCGGGTGTGCTGGAAGCCCATCTCGCCCAGCGTGGCCAGCTCGATCTCGAGGAACTCGATGGGCACCCGGCAGATCGTGATCGAGGACCGGGTCACGATCGCGGCCGCCAGCAGCGACATCGCCTCGATCGGGTCCTCGCTGGGGGCGTAGTCGACGTCGACGTCGATCTCGGTGCGGCCGGTGACCGTCAGGGTGGTGGTCCCGATCCCCTCGACGGTGACCCCGAGCTTCTGCAGGTAGAAGCAGAGGTCCTGGACCATGTAGTTGGAGGAGGCGTTGCGGATCACCGTGGTGCCGGGGTGCAGGGCGGCGGCCATCAGGGCGTTCTCGGTGACGGTGTCGCCGCGCTCGGTGAGCACGATCGGGTGGGTCGGCTCGATGGCCCGGTTGACCTGGGCGTGGTACTGGCCGTCGGTCGCCTTGACCTCGAGACCGAACGGCCGCAGGGCGTACATGTGCGGCTCGACGGTGCGGGTGCCGAGGTTGCAGCCGCCGGCGTAGGGCAGCTCGAAGGTGTCCTCGCGGTGCAGCAGCGGGCCGAGGAACATGATGATCGAGCGGGTGCGGCGCGCGGCCGTCTCGTCGATGCTCTCGAGCTGGAGCTCCTTGGGTGGGACGATCTCGAGGTCGTTGTCGTCGTTGAGCCACCGGGTGTGCACGCCGATGCTGTTGAGCACCTCGAGGAGCCGGTTGACCTCCTCGATCCGCGCGACGTTGCGCAGCGTGGTGCGGCCGCGGTTGAGCAGCGTGGCGCACAGCAGGGCCACCCCGGCGTTCTTCGACGTCTTGACGTCGATCGACCCCGACAGCGTGGTCGGGCCGGTCACCCGCAGGTGGGTCGGGCCGGCGCCCAGGGCGACGATCTCGGAGTCCAGAGCCGAGCCGATGCGGGCCAGCATGTCGAGGGAGAGGTTCTGGTGACCCTTCTCGATCCGGTTGATCGCGCTCTGGCTGGTGCTGAGCCGCTCGGCGAGCTGCTGCTGGGTCAGCCCGCGGTGTTTGCGCGCGTCGCGGATGATGCTCCCGATCCGGCCCTTGTAGCCCTGGCCCATGTGGGTCTCGCTCATGCGACCACGGTAACTCATATGTGAGATAGAGCAACACAGGGGGCCGCCCCGCCGTGGCGCCTGACAGGATGCCACAGATGACTCAGGTGACCAGATCGTGATCCGTGCGGTCGTGCTCGACATCGGCTCGGTCCTCGAGGTCATCGACGACTCGCTCTTCCCGGGTCCCTTCGAGGACCGGCACGACCTGCCGCCCGGCTCGGTGCACGCCGGTGCCGCGACGCTGCCCGGCGACGCCGGCAGAGGAGAGCTGACCGAGGCACAGGTCCGGGCACACTGGCAGCAGCACCTGGGGCTCACCGACGCGCAGGCCGACGAGCTGATGGCCGACTACTGGCGGTGGTACGTCGGAACCCTCGACCAGGAGCTGTTCGACTGGTTCGCCGCCCAACGGCCGCGGTTCCGGACCGGGATCGTCTCCAACTCCGGGCCGGGTGCCCGCGAGGCCGAGCGGTGCTGGGGCTTCGAGGACATCACCGACGACATCGTCTACTCCCACGAGGTCGGGCTGCTCAAGCCTGATCCGCGGATCTTCGTGCTGGCGGCCGAGCGACTCGGCGTAGGCCCGGAGGAGGTCGTCTTCCTCGACGACGTCGAGGGGCACGTGGCGGCGGCTCGCGAGGTGGGGTTCCGCGGCGTCGTGCACCGCTCCACCCCGCGGTCGATCGTGGAGGTCCGGGCCGTGATCGAGGCCGAGCAGCGCTAGGAACGCGTCAGGCAGTCAGCAGCGGCTCGCCCGGCATCGCCACGGGCTCGCAGTCGCAGCCGTCGTCACAGCCGAGGAACGTGTGCAAGGCGTGGCCGCAGCGCGGGCACGGCATGTCGTGCGAGATGTGCTGCTCGTTGGTCTGCACGGTGTCCCACATGGTGATCCACCCCCCTCCTCGATGACGCCCCGACGGGTGAGGCGTCTGTTCGACACTGGCAGTCCGTGCCGCGCGGAGTGCGCAGAATCGCCCGGAAGCAGCCGTCTGCGGCCACATTCGACCTGTTCGTCGACCGGCGAGATAGCCCGAACGGGCTAGGGCCGCTGTCCGGGGAGGTGCGGGGTCGCCGGCGGTCGACGCCGGGTGCCATGCTCGGCCCATGGTCGAGCACCGCCATCAGGACCTCTCCGAGTCGGTCTTCGAGGACGTCGACCTGACCGGTGCGCTCTTCCACAGCGTGCTGCTGCGTGACGTGCGGATCCGCGGCGCGTGGGCCGAGCGGCTGGTGATCGACGGCGGGTTCGAGGAGCTGCTCCTCAACGGCGTCGACGTGGTCCCGCTGTGGCGCGCCGAGCTCGCGCGGCGGCACCCGGAGTACGCGATGCTGACCCCGCACGATGCTGACGGCTACCGCGCCGTCTGGCCGGTGCTGGAGGAGCAGTGGGCCGCAACCGTCGACCGGGCCCGCGGCCTGCCGGAGGAGCGACTCCACGAGCGCGTGGACGGCGAGTGGTCCTTCGTCGAGACCCTGCGTCACATGCTGTTCGTGCACGACGCCTGGCTGCGGCGGGCAGTGCTCGGTGAGCCGGCGCCGTACGACGCCCTGGACCTGCCCCACGACGAGATGCCGGCCCTCGAGGGCGTGCCGCGCGACCACGACGCGCGCCCGAGCCTCGACCACGTGCTCGACCTGCGGGGCGAGCGCCTCGCGGTCACGCGCCGGTTCTTCACCGAGCTCACCGACGAGCAGCTGCGGCGCTCCACCACCGTGACCGGACCCGGCTACCCGGAGGCCGGCAGCTATGCCGTCACCCGCTGCCTCAACGCCGTGCTCGACGAGGAGTGGTGGCACCGGCGGTTCGCCGAGCGCGACCTCACCGTGTTGCTGGAGGGCTGAGCACCATGCGCCCGCCGGTCAGGTCGAAGGTGAAGCGGTAGCGGTAGAGATAGTCCGCACCGACCAGGCCGTCGTGGATGATCTCCTGGAAGGTCACCCCGGGGTGGTCCTGCGCCGTCTGCGGCGCCGCCGCGAGGTGGACGCTGCCGGGCACCACGGCGTCGTAGCGCACGTAGGAGTGGCCGGTCTCATCGACGCCCTCGCGGCTGGCCACCTCCGGCCCGTCAGCGTCGAGCCCGCACTCGGCCATGAACCGGGTGTCGAGGATCAGGCGGTCCGAGCCGGTGTCGACCTCGACGAGCACCGTGCGGCCGCTGGGCAGGACCAGCTCGGCGAAGGGGTCGGCCGACGGGCCGTCGCGGTGGATCTCGAGCGGCACCTCGATGCCCACCACGTCCTCGCCGGAATCGTGCACGGTCAGCGTGGCGGCGGCAGGATCGGTGGTGACGGTGCGGTCACCGAAGTAGGTCGGGCCGAGGATCCCGTCGAACCCCTCGCCGAGGTCGACGGCGGCCGCGACGTGCCCGCAGACCTCGTAGGCGCCGACGGACAACACCGGCAGCCGCACCAGAGGCGCCTCGACCAGCTGGCCGGACATGCGGCGGCCGGCGTAGGTCCGGTCCAGCGGCTCCACCTCCGCGCGCTCGGCGAGCCTCTTGTTGACGACCGTGACCCCGATGCCGGTGTCGACGAGGAAGCGCAGGTCGTCGCCGCCGAGCCGCACCGGGACCCGCACGAGGTGGGCGACCCGGTCGAAGTGGACAGTGCTCACCTGAGCGCCGTGAAGTCGAGCTCGCCGGCCCTCGCGGTGGTGTTGCTGACCTCGGCATAGGACACCCACTGCATGACGGTGTTGAGGTCGTCGACCACTGTCGCGGCGTCCTCGCCGGTCGTGGTGTGCGCGTCCTCCACCAGGGTCAGGTCGTAGCCGCGCTCCAGGGCGGCGTACGCCGTGGCCCGGATGCACCAGTTGGTCGCGGCGCCAGCGAGCACGAGCCGGGAGACGCCGAGCCGGTCGAGCTCGTTCTCGAGCGAGGTCTTCTCGAAGGAAGAGTTGAACTCCTTGTGCACACGCGCCTCACCCTCCGCTGGCGCCAGCCCGGGCACCCACTCCCACTCCGGCGTGTCCGGGACGAGCTCCTCGTCGCGGTGCTGCACCCAGACCACCGGGACGCCGGCAACGCGGGCGCGATCGACGGCGAGGGCGATGTTGCCCACCACCCGGTCGGCCTCCCAGGCGGAGTCCATGACACCGACCTGCGCGTCGACCACCACCAAAGCACTCCTGCCACCCTCGCGCACCGTCGCCATGGCAGCAGCCTAGAGCGATGCGATACCGGTCAGGCCGCGGCGAGCGGAGTGCGCGGCCGGGCGGCCCCGGCGATCGCCGGCAGGATCGCGAGGGCCAGCAGCCCGCCTGCGAACGAGAGCACCGAGTAGCTCGTCATCTCCACGACGACGCCGGACATCAGCCCCCCGCCGGCACCCGCGATCGCGATGGAGACGTCGACCCACCCCTGGGTCCGCGCCCGGGTCTCGATCGGTACGGCGTCGGTGATGATCGCGGTACCGGACACCAGTCCGAAGTTCCAGCCCAGCCCGAGCAGGGCGAGGGCCAGCGCGAGGAGGAGCACCGAGTCGTCGGGGGCCACCGCTGCGAGGACACCGGCGAGCAGCAGGGTGACGCCGGAGGCGATCGCCATCGGAGTGCGACCCACCCGGTCGACGAGCCGTCCGGTGACCGGCGAGGGCAGGTACATCGCCGCGACGTGCAGGGCGATCACCGCGCCCGCGGCCGCCGTCCCGTGGCCGTGGTCGCGCATGTGCACCGGGGTCATCGTCATGATCGCCACCATCACGGCCTGGGTGAGGACCATGACCGTCGCGCCGACCAGGATGCCGTGGCGCACCTGGGCCGCCCGCGTCTCGGCGACCGGGCCGGGGGGCACCTCGGTCAGCGCCACCTCGGAGGACGCCAGCTCGGAGGACGCCAGCTCGGAGGACGCCAACTCGCGGGCGTGGAGGAGCGGGTCGGGACGCAACCTCGTGGCGAGCACGACCGCGGCCGCGAGGTAGGCGACCCCGGCGAGCAGGAAGGGCCCGGCCAGGTGCGGCACGCCCACCATGTGGGCCAGGTCGCCGGTCGGCGCCGCGAGCAGCGGCCCGACGACGCCGCCGAGGGTGGTCGCCACCAGGACGGTCGAGATGGCCCGCGCGCGATGGTCGACCTCGGCCAGGTCGGCCCCGGCGTAGCGGGCCTGGAGGTTGGTGGCGCTGCCCGCGCCGTAGACGAAGAGCGCTGCGAACAGCAGGGCCGAGCTGTCGAGGACGGCGGCCACGACGACGCCCACGCTGCCCAGCGCGCCGACGGCGTACCCGGTGGCGAGGCCGGGTCGTCGGCCCCACTCCTGCGAGATGCGCCCGATGGCGACGGCCGTGACCGCACTCCCCGCGGTGAGCAGGGCAGCGGGGAGGCCGGCCAGGCCGGTGCTGCCGAGCATGTCCTGGGCGAGGAGCGCGCCGACCGTGACGCCGGCGGCGAGGCCGGCGCCGCTGAGGACCTGGGCGACGACCAGGACCCGGAGCGTCCGGTGCTGGAGCTCCGCGGTGGTCGTCGTCATCGGCCTTCTCTCAGGCGGGCGCTCCGGCGAGCTCCGGCGTGTCCTGGCTCGGGGACGGTAGCAACTCCGGAGCCGGCTCCGCCGGGATCCGGCGCGCGGGCGCCAGCGTCGTGGCCAGGATGCCCGCAAGGACCAGCGCGATGCCGGCGAGCTGCTCGCCGGTGAACGTCTCGTGCGCGACCAGTGCCCCGAGGAGTACGCCGGTGACCGGGTTGAGGAGCCCGACCACGCCCACGGTGGCGGCCCGCAGTCGGGTCAGTCCGGCGAACCAGCACAGGTTGGCCAGTGCGGTGGCGACGAGCGTGGTGAACGCGAACCCGGCCGCGCCACCGGCGTCGACCGCGGGCGGGCCGCCCTCGACGGCCACCGCGACCGCGAGGAGGGCCAGTCCGCCGAAGATCAGCTGCCAGGCCGTGAGGGCGACGAGCGGGGTGCCGTCGGCCCAGCGCTTGGTGAGCACGGCGCCGGCGGAGGAGAGCACGAGCGCGGCGGCGGACGCGGCCACGCCCCACGCGTCGATGGTGCCGCCGGCACCGCCCACGAGGAGCAGGACGCCGACGATGCCCGCCACGGCGCCGGCCAGCACCTGGCCGCTGAGCCGCTCGGCCACCCACAGCCAGGCGAACCCGGCCATGACCAGCGGGGCCAGCGCCATCACGGATGCGGCGACACTGGAGGGGAGCAGCTGCGCGGCGACGTAGACGAGCAGGAAGAAGGCGCCCACGTTGAGCGTCCCGAGCACCGCCGAGCGCCACCACCACTCACCTCGGGGCACGACCCTGGCCACGGCCAGCAGCACCAGCCCCGCCGGCAGCGCGCGGATCGCCGAGCCCCAGAGGGGAGCGTCGACGGGCAGCAGCTGCCGGGTCACCACGTAGTTGGCGCCCCAGGCGACGGGGGCGAGTGCGGTGACGGCAAGCCATTTTGCTTCCATGGAAGCAATAATCTCTTCTGGGGAAGCTATATTCCGAACCGTGGCGGATGATCTCGATCACGTCGCCCGGATCCAGGAGCAGTGGCGCCGGGAGCGACCGGACGTGGACATCTCGCCCCAAGCGGTGTTCGGCCGGCTGCACCGGCTGGCCGACCGGACCCGCGGCGAGCTCGAGGTCGAGTTCCGCCGGCGCGGGCTGGGGGAGGGGGAGTTCGACGTCATGGCCGCGCTGCGCCGCGCCGGACCGCCCTATGAGCTGGCGCCCGGGGAGCTGGCCCGCCACACGATGGTGACGACCGGTGCGGCCACGAAGCGCATCGACCGGCTCGTGGCGGCCGGGCTCGTCACGCGCAGGGTGAGCGACGACGACGCGCGCGGCCGGGTGATCGGGCTGACCCCGGCCGGCAAGCGGGTGATCGACGAGGCCTTCACGGCGCACATGGCCAACGAGCACCGGCTGCTACAGCCGCTCTCCGAGAAGGAGCGGCGCGATCTCGAGCGGCTGCTCACCAAGTGGCTGGCCGCCTTCGAGGACTGACGACGGTGCGGGCGGTCGCGCGCAGCATCCCGGTTCTCGCAGTCGTGATCGCGGCTGTGGTGGCCGCGGGCGTGCGCGGCGACTTCAAGGACCTGCTCGTCTACCAGCACGCGGGCCGAGCGCTTCTCGACGGAGCCTCGGTCTACGGCGATCGTGTGGGCGGGCTGCGGTTCACCTACCCGCCCGTCGCGGCGATCCTCGCGACCCCGCTGGCGTGGCCGCCGGCGTGGCTGGCCGCGGCCCTGTGGACCGCTGCGTCCGTCGGCGCCCTGGCGGTGGTCCTCGTGATCGTGCTCCGCGAGCAGGGCCGGCCCGCCCCGGGTTGGCTGGTGGCTCTCCTGGTGTGCGGTGCGCTCGCCTTCGAGCCGGTCTGGCAGAACCTCACCTTCGGACAGGTCAACCTGCTGCTGATGCTGGCGGTGCTGACCGACCTGCTGCGGCCGGAACGACGCTGGTCGGGGCTGCTGGTCGGGTTGGCGGCGGGGGTGAAGCTGACGCCGCTGGTGCTCGTCGTGATGCTGGCCCTGGTCGGCCATCCACGGGCCGCGGCACGGGCGGCGCTGACCTTCGCCGCGACCGTCGCCGTCGGCTACGTCGCGATGCCGCGCGCCGCGACGTCGTACTGGACCGACGACGTCGTCCGGGCCGGGCGGGTCGGGCCGCCCGAGCTGGCCCACAACCAGTCGGTGTACGGCGCGCTGACCCGACTCCTTGATGACCCTCCACCGGTGCTGCTCTGGCTGGCGGTCGCGGGCCCGCTGGCCCTGGCCGTCCTGCTCGTCGGCGCCGCGTGGTGGCGGCGCGGCGACCGGGTGCTGGGCGGCTGCCTGGCCGCGCTGGCGATGCTGCTCGCGTCACCGGTCTCGTGGTCGCACCACTGGGTGTGGGCGGTGCCGTTGGCGCTGGTGCTGTGGGAGCGCAGCCGGTGGGCGGCCGTGGCCTGGAGCGCGGTGTTCGTCGCGCGCCCGATCCTGTGGCCGCCGTGGGGTGAGCACCGCGAGTTCGCGTGGAGCCCGTTCGACCACGTGGTCGGCAACGCCTACGTGCTCGCCGCGCTCGCCCTCGCCGGCTGGACCGGTGCCGTGCTCGCGCGGTCCCGCCTCGCCGTCTCGGGCGGGGCGCCGGTGTCAGGCGACGGCAGCGGCGGGCGAGCCGGGGATCACCACGGGCTCGCACGCGCAGTCGTCGCTGCAGGCCAGGAAGGTGTGCAGCTCGTGACCGCACCGCGGGCACGGCAGACCGTGCGAGAGGTGGGTGTGCCCGGTCTGGACGGTGTCCCACATGGTCGTGCCTCCTTCCTTCCCCGAACCCTTCTCGGGGTTGCCTCTCTCTCCATGAGTCCTGACCGTCGGCGCAGATACGACTCATCGGGCGGCGGGACGGTGGCTGAGGTGTGAAGGCGCTCTGCGCCTGAACCTCGAAGCCTCCGCAGGGTGGGCGCCCGGGCCGGGTCCCAGCGCCGTCGGCTCGGCCGGTCTCCGACCCTTCGGCGCTCGGCTGCGCCGTCGTGGCACCATCACAGGGTGAGCACGGATCCGGCGGCGGCGCAGAGGCTGGGCGACCTCCGGCTGCTGCGCCGGGTCAAGGACCGCATCGACCGCGACTACGCCCAGCCGCTCGACGTCGAGGCGCTCGCCCGTGGGGTGAACATGTCTGCCGGGCACCTGAGCAGGGAGTTCAAGAAGGCCTACGGCGAGTCGCCCTACTCCTACCTGATGACCCGCAGGATCGAGCGGGCCATGTGGCTGCTCCGGGCCGGCGACCTGAGCGTGACCGACGTCTGCTTCGAGGTGGGCTGCCAGTCGCTCGGCACGTTCAGCACCCGCTTCACCGAGCTGGTCGGCGTGCCACCCAGTGTCTACAAGCAGCAGGCGGCGGACGAGGCCGCCGGTATCCCGTCCTGCGTGGTGAAGCAGGTCACCAGGCCGGTCAGGGCGGGACCGGTCAGGAATCGAGAAGCACGCTCGCCGAGCGTCTCCTAGCGTTCTCGGCATGGAGCTCAAGATCCGCAACGCGTTCCTCCCGCACAACGACCGCGACGCCGCCGTCGCCTTCTGGTGCGACCAGCTCGGCTTCGAGCTGCGCAACGACGTCGGCTACAACGGCATGCACTGGCTCACCGTCGGGCCGCCCGGCCAGCCGGACGTCAACCTGGTGCTGTTCCCGCCCGGCGCTGACCCGGGGGTCACCGGCGACGAGCGCCGCGTCATCGCCGAGATGATGGCCAAGGGCACCTACGCCATGCTCACGCTGGCGACCGAGGACCTCGACGGCCTCTTCGAGAAGCTGCAGGCGAGCGACGCCGAGGTGATGCAGGAGCCGACCGTCCAGCCCTGGGGCACCCGGGACTGCGCCTTCCGCGACCCGTCCGGCAACACGATCCGCTTCGACGAGGTGCGGTGAGATGGCCACCATCCAGTCCGTCATCCTCGAGGTCGAGGACACCACAGCCGCCGAGACCTTCTACAAGGAGGCGTTCGAGCTCGGCGACGTCATCCGGGTGCGCGAGTCGCACGAGCCGACCAGCGGGTTCCGCGGCTTCGTGGTCTCGCTGGTCGTCGGCCAGCCGAGCACCGTGAACAGCCTGTTCGAGTCCGCCGTCGGCGCCGGGGCCACAGCGACCAAGGAGCCGAGCAAGAGCCTGTGGGGCTACGGCGCCGCAGTCCAGGCGCCGGACGGCACCACGTGGACCTTCGCGTCCTCGTCCAAGAAGGACACCGGTCCCGCGACCCGTGCGGTCGACCAGGTCGTGCTGCTCCTCGGCGTCCCCGACGTGAAGGCGAGCAGGCAGCTCTACGTCGACCGCGGCCTCGGGGTCGCGAGGAGCTTCGGCGGCAAGTACGCCGAGCTCGAGACCGGTGACCGGGTGACCCTCGCGCTGAGCCCGCGCAAGGTGGCCGCGAAGAACGCCGGCGTGCCCGTCGACGGCACCGGCTCGCACCGGCTGGTCGTCGCCGGGGACCTCGGCGCCTTCAGCGACCCCGAAGGCTTCGTGTGGGAGCCCGCCGACGCAGGGTGATCGGCTACCGTCCGGGTCGATGAAGAGCCGGGTTGTCGCCGCAGCAGACGGCGTACCGCTGCACGTCGGCACGTGCGGCACCGGCCCGGACGTGGTCGTGCTCAGCGGCGGTCCCGGGCTGGTGAACTACCTGGCCGACGAGCGGCTGGCGCCCGACGCGATGCGGGCGTGGTTCCCGGAGCCCCGCGGGGTCGGCCGCTCCGGGGGCGGACCGCACTCGATGGCGCAGGCGGTCGCCGACCTGGAGACGATCCGTGAGTCGCTGGGGATCACCGCCTGGTCGGCGCTCGGCCACTCGTGGGGCAGCGACCTGGCCGTGCGGTACGCCCTCGACCACCCGGCCTCGGTCACCCGGGGGGTCGGCGTGGCCGGCCACGGGCTGCACAAGGACCGCACGTGGTCGGCGGCCTACGAGCGCGGCCGCGCGTCCGAGCCCGATCTCGACCTCGAGTGGGCCGAGGACGTCTGGCGGGCCCTCAGCGACTCCTTCGTCGACTGGATCCACGAGCCGGAGCTGTTCCGCCGGCTGGCCGACTCGCCGGTGCCGATGCACTTCGTCGCCGCGGGCGACGACATCAGGCCGTCGTGGCCGCTCCAGCAGCTCGCGGCGCTGGTGCCGGCCGGCCGGTTCGAGACCCTGCCCGGCGTACCGCACGACTTCTGGGCGACCCACCCCGCCTCATGGCGCCAGCTCGTCAACGCGTCACTCTCGGAGAGGACCTGACCATGCCCGACAAGCAGGGGCACCACGCCGACAGCCACGACCTGATCCGCGTCCACGGCGCGCGGGTGAACAACCTCAAGGATGTCAGCGTCGATCTCCCGAAGCGGCGGCTGACGGCGTTCACCGGCGTCTCGGGCTCGGGCAAGAGCTCGCTGGTCTTCGACACCATCGCCGCGGAGTCCCAGAGGTTGATCAACGAGACCTACAGCGCGTTCGTCCAAGGGTTCATGCCGACGCTGAGCCGGCCCGACGTCGACCACCTCGAGGGGCTGACCACCGCGATCCTCGTCGACCAGGAGCGGATGGGCGCCAACCCGCGCTCGACGGTTGGCACCGCAACGGACGCGAACGCCATGCTGCGGATCCTCTACAGCCGGGTCGGGAAGCCGCACATCGGGTCTCCGCAGGCGTTCTCCTTCAACGTGCCCACCCGCACCGTCAGCGGGATGATGAAGACCGACAAGGGGCAGGGCCAGACCCACGTCGTCCGGCAGCTGGTCTACCAGGGCGGCATGTGCCCGAAGTGTGAGGGCATGGGTGCCCTCAACGACTTCGACCTGACCGCGATCTACGACGGCAGCAAGTCGCTGGCCGAGGGCGCTCTCCTGGTGCCCGGCTACAGCATGGACGGCTGGTACGGCCGGATCTTCAGCGGTGCCGGCTTCGACATGGACAAGCCGGTGGGCAAGTACACCCAGAAGGAGCTCAAGAAGCTCCTGTACGGCGAGCCGGAGAAGATCAAGGTCGACGGGGTCAACCTCACCTACGAGGGTGTGCTCACCAAGGTCCAGAAGTCGATGCTGTCCAAGGACGTCGAGGCCATGCAGCCGCACGTCCGCCGGTTCGTGGAACGGGCCGTCACCTTCACGACGTGCCCCGAGTGCGAGGGAAGCCGGCTCACCAAGGCGGCGCGGTCCTCGAAGATCAACGGCAAGAGCATCGCCGACGTCTCGTCGATGCAGATCAGCGACCTGGCCGAGTGGCTGCGCGGCGTGCACGAACCCGGCGTGGCACCCCTCCTCGCAGGGCTGCAGCACCTGCTCGACTCCTTCGACGCCATCGGGCTGGGCTACCTGTCGCTGGACCGCCCGGCCGGCACGCTCTCCGGTGGCGAGGCGCAGCGCACCAAGATGATCCGTCACCTCGGCTCGTCGCTGACCGACGTGACCTATGTCTTCGACGAGCCGACCATCGGGCTGCACCCGCACGACATCGAGCGGATGAACCAGCTGCTCCTCGAGCTGCGCGACAAGGGCAACACCGTGCTCGTCGTGGAGCACAAGCCGGAGACGATCGCCATCGCCGACCACGTCGTCGATCTCGGGCCCGGCGCCGGCACCGCCGGGGGAGAGGTGGTGTTCGAGGGGAGCTACGACGCGCTGCGGGGGAGCGGCACGGTCACCGGCCGTCACATCGACGACCGCGCCTCGCTCAAGGACGAGGTCCGGACGCCGACGGGATCGCTCGAGGTGCGCAAGGCGTCGACCCACAACCTGCGCGACGTGGACGTCGACATCCCGCTGGGCGTGCTGTGCGTGCTCACCGGCGTGGCGGGCTCCGGCAAGAGCTCGCTCATCCAGGGCTCGGTGGCCGGTCGCGATGGGGTCGTCGTGGTCGACCAGGGCGCGATCAAGGGGTCCCGCCGCAGCAATCCGGCGACGTACACGGGGCTCCTGGAGCCGATCCGCAAGGCTTTCGCGAAGGAGAACGGCGTCAAGCCGGCGCTGTTCAGCGCCAACTCCGAGGGTGCCTGCCCGGCCTGCAACGGCGCCGGCGTGATCTTCACCGAGCTCGGGGTGATGGCCACCGTCGAGTCGACGTGCGAAGAGTGCGAGGGGCGCCGGTTCCAGGCCGCGGTGCTCGAGTACGAGCTCGGAGGCAAGGACATCAGCGAGGTGCTCGCCATGCCGGTCGAGGAGGCGCTGGGCTTCTTCTCCGACGCCGCGAGCGTCCCGGCCGCGGTGAAGGTGCTCGACCGGCTGGCGGACGTGGGGCTCGGCTACGTGACTCTCGGCCAGCCCCTCACGACCCTCTCCGGCGGCGAACGGCAGCGGCTCAAGCTGGCCGCCCAGATGGCCGAGAAGGGCGAGGTCTACGTCCTCGACGAGCCCACGACCGGCCTGCACCTCGCCGACGTCGAGCAGCTGCTCGGGCTGCTGGACCGGTTGGTGGACTCCGGCAGGTCGGTGATCGTCATCGAGCACCACCAGGCCGTGATGGCGCATGCCGACTGGATCATCGACCTGGGGCCGGGCGCCGGCCACGACGGCGGGACGGTCGTCTTCGAGGGGCCACCGGCCGACCTGGTGGCCGGCCGCAAGACCCTCACCGGCCAGTACCTGGCGGCCTACGTCGGGGGCTGACGAGGCGGGTGCACGTCGCCGGCAGATGGTTGTCAGATCAACTTGAGAATGATTAGGGACTTCTCCTGATGTGCCGCCCTACCTCAGACGACGAGTCTGAGGTAGCCGCCTCGGACGGCCGCCCGTCTGAGGTAGGGAACGACGAGAACGAAGGAGTCCCCCACCGTGTTGCCATACCCGTGCCAGCGCCGGCCGGAGCTCTACTTCGACACCTACGGTCGGGCGCTCGAGCTGGCCAAGGAGCTGTGCGCGTCCTGCCCGATCCGCGAGGCGTGCCTGTCGGCCGCGCTCGAGCGCGGCGAGCCGCACGGGGTGTGGGGCGGGGAGATCCTGCTGGACGGCGTCATCGTCGAGACCAGGCGCGGACCCGGCCGCCCGCGCAAGGTGGCGGCCTGATCTCGACTCGTGGGCACGCCGACCGGTCCGGCCCGTCCGGCTACCTCGCCGGCCGGACCACGTCGTAGGCGAGGTGGACGAGGTTGTCGCCGAGGCCGCGGCAGCCGATGAGTCGCAGCTCCTTCCTCTCGCTCACCTCGGCGAAGAAGCCCGCACCGGTCCCGAGGACCCAGGGGTGCACCGTGAGCCGCACCTCGTCGACGAGGTCGTGCTCGAGGAGCGTGCGAACCAGCTGGGCACTGCCGTAGACGACGATGTCCCGGTCGTAGCGCTGGACCAGCTGGGTGACCTCGTCGACGACCGGGCCCCTCAGCACTGTCGAGTTGATCCACTCGGCCTCGGCCAGGGTGGAGGAGACGACGTACTTGGGCAGGCTCCGCAGCCGCTCGGCCCAGCCACCTTCGCGGGTGTTCCAGCCGGCCGCAAAGAAGTGGTCGGTTCGCCGGCCGAGCAGCAGCGCGTCGGCCCCCAGAGCCTCGTCGAACTCGACCTTGGCCCACGCCTCGTAGTCCCCAGGGCTCACCAGCGAGAACCAGCCTCCGCGCTCGAGGCCGTCCTGCCCCACAGGGTCCTGAGCCCCTCCGTCGAGGCAGATGTTCTCACTCACCACGAGCTTTCCCATGTCCAGCGCTCCTTCTGTGGGTTTGGTGGATCTCGTGCTGTATCGACATCGGCAGTCGGCGACTCTGGGCGCCGCCGGACCGCCCAGTTCGGATCCCGCCCGGTGTCTGCACGCGCGGACCCAGCTGTGGCAGGCATGCTGGCGGGCAAGGAGGAGCAACGATGACCACGGACCTGATCTCGCGGGCGCGGGCGGGTGACGACGAGGCGTTCAGGGCGCTGTCCGAGCCGCATCGCCGCGAGCTGCACGTGCACTGCTACCGGATGCTCGGGTCGGTCCAGGACGCCGAGGATGTCTTGCAGGAGACCCTCGTCGCCGCGTGGCAGGGGCTCGGCGCGTTCGAGGAGCGCGCTTCGTTCCGCACCTGGCTCTACCGGATCGCCACCAACCGGTGCCTCAACGCGCTGCGTGCCGCCAGCCGACGCCCGGCCAAGGCCTGGGACGTCGTTGCGTTCGCTGCGCCCGAGCCGACGAGGTACGGCGAGGTCAGCTGGCTCGAGCCGTTGCCCGACGTGCTGCTCGAAGCCGGGTTCGACCTGCCCCTGGGGCCCGAGGCGCGCTACGAGCAGCGGGAGTCGATCTCACTCGCGTTCATCACAGCGCTCCAGGCGCTTCCACCTCGCCAGCTGGCCGTGCTGGTCCTGCGTGACGTGCTCGGGTTCCCGGCGAGCGAGGTGGCCACGATGCTGGACTCGTCCGTCGAGTCGGTGACGAGTGCGCTCAAGCGGGCGCGAAGCACTCTTGACCACCGCCGTCCGGAGCTGACCGGCCGGCCGCCGGCCCCACCGCAAGGCTCAGCTGCCGAGAAGGAGCTGGTGGAGCGGTTCGTCACGGCCTACGAGTCCTCCGACATCGACGCGCTGGTGGCGCTCCTGGCAGAGGGCGTCGTCACCTCCATGCCCCCGATGCCGAACGAGTACGTCGGCCGGGACGCCGTCGGGGAGTTCTGCGCCCTCGCCCTCGCCAACCGCACGTTCGTGCTCGTGCCGACCAGGGCCAACGGTCAGCCGGCGTTCGGCCTCTACGTGGAGGGACCGGACCATGTCTACCGCGGGTCAGGGCTCGTCGTCCTCGAGCTCGCCGGAGCCGAGATCGCCGCCCTCACCCGGTTCGAGACCAGCCTCTTCCCGTGGTTCGGACTCCCGCCCACGGTGCCGACCCCACCGTGACCATGAGGCCTCCGCCCGTGGGACGACGTGCTGGAGGCCGCTCTGCGCCGGCTGCCGGGTGACTGACCGGGACCTGGGCTTTCTGGGCTCTTCTGACTGATCCGTGGGTGGGCGGCCGCGCGCGTAGCAGGCCCGCACCCGCCGTCAAGGATGCCTTCGGCCCCGCTGCGCGGCGCCCGCGGGGCGACCCAAAGATGACGAACTGTCCCGCGGAGGCGGTTGCAGCCCGGTTGCAGCCTCCCCTTCTCCCGCCTGGGTCCAGTTCGCCGATAAGTGACATTATGTCAAGATGTGAGGGAAGACGCCGGAGAACGGACTCCCCTAGCCGGCCAGGCTCGCAACGACGTCGGCGGAGGGATGCAGCCGACTCAGGACCCGCCGGCTACCGGTCAGCGTGAGCCCCAGCTGCTCGGCGGCCCGGATGTCGAACATCCCGAGCAGGAGCCCGAGCACGGCGCGTGGCGGGCCGGCGATCGTCAGGTCGGCCTTCTCGGCGCGGCCGGTGCGCGCCCGGACGACG
>NZ_DASUFR010000054.1:0-51824 GCF_036274455.1 Nocardioides sp. | reverse complement strand
GCTGATCGCCCCAGGCGGCCTGAATCAGAGGCTTCAGATTCCACTCCGCGCCACCGATGTCCGTCCGGTTCTAGGACCGTCGGACGACACACGCCACGGCGATGTCTGCGGACAAGTTGCGGACAAGGGGCTTGGGGACGCAGCAGAGGCCGCCTTCGGATCTCTCCGAAAACGGCCTCTGACCTGTGGTTTCTCTTTGTAGCGGGGGCAGGATTTGAACCTGCGACCTCTGGGTTATGAGCCCAGCGAGCTACCGAGCTGCTCCACCCCGCGTCGGTGATCCCAAGGTTACGGCACCGGTGGCGGGGACCCCAAATCAGGGCGACGGCGACGGACCGGAGCCCGACGGGGAGGCCGGCGCCGACGGCGAGCCGCCGTTCTCGAGGGCGATGGCCTGCTCGACCAGCCTCTGGGCCTTCTCGATGTGCTGCTGGTAGGACGCCAGGTCGCCGGCCTTCAGCGCCTGGTCGGCGGCGAGGAACTCCTGCTGGGCCTCGTCGAGGAGCTCCTGGACCGAGCCGGGCTCGGCGGTCGAGCTGGGCGAGCCCGACGGTCCGGTGGTCGGCGAGGGCGACGGCCCGGTGGTGGGCGGGGTCGACGGCTCGCTCTCCGGGCCGGACTGGGCGTCGGCGACCGCGCCACTGAGCGTGGTGTCGATGCCGACGCCGCCCTTGTAGAAGACCAGGACGTAGCGCAGGATCGGGAAGTTCGCCTCGTTCGCCGTGGCGAGCTTGGCGTAGACCGGCTCGACGTACATAAGCTCGT
This sequence comes from Nocardioides sp., assembly GCF_036274455.1. Classification (GTDB taxonomy): domain Bacteria; phylum Actinomycetota; class Actinomycetes; order Propionibacteriales; family Nocardioidaceae; genus Nocardioides. The sequence goes on along the minus strand of NZ_DASUFR010000054.1, from coordinate 51,059 downwards.
CGCCCACCGGCACCGTGAGCAGGTTCCCGTAGGTGACGTTGCTGCCGGAGCGGTTGAACTCCGCGAGCTTCTCCGAGACCCCCGGGTCGGACCTGACCGCGTTGGCGACCTGGCTCGGCCCCTGTTGCTGCTGGTCGATCACGTCGATCACGCGCATCTGGCCGTAGGTCGGCGAGGTCGCGTCGGAGTCGACCGAGACGTAGGCCGCGAGGTTGCTCCGCTTGTAGGGGACGAACGTCGAGGTGAGCGACCACGTCGAGGTCGTCGGGACCGGTGGTGCGTTCTCGGGGTTGTCCGGGGACGGCACCAGGCCCGGCGGCTGGGTCACGAACATGCGGTAGGGGGGCTGAAGGGCCTTCGTGGTCCCGGTCGGGTTCGGGTCCTCGGGGACGTCCCAGCGGTTGTTGTCCTGGAACCACGCCTGCGGGTCGGTGACGTGGTAGCGCGCGAACTGGAAGCGCTGGACCTTGAACATGTCCTCCGGGTAGCGCAGGTGGTCCATCAGGTCCGGAGGGATGTCCTCCCGGGGCTTCACGGTGCCGGGGAACGCCGACGACCAGGCCTTGAGAAGCGGGTCCTGGTCGTCCCAGGCGTAGAGCGTGACCGTGCCGTCGTAGGCGTCGACGGTCGCCTTGACCGAGTTGCGCATGTAGTTGATCTCGTCGGTCGGCAGCGTGCGCAACCCGGACTCGTCCTGCAGCGTGTCGTTGGTCATCGTCTTGAACGACTCGCGCTCGGACCCGGGGAACCGGTCGGTGGTCGTGTAGCCGTCGAGCACCCACAGGATCCGCCCGTCGACGATCGTCGGGTAGACGTCGTCGTCCAGGGTCAGCCACGGGGCGACCATCTTGACCCGTTCCTTCGGGTCCCGGTTGTAGATGACCTCGGAGCCGGAGGTGACCCGACCGGAGAGCAGGAAGTTCGTGCTCCCGAACTTGATCGCGTAGAGGAGCTGGCGGAACGTCGACCCGACCGGCACCCCGCCCTCGCCGGTGTAGGTCGTCGTCGGGTCGCTGGAGGAGTCATCGTCCTCGGTGGAGGCCGCCTTGGTGAGGTCGAGCTCGACGCTCGGCGAGTTCGGGCTGGCCTTGCCCACGACGGAGTAGCTCGGGCTGTGCTCCCCGAAGTAGATCTGGGTCTTGTAGTCGCCAACGGCCTTCGCGAGGTCGTCCTGGCCGGGCTGGTTGCCCTCCGCCCACACGGTCTTGTCGGTCAGCCCCTGGCCGCTGGTGGACACCTCCTGGTCGGCGCCGTTCCGCTGGTTGGCGTAGGCCGCGATGATGTCGTTGCCGTGGGTGTAGACGGTGTGCAGGTTGAGCCAGTTCTGCACCGAGCTGTCGAGCGCGCCCTGGTCGAGCTCGCGGGCGCCGAGGACCAGCGCCCGGTCGACGCCGTTGATCTTGTAGTGGTCGACGTCGAGCACGTCGGCCACGGAGTAGTAGCCACGCACCTGCTGGTTCTGCTGGAACGCCTGCCGCACCAGCTTGGGGTCGACCAGCGGGATCGAGGTGACGCTGGGGTTGGTCGTGTCGCCGACCACCGAGATCCGCTGCGAGGGCAGCTGGAACTCCTGGACGGTGTCGATGTCGTAGGCCGCTCTTGTCGCCTCGATGTTCTTCTCGATGAACGGCGCTTCCTTGTCCGACTCCGACGGCTTGACCTGGAACTGCTGGACGATGCCGGGCCAGATCAGCCCCAGGAGGATGGCGGAGAGGACCAGCAGCGCCAGGCTCACCGACGGCAGCATCCAGGTGCGACGCCAGACGTTGGCGAAGAACAGCACCGCACAGATCAGCGCGATGCCCATCAGGATCGCCTTCGCGGGCAGCACCGCGTTCTGGTCGGTGTAGGTGATGCCGGTGAGCAGCGACCCGGACTGGTAGGCGAGGTCGTAGCGGTCGAGCCAGTAGTCGACGGCCTTGGCGAGCACGAAGACGCCCAGCAGCACCGACAGCTGGGCCTGCGCGGCCCCGGACAGCCGGTCCCCCGGGGTCTGCAGCCGGATGCCGCCGTAGAGGTAGTGGACGACCGCGGCGGCGAGCAGCGCGACGACGCTGACCGCCATCACGAAGTCGACGAGGTAGTGGTACCAGGGCAGGTCGAAGACGAAGAAGCCGATGTCCCTGTGGAAGTACTCGTCCTCGCGCTGGAACGGCACGCCGTTGCGCCACAGCATGTAGGTGCGCCACTCGCCGGCGCCAGACGTGCCGGCGAAGATGCCGAGCAGCACGCCCAGGCCGGCGACCAGCCAGGTGCGGATCGGCGTCACGGCCTGGCGGTAGCGGTCGAGCCCGGTCTGTTCCGGCGACTGCGGATGGAACAGCGGCCGCATCCGGAAGGCGATGACCATGTTGGCGACCACCGCGACCGCCATCAGCAGCCCGAAGACGAAGAACAGGATGATCTTGGTCCAGAGCAGGCGGCTGTAGACCGCGCCGTAGCCGATGTCGCGGTACCACAGCACGTTGGTGTAGAAGTTCGCGAACGTCGTGAGCGCGAAGAAGGCGATCACGAGGACGACGGCGGTGATCACCAGCGCGCGCGAACGCCGCGACGGCGGGCGGGCGGGCGGTTCTTCCCGCTCCTCCTCGTCGAAAAGCTCACTCACGCGGGTCGTCCTCTGGTTCGTCGTCGACAGGCTCGAGCGTCGCGCCCAGGAGGGCGATCAGCTCGGGGACCAGGTCTGCGCCACCCACGACGGACTGGTCGTCGTCGTGTGCACGCAGCCGGAGGGCACAGTATGACGACCCGGTCCTAGTGACACCCACCACCATCCGGACCTCCTGCCGATCCGGGTGCTCGGCGGCGTACGTCGCGGCCTCGGCTGGGTCGTCAGGCATTGCGTCGTCGGCCGCCGGCGGCAGCACCAGCCGCTCGACCACGGCCGCGCAGCCGCTCACCTCCGGGCCCCAGGCGATCGAGGCCAGCGTCGACTCGAACCGGTCGGGCGGCAGCTGCTCCTGCTCGACCGGCGTCAGGGACCCCTGCGCGGACGCGTCGTCGAGCCCCATCGCCGATGCCAGGGCCGGCTCGCGGCGTACGAGCGCGGCCGTGTCGACCAGTGCGTAGAGCCGCCCGGGCTGGTCCCAGCCCGCCTCCGCGCTGTGCGACTCGATCTCGAGGACCGCCGCCGCCAGGGCGGGGTCCACGGCGGGGTCGAGGGTGGGTAGGTCGTTGTCCATCAGCAGCTCGGCAGCTTCGCGTCGTGGTCCTTGGCCCAGGTCTCGATCGCCGACCTCGCGGTGTCGAAGGTGTCGACCTTGACCAGCCGCATGTCGCCGTTGTGGGCGCCCTTGGCGTCGTCGCAGTTGTCGGCCGGGACGAGGAAGAGCTGCGCGCCGTCCTCGCGCGCGCCGACGATCTTCTGCTGGATGCCGCCGATCGCCCCCACCGTGCCGTCCGCCGCGATCTCGCCGGTGCCGGCGACCCGGCCGCCGCCGGTGAGGGGGCCCGGCGTGAGGGTGTCGTAGATCGCCAGCGAGAACATCAACCCGGCGCTCGGGCCGCCGATCCGCGGGTCGATGGTGACCGTCACCGGGAACGGCAGGATGAACCCCTGGCCCAGGAAGATGCCGAGCTGGGGCGAACCGGTGACCTTGACGACGCCGAACAGGTCGGTGCTGGGCTGCTCCGGCGTGAGGGGTACGTCGACCTCCTTGCCGTCGCGCAGCACCGTGAGCGTCACCTGCTGGCCCGGCGGGGTCGCCTTGATCGCACTGCGGAGCTCGTCGGAGGCCTTCGAGATGTCGTCACTGAGCGGGACGCCGTTGACCTTCCGGATCAGGTCACGCACCGCGAGCGCACCGTCGGCCGGCGAGCCGTCGCTGATCAAGGTCACCTCGAGCGAGGGAGTCACCGGGTAGCCGAGCGCCTTCTCCGCGACCGCCACGGCGGTGTCCTGCGAGGACACCATCTGGACCTGGCCCTCGTCGCGCACCTCGTCGGCGGTCTTGTCGTCGGGGTAGACCGCGTCCTTGGGGTAGACCGCGTCGTTGCGGTTGAGCCAGGCGGCCATCACCTCGAACAGGTTGAGGTTGCTGTCCTTGGGCGTGACCGAGACCGTCGTCATCCGGAGCTGGCCGTCGTCCCGGTAGGTCTTCTGGTCGCCGCCGACCTGGATGATCTCCTTGCCGTCCGGGGCGCCGAGGACGTCGATCGTCGGTCCGGGGGCATAGGTCGTGTAGGGCAGCGGCTTGAGCAGTGCCACCACCGCCAGCGCGGCAACGAGCACCACGGCCGCGGCCGCGGCCGGGGTGCGCTGGTTCATGCCGAAAACTCTCTCAAACCGGTGGTAGCCGGGCCGCGCGCAGGTCAGCCGCGGCGTACGGCGACACCGGTGGACCGCTCGCGACGGTGCGGGAGCGGGGCCTGCTTCCGGGTCGGCCGCGGCCGCTGCAGCGCAGCACCGAGGCGGCGCAGGGACTCCTCGCGGTCGACCTCGCCGCGAGTCTCCCGCCCCACCCAGCCGACCCAGGCCATCGCGACGAGCGTGACCACGACCGGCGGCACCAGCCAGAGCAGGATCTGCACCCTTGTGAGGGTAGGGACTAACTTGAGCGACATGTCGGAGCCCACGCCAGCGCGGACGCAACAGTCGGCCCAGTCGGCACTGAGGCTCGTCGACCTGCGCGAGACGCCGCTGGACGTGGGCGAGGTGGTCGCCGCGCTCGACGACGATGCTTCGGGCGGGCTGACGCTGTTCGTCGGCCGGGTCCGCGACCATGACGACGGCCAGGGCGTGCTCGGCCTCGACTACACCGCACACCCCTCCGCGCTCGACCGGCTGCGCGAGGTGTGCGAGAAGGTCGCCGCCGACTTCGACGTGCACGCACTGGCCGCCGTGCACCGGGTCGGCACCTTGGCCATCGGTGACGTGGCCGTGATCGTCGCGACGTCCTCGGCCCACCGCGGCACGTCGTTCGACGCCTCGAGGGCGCTGATCGACACGCTCAAGGCCGAGGTCCCGATCTGGAAGCACCAGCGGTTCAGCGACGGCTCCGAGGAGTGGGTGGGGTCTCCCTGAGCGGTCCCTGATTTCGCGCGCAGCGGATCTGGTTCTGACCGTGAGCCGCGTACGGTTGTCGGTATGGCAGACGAGCCCGAGGAGCCCCAGAACCCGTTCAAGGGCACTCCGTTCGAGCAGTTCTTCGCCCAGGGCATGGGCGGGCAGGGCATGCCCGACCTCAGCCAGCTCTTCGGGCAGCTGCAGTCGTTGCTCCAGCCCTACGACGGCCCCCTCAACTGGGACGTCGCCCTGGACCTCGCGCGCAAGACCGCGGCGCAGTCCCCCGACCCCACCCCCACCAGCGCCCAGCAGAACGCCGTCGCGGACGCGCTCCAGCTGGCCGACCACTGGCTCGACGACGCCACCGGCTTCCCCTCGGGTGTGACGTCGACGACGGCGTGGAGCCGGGCGGAGTGGATCGTCAACACGCTCGACGTCTGGAAGGTCCTCGTCGAGCCGGTCGCCCTGCAGTCGGTCGGCGCGCTCGGAGCCGCGCTGCCCGAGGAGGCGAAGGGCCAGGCCGGACCGATCCTCGGCATCCTCGGCCGCGCCATCGGCGCCCTCCTGGCGAACCAGGTCGGCTCCGGGCTCGGCACCCTCGCCGGTGAGGTGCTCTCGGTCTCCGACATCGGGGTGCCGCTGGCCCCGGCCGGCAAGGCCGCGCTCATCCCCGCCAACGTGGCGGCGTTCGCCGAGGGTCTCGACGTGCCGGCCGACGACGTGATGCTCTACCTCGCCCTCCGCGAAGCCGCCCACCAGCGTCTCTTCGCCGGGGTCCCGTGGCTGCGCGAGCACCTCGTCGGCGCGGTGACGGCCTACGCCGAGGGCATCGAGGTCAACGTCGAGGGCATCCAGCAGCGGGTGGAGGAGCAGATGCGCGGCATCGACCCCACCAACCCCGAGTCGATGCAACAGCTGCTCGAGGGCGGCATGTTCGAGCTGCCAGACTCCCCCGCCCAGAAGGCCGCGCTCTCGCGGCTCGAGACCACGCTCGCGCTGGTCGAGGGCTGGGTCGACGAAGTGGTGGGCCAGGCGACCGAGGGCCGGATGCCCAACGCCGGGAAGCTGCAGGAGGCCGTACGCCGTCGGCGGGCCGCGGGTGGCCCGGCCGAGCAGACCTTCGCGACGCTCGTCGGCCTCGAGCTCCGGCCGCGCCGGCTGCGCGACGCCTCCACGCTGTGGGGGTCGCTGCGCACCCGGCAGGGCACCGAGGCGCGCGACGGGGTGTGGATGCACCCCGACCTGCTGCCGACCGCCGCCGACCTCGACGACCCCCTCGGCTTCCGCGAGGGCGCCACCGCGCCGGAGTCGATGAGCGAGGACGACTTCGACGCCGCCCTGCGCGAGCTCCTCGAGGGGCCGAGCGGGGACGAGCCCGAGGGTTCCTAGACGAGCTCCTCGCCTGGCGGCGGGTCGACACGCGCGGCGGCCGACCAGCCCAGCAGGTAGCCCTTGGCGCGCTCGGACTGGGGGTAGCGGTCCACCCAGCTCCAGAACGCCGCGTCATGACCGGGCTCGATCAGGTGCGAGAGCTCGTGAACCAGCACGTAGTCGATCACCCACAGCGGCATTCCCTCGAGCCGCACCGACAGCCGGATGGTCCGGTCACCGGGGGTGCAGGAGCCCCAGCGCTGCTTCTGGTTCTGCACCCACCGCACCGAGCCGGGGACCGCGAGACCACCGAGGTAGCGGTCGTTGAGCATCAACGCGCGCTCCATCAGCTCCGCGTCGGTCAACGGCTCCTTGCTCTCGGACTTCAGGACCCGCGCCACCATCGTCTCGACCCACTCGGCCTCCTCCTTGCGGGTGAGCGAGGCGGGGACGAGCACGACGACCTTCTCGCCGTCGCGGTAGGCCGAGACCGTCCGCCGGCGCCGCTTGCTGCGCCGCACCTCGACCTCGGGTGCCGGCTCGGACGCCACCGCCATGGGACGAAATCTAGCCGTTGGCCCACTCCAGGAGCCGCTCCTTCGGCCAGGTGTTGACGATCCGGTCCGGGTCGATCCCGGCCTTCTCGGCCCGCTCCGCGCCGTACCAGAGGAAGTCGAGCTGGCCGGGCGCGTGGGCGTCGGAGTCGATCGAGAAAAGGCAGCCGAGGTCGCGGGCGAGCTCGAGCAGGTGGGTCGGCGGGTCGCGCCGCTCGGGGCGCGAGTTGATCTCGACGGCGGTGTTGCCATCGACGCAGGCGCTGAAGACGGCCGTGGCGTCGAACTGGGACTGCCCGCGCACACCGCGGGCGCCCATCACCATCCGGCCGGTGCAGTGCCCGAGCACATTGACCCGGGGGTTGCGGACGGCGGCCACCATCCGCCGCGTCATGTCCGCCTTGTCCATCTTGAGCTTGGAGTGGACGCTGGCCACGCGCAGGTCGAGCCGGTCGAGCATCTCGTCGGTCTGGTCGAGGCTGCCGTCGTCGAGGATGTCGACCTCGATGCCCTTGAGCAGCGTGAACGCGCCGTCCGCCCGGGACGACAGATGCTGGTTGACCGCGTCGACGACGACCAGCTGCTTCTTCAGCCGCTCGACGCTCAGCCCGTTGGCCACGGTCAGCCGCGGCGAGTGGTCGGTGAGGACCTGGTAGTCGTGGCCGAGCTCCATCGCGGTGAACGCCATCTCCTCGATCGGCGAGCCGCCGTCGGACCAGTCCGAGTGGGAGTGCAGGTCGCCGCGGAGCCTGGCGTGCATCTCGCGGCCCCCGTCGACGAGCGGGCCGCCGTGCTCGGCCTCGAGCGCGGCCAGCCGCTCCGGCAGCTCGCCCCGGGCCGTCGCGGTGATCACCTTGGCGGTGCTGGCGCCCACTCCCGGGATCTCGGTGATGGTCCCGGCCTCGACGCGCGCGCGGACCTCGTCCTCACCCAGGGGCAGGATCGCCGCGGCGGCGTTGCGGTAGGCCCTGACCTTGTAGGTCTCCTCGCGCCCCCGCTCGAGCAGGAACGCGATCCGGCGAAGCGCCGCGACCGGTCCACCGTCGTACGCCTCCGCCACACCAGTCACCCTAGGAGGCCGCGCCGACGAAATGTGGCGGGTCAATTTTCGTCCACAGCACGTGCACTCTCATTTGCGCAGGTCAGCACCGGAAACGGAGGCGGCATCCACCTGTTGTCCACAGTGTGGTGCACGCTCCCACGGCGTGTCCTCCACGTGTCCACCGGGTTGTCCACAGCTTTGTCCACACGGTCATCCACAGGGGCACCCCCCGAGGCATTGCCCCGGCCGGCGCCGAGTGCCTAGCGTTCCCCTCCAGACGAGGCCCCCGGGCCTGTCGGAGAAGATCCGCAAGGGGAAGGCGGGTCTCCACCGGCAGACACGGGGGCTCGTTTCACGTCGTGCTCGTCAGTGACCGCGGAAGGTCGGGGCGCGCTTCTCCTGGGCGGCGCGGATGCCTTCCTGGAGGTCGTCGGTGGCCAGGGTGATGGGCTGGGCCATCGCCTCCCACTGGAGCGCGGTCTCGAGGTCGCGGTGGCCGCCGTCGAGGAGTGCGAGCTTGGTGAGCCGGCTGGCGATGGGGGCGGTGGCGGCGATGCCGTCGGCGATCGCGAGGACGTCGGCGAGGAACCTCGCCGGGTCCAGGACCCGGGAGACCAACCCGATGCGGAGGGCCTCGTCGGCGTCGACGACCCGGCCGGTGAGCAGGAGGTCGCGCGCGTGCGCCTCGCCCACCACCTCGGGGAGCAGGAAGGTGCCGCCCATCCCCGCGTGCATGCCCAGCTTCACGAACGGCGCCCCCAGCCTGGCGCCGGCCGCGGCATAGCGCAGGTCGCAGGCGAGCGCCAGGCACAGCCCGGCGCCGATCGCGGCGCCGTTGACGGCCGCGATCGTCGGCACCTCGAGCGAGCGGATCGACAGCCAGGCCCGATAGAACGGCAGCATCCGGCTGCGGAGCTCCTCGACCGTGGCGTCGGGCTCGCTCGCGATCCAGGAGGTGTTGCCGCCCGAGCAGAAGGCCGAGCCCGCGCCGGTCACCACGACGGCACGCAGCGAGCGGTCCGCCGCCAGCTCGGCCACGGCGGCCACCCACGACGAGGTCATCTCGTCGGACATCGCGTTGCGCATGTCGGGGTTGTCGAGGGTCAGCAGGGCCACGCCGGCGGAGGGCCGCTCCAGCCTCAGGTGCTCGTAGGCGGACATGGGCGCACCCTACTGAGCCTCGTTCGCGGCCGCCCCGAGCGGATTCACCGGCCAATAGGCCTGACAAAGACCGAAATTCGGCGCGCCGAGCGCCTGACACGGGTTGAGGCGGGGTTGCAGTACGGTCGAAACGGCTCGAGGGCCTGTCCCGAGAGCCTCCGGCGGGCTTCCCCCTTCCCGGGGAACCGGAGAGTCCCCGCCGCGACGACCGAACGGAATACGAGCAAGGAGGCCGTCATGGCGGAGACCTGGAGCGGCGAGTTCTACTGCGTGAAGTGCAAGGAGAAGCGCGAGGCCTCGGGAGAGGTCCGGGTCAACGACAAGGGCACCCGGATGGCTCAGGCGTTGTGCCCCGTCTGTGGGACCAAGCTCAACCGCATCCTCGGCAAGGCCTGAGCAAGGCTCACCGCCACGACTTCGGCCTGCTGCCCCGGGCGGCAGCAGCGACTGCACACGACGGCGCCTCGGCTCCCAGCCGGGGCGTCGTCCCATGTCCGGGCCTGTGGAGAGCCGGCGACGCCCGGCCACGATCCGTGTGACCGTGGCCGGATGACCACCACCCCACCGAAGAACGCGCGGGGCGCGCGGACCCGCGCGACCTGGGCCCTGCGCCCCGGAGTGGGCCTGGCCCGGCGCGACGCCGGGCTCCTCCAGCTCGGCGTGGACCCGCCGTTGGCGGCGGTCGTTCCCGACTCCGACGCCGTCCGCCTCCTGCTGGTCGAGCTGGCGCACGGCGGCCCGCTCACCACCCTCGGCCCGCTCACCGCACCGATCCTCGATGCGTTGGTGGCCGCGGGGCTGGTCGTTGCCCACGACACCGACTCCGAACGTCGTGCGCGGCGCACCAGGTGCATGCTGCGCGTGGACGCGCCGGACGACGTACTGTCCGAGCTCGCCGAGCTCGTGGAGGCGGCCGGACTGCGGCTCTCCCCCGCCTCGTCCCGGGCGACAGCGGCGCTGCTGTGGACCGAGGGCGAACCCTCGCGAGACCGGGTCGACGGGTGGGTGCGGTCCGGCACGCCGCACCTGGTGGTGCGCGAAGGTGCCGGCGGAGTCGTGGTGGGCCCCTACGTCGTCCCGGGCCACACCGCCTGCCTGCGCTGCGTGGACGCCCATCTCGGGGAGCACGACCCGCGCCGGGCGCTCGTGGTCGAGCAGCTGGCGACCACCCCTCCCCTGCGGCCGGCGGTCCCGGACCCGGTGCAGCGCGCCCTGGCCGTCGCCTGGGCGGTCCACGACCTGGCCGCCGCGGTGGACGGCGACCCCCCGTCGACCTGGTCGGCCACCGTGGCGCTGGCGGCCCTGCCGCCGGTGGTCACGACCTACCGCCGGCACCTGCACTGTGGCTGCGCCTGGGGCGATGGGCTGGTCGAGCGGGTGGGGTGAGTGAGCACGGCCCGGTGGGGTTCGGTCCCGGCCTCAGTTGCGGAGCTTTCGACACGCTCCGTCGGAGCCGACCTCGTTCGTCGGTCGGCTCCGGTCGCTGCTCAACCACCATCGATCTGTCGGAGCTCGTTCCTCGCTCCGACCGATCACCAATACTCGCTGTCGAGCTTGCCCTCCATCGACCGGAGGTTCTCGCGGGAGCAGGTGTCACAGAAGGTCCGCGGCCGACCGTTCTCGACCGCGGTGCTCCACGTGAGCGTCTTGGCCTCATCGGTCTCCTGCCGCCCGCAGAAGTCGCAGGTCTTCACGGCTCGAACCTAGCGGGCACCGGGGCAGCGGTGACCTGTCAACCTCCATGCAGGCGGTGTGGTTGCCGATCCACCGCCGCCTCGGCGTGTCGGCGGGACAGCCCGGGGGGCGGTGACCTCTGAACGCCTGGACCGTGGCGACCGGTTGACAGCTCACCGCCGCCAAGAGCGGAGCGGGGAGTCACAAGAGCCTGAAATGCGCAGGAGCCGGGCACGACCATCGGTGGTCGTACCCGGCTCCTGGTTGGCACCCGCGATCAGGGTGTCCCTGCAGAGGGCCGCTGACGGCGGCATCCCATTCGGGTCTTACAGAGCGCGGGCGAGGGCGAGACGCGCCTGCTGCGCAGCCTGCTCGGCCTTGCGGCTGAGCCGGCGGGCGCGGACCAGCTGGTGGCCGCGCCGCAACTGTTGCGCCTCTCCCAGGCGCGCGGACATCTGCGCGCGCGCCAGGTTCTCGTTCATGAGATTCATCTCGGTGCTCCTGGTCTTGAAGGTCTGGCTCATTTGGTGTCTTGGTCTTTCTCGGAAAGGGACGCGGCCGTCGGATGACGGACGCCTCGTGGCTGCCTACGCGGCCACCTCGTTCTTGCGGGGGCGGCCACGCGGACGCTTGCGGGGGACGACGACTCCGTGGATGAAGAGCTGTCCACCCCAGACGCCCCACGGCTCACGGCGCTCGAGGGCGCCGTCGAGGCAGAGCGAGCGCACCGGGCAGTCGACGCACAGGGCCTTGGCGTACTCCACATCGCTCGGCGACTCGGCGAACCACAGCTCCGGGTCGTACACCCGGCACGGCAGTGTCGCCTCGTCCGCCTTGCCGGCCTTGTCGTGGAGGTTGCCCAGACTCGGCTGGTCGGCGCCAAGACCTCGTGAGTCCGCTGTGCGGTCGAGAACGCTGATGGTCATGTCCTGTTTCACCTCCTCTGCTCACCTTGATCGCGGATGTTCGGGTCATCTGGTCTGCGATGGGATCCCGGCGCGGTCTCTCTGGTTGTGAGAAACAGAAAGGCCGCGGATCCCTTGTCGGGTTCCGCGGCCTGGAGGCTGCCGATCAGTTGCTCTCAACTGGACGGTGGACTCCAGGCACTGGTCCCCGGGACGTAGCCGGCAACGAGGCCCATGTCGCCCTTGGGGGCGGCCTGGCGCTCGCGCACGACGAACGTCGTGCCGAAGCCGGCGAGGGACACGTCGGAGGCGTGGCCACAAATGGGCGCGCCAAAGTACGACGGGATGATCGCCGGCATCTGGTTCGAGCTGAACTTCATGTCCACACCTCCTTCTGGTTCCTCGGGCGCTGGGTTTGTCAGACCCGATGTGCGCGCGTCTTCGACTGGACGGACAACGTACCGCCGCGCTCCGGTAAGGAGCAATTGATTTTATGGGTATTTCTCGACAATTTTCTGCCATCGCGCCCGATCGGGTCACCCGACGAGCTCGAGCAGCTCCTCGCCGTACTTGTGGAGCTTCTCCTTGCCGACCCCGCTGACCGCGAGCAGCTCGCGGGTCGAGCGCGGGCGGCGCGTGGCGATCTCCTCGAGGGTCGCGTTGCTGAACACCATGAACGCCGCGATCTCCTCCTCGCGGGCGCGCTCGGTCCGCCAGTGGCGCAGCCGCTCGTAGAGCTCCTCGTCGTAGGGAGCAGGGCAGTCGGCACACCGGCGGCGGGCCTTGTCGGCGGCGGTCTGCAGTGGGCGACCGCACTCGAGGCACATCCGCGCACCCTTCGCCTTGCGCGACTTGGGGAGCGGGAGCGTCTCCTGGGGCAGCAACGGCGTCAGGAACCGGGACGGCTGGCGGGAGGCGCGGCCCCCGGGGTTGCGGGCCATCGCCCAGGACAGTGCGAGGTCGCGCCGGGCCCGGGTCATGCCGACGTAGAGCAGTCGGCGCTCCTCCTCCAGCTGGGCGGGCGTCTCGGCGTAGGTGATCGGCAGCGTGCCGTCCTGGAGGCCGCAGAGGAACACCGAGTCCCACTCCAGCCCCTTGGCGGCGTGGAAGGTCGCCAGCGTGACGCCGTCGGCAACAGGGGCGTGCTGCTCGGCCGCCCGGCGGTCGAGGTCGTCGACGAACTCCGCGAGCGTGCCCCCCGCCGCCGAGAACTCCAGCGCCTGGTCCATGAGCGCCTGCCACGACTCCCAGCGGTCGCGGGTCTGGCCGCGCGCGGACGGCGCCTCGGGGGTCCAGCCCATGCCGGCCAGGATGCCGCGGACGGTCTCGAGGACGTCCTGCCCCTCGCCAGAGCGGGCCGCGCCGCGTATCCGGGTCACCGCTTCGCGCACCTCGGGCCGGTCGAAGAACCGCTGGGCGCCGCGGACGACGTAGGGGATGCCGCGCGCCGAGAGAGCCTCCTCGAACGCCTCGGACTGGGCGTTGATGCGGAACAGCACGGCGATCTCGGTTGCCTCACGGCCCTGCTGGCGCAGCCGGAGGATCCGCGCGGCGACCGACTCCGCCTCGGCGACCTCGTCGGGGTGGGCGTCGTAGGTGACCTCCGGGCCCGCCAGCTGTTGGGCGCGGAGCTCGACACCCTGGCTGGGCGTGCCCTCGAGCAGGGTGTTGGCCGCCCGAACCACCTGGGGGCTGGAGCGGTAGTTGCGGACCAGCTCGACCGAGGTGGTGCCGGGGAACTTGGCCGGGAAGCCGCGCAGGTAGTCGGCGTTGGCGCCGGCGAAGGAGTAGATCGTCTGGGCCGGGTCGCCGACCACACACAGCTCGTCACGCCCACCAAGCCACAGGTCGAGCAACGCGGACTGGAGCGGTGAGACGTCCTGGAACTCGTCGACGACGAACCATTTGTACTGCCGGCGGACCTGGGCGGCCACCCGCTCGTCGTCGGCCAGCATCCCGGCGGTGAGGAGGAGGACGTCCTCCATGTCCATGCGGCGCTGCTCGCGCTTGACCTCCTCGTAGGACTCGAAGACCCGGGCAACGACCTCGGGCGTCTGGCCGGCCACCGAGCGGCCGCGCGCCGCGGCGACCTCGGCGTACGACGACGAGCCGACGTTGCTGACCTTGGCCCACTCGATCTCCGAGGCCAGGTCGCGCAGCAGGGCCTGGTCGGTGGTGAGCCCCTGTCGCCTGGTGGCGGCGGCCAGGAGGCCGAGCTTGGACTCCACCAGCTGGGGCAGCTCGGTGCCGTGGACGTGCGGCCAGAAGTAGCGGAGCTGTCGCAGCGCCGCGGAGTGGAAGGTGCGGGCCTGGACGCCGCCGGCGCCGAGGCCGCGCAGCCGGCTGCGCATCTCACCGGCCGCGCGGGTGGTGAAGGTCACTGCCAGCACCTCGGCCGGTGCGTAGACGCCGCTGGCCACGCCGTAGGCGATGCGGTGCGTGATCGCGCGGGTCTTGCCGGTGCCGGCGCCGGCCAGCACCCGGACCGGGCCGCGCAGGGCCTCGGCGACCTGGCGCTGCTCGGGGTCGAGCGCGGACAGCAGGTCCTCAGCGGCACCCTGAGACGACAAGGAACAACTCCGGGGGGTGGGTGGTTGAAAGATGTACGGCGGCGGATACCGTCCGCACGCGATCACGATAGAGCCCGGAGGCGACAGTCCCTGATGTCCGACAGCAGCACCACTCATGACGCGGGTGTGACCATGTACAGCACGCAGTGGTGCGGCTACTGCCACCGCCTCAAGAGCCAGCTCGACCGCGAAGGGATCGCCTACGACGTCGTCGACATCGAGGAGCACCCCGAGGCGGCGCTGATCGTGGAGTCGGCCAACAACGGCAACCAGACCGTCCCGACGCTGGTCTACCGCGACGGCACGTCGCAGACCAACCCGTCGCTCGCCCAGGTCAAGGAGAAGCTCGCGTCGCTCGACGCGCTTGCCTCCTGAGCTGCGGCTCTGCGGTGGCTCAGAGGTAGAGCGCCCGGATCCGCGGGTCGCGGAGCGTGTCCTCGCCAGCCATGTGCTCCAGGCAGGTGATCAGCCCATCGACCGGGGCCGCGCCGAGCTCGGAGACCAGCCGTCGCTCGAACTCGAGGTGGAACGCGCGCGCCGTGCGCAGCGCCCGCTCCCCCTCGTCGGTGAGTGACACCAGCCGGGCCCGCCGGTCGTCGGGGTCGGGCCGGCGTACGACCAGCCCGCGACGCTCCATGTCGTCGACGATCTGGGCCGCCCCCTGCTTGCTGATCTCGAGCCGGCCGGCCAGCGCGCTCACGGTGCACGGCTGGTCGGCCAGCGCCCGGAAGACGTAGCCGTCCGACCGGCCCAGCGCGTCGACTCCCGCGTCGGCCAGGGCCTCTCGGAGCTCCTCGACGAACCGCTGGTAGGCCAGCGCCAGCAGGATCCCGAGGTCATGGCCTTGCCGGATGTGGGTCACGGCTCCATGATAGACAAGCACGCTTGTTCAAGCGTGCTTGTCTATCATCTCAGGGAGTCAGTCCATGACCGTCATCCGCGCCACCGAGTCACGCACCTTCGAGCTCCCCGGCGTCCGCTTCTCGGCGTACGCCGCTCCGAGCCGGGGCTGCCGGGAGCTCTGCACGTGGCAGATCACCGTGGCCCCGAACCACGACGCCGCGCCACACACCCTGGACCGCGACGAGACCTTCCTCGTCCTCTCCGGTCGTCTCCGCGTGACCCCGGACGGCGAGCTCCTCGAGCCGGGCGACGTGGCGATCGTCCCCGCGGGCGAGCCCATCTCGGTGGTCAACCCGGGGCCGGAGGACGCGGTCGCCTACGTCGCGATCGCGGCCGGCTTCACCGCGACCACCGCCGAGGGCGAGCGGCTCCAGCCGCCGTGGGCGCAGTGAGCGCCCTCACCACTGGCCGGGCAGCGGCCCGCCGTACCAGTGCTCGACGAGCGACCTGCTGATCGAGACACCGCCCGGCAGCACGAGTGAGCCCGCCTCGGCCTCGGCCTTCATCTGGGCGCGGGTGAACCACCGCGCGTCGTCGAGCTCGACGTTGTCGACCTGGATCTCGGTCGAGACCGCGCGGCCGATGAAGCCCAGCATCAGGCTGGCCGGGAGTGGCCAGGGCTGGTTGCCGAAGTAGTCGACGTCGCCGACGACGACACCGGTCTCCTCCAGCACCTCGCGGCGTACGGCGTCCTCGAGCGTCTCCCCCGGCTCGCAGAAGCCGGCCAGCGTCGAGTACCGCCCCTCCGGCCAGACCGCCTGGCGGCCGAGGAGGCAACGTTCGTCGTCGCTTCCGGGCTCGCCCGAGGTGACGACCATGATCACCGCGGGATCGGTGCGCGGGAACTGGACGTGGTCGTTGGGACAGGCCAGCTCGTGGCCCGAGGCCCGTGGCCTGAGCGGCTCACCGCAGCGCGGGCAGAACCGCGTCACCCACATCCACTCGGCCAGTCCCAGCGCGTGGAAGACGAGCGGAGCGCTGGCCAGGGTGTCGTCGGCCAGGTGGGGCAGGAGTCCGCGCAGCGGGAGCCACTCGTCCTTCGCCTCCACGGAGGCCTCCGGACCGGTGATCACGGCGAACCACGAGCGGCCGTCGTGCTCGCCCAGCAGGACCCGCAGCCCGTCCGGTGCGTCCTGCGGGGACACCCACGGGATCCGGCCATCGACGGGGTGGACGCGGGTCCCGGCGACGACCAGCACCTGGGTGTCCGGATCGGCCCACCGGTCCTCGAGCCACGCCTCGTCATGACGACGGGCGGCGAGTCGGTCGTGGGCGCCGCTGGCCAGACGCAGGTGCTGGTACTCCACCCGTACGACGCTAATGGGCACCGCCGGACCTCCGTCGGGTGGCCCCGACGAACCTCCAGCGGCACCCACTAGTCTCCGGCCGGTGAGCATCCACATCGGGGCCGCGGCCGGCGACATCGCCCCGCTCGTCCTCATGCCCGGAGACCCACTGCGCGCGAAGTGGATCGCCGATACGTTCCTCGAGGACGCGCGTTGCTACAACGAGGTGCGCGGCATGCTCGGCTTCACCGGCACGTGGCGGGGCCGGCCGGTGTCGGTGCAGGGCTCCGGGATGGGCCAGCCGTCCCTGGCGATCTACGCCACCGAGCTGTTCCGCGACTACGACGTGCAGTCGATCATCAGGGTGGGCTCGGCCGGCGGCCTGCGCGAGGACGTCAGGCTGCGCGACATCGTCATCGCCTCGGGCGCGTGCACCGACTCGAGCATGAACCGGATCCGCTTCGAGGGGCTCGACTACGCCCCGGTCGCAGACTTCACGCTGCTCTCCGCCGCCGCCACTGCAGCCGGTGCTCGCGACGACGTGCACGTGGGGCTGGTCTTCAGCGCCGACTCGTTCTACGCCGCTCGCCCCGAGCTGCTGACCAGGATGGTCGAGCACGGCGTGCTGGCCATCGAGATGGAGGCCTCAGCGCTCTACACGATCGCCGCCGGCCACGGCCGCCGAGCGCTGGCGGTCTGCACCATCTCCGACCATGTCGTGACCGGGGAGGCCACCCCCGCCGAGGAGCGCGAACGAACCTTCGGCGACATGGTCGAGATCGCCCTCGAGGCCGGCCTCTCGGTCTGACCCGGCCACCTCCCCGCCGGCGGGTCGGCATGGACTAACCCGGTGGCCGCGCGTGTTCACCTCACGTGGAGGTCCTCGACGCGGTGGTGATCGGAGCCGGGCAGGCGGGGCTCTCGGCGTCGTACCACCTGCAGCGCCGGGGCATCGCGCACGTCGTGCTGGACGCCGACGAGGCGCCGGGTGGTGCGTGGCAGCACCGCTGGGACTCGCTGACCATGCGCGACGTGCACGGCATCGCCGCGCTGCCGGGATCCGCGCCGCCCGAGCTCTCGGGTGAGCGGGCGAACGTCGCGGTGCCTGCCTACTTCGCCGACTATGAGCACACCCACCACCTGCCGGTCGTTCGGCCGGTCCACGTCGACGCCGTCACCGAGGCCGGCGACGGGCTCCTCCAGGTGCGCGCCGGCGTCCGGCGGTGGCTCACGCGCACCCTCGTGAACGCGACGGGGACCTGGTCGCGGCCGTTCGTCCCGTCCTACCCGGGAGCACGGAGGTTCCGCGGCCGGCAGCTGCACACGCACGACTACCCCGGTCCGGAGCCGTTCCGCGGTGCGCGGGTGGTGGTCGTGGGCGGGGGTGCGTCGGCCGTGCAGCTGCTGGGAGAGATCGCGCCGGTCACCGACGACACGCTCTGGGTCACCCGCCGGGAGCCGGTCTGGCGGACCGACGACTTCACCCCCGAGGTCGGCCGCGCGGCGGTCGCGCTGGTCGAGGAGCGAGTACGCCGCGGCCTCCCACCCGCCAGCGTCGTGAGCGTGACCGGACTGAAGCTTCGCGACCAGGAGCGCGAGGCGGAGCGGCTCGGCGCCTACGAGCGGCACCCGATGTTCACCTCCATCGAGCCGGACGGCGTGCGCCTGCCGGACGGTCCGCTGTGGCCGGCCGACGTGATCTTGTGGGCGACGGGCTTCCGGCCCGCCGTGGGGCACCTGGCTCCCCTGCACCTGACCTCGGAGCACGGCGGCATCCAGCTCGACGGCACCGCGTCGGTCACCGACCCGCGGATCCAGCTGGTCGGATACGGACCGTCGGCGAGCACCATCGGCGCCAACCGCGCCGGCCGGGTCGCGGCCCGTGGCGTGGCGGCGTGGCTCGATCGCGAGGCCGAGGCGATCGGAGCCTGACGACTCGTCTGTTGGCTGCCTCGGACCCTGCTCTCAGTGGCCCAGACGAATCGCCGACTCCAGCACGGCCCGGTCGGGCAGGTCGGGCGGCTCGACCGTCGTGCCCGTCCGGACGTAGTGGAAGGCGGCCCGCACCGTGTCGAGCGGCACGCCGCGAAGCTCGGACCAGGCCAGCCGGTAGAGCGCGAGCTGGAGCGGGTCGGCGTCCTCGTGACGGTTGGTCTTCCAGTCGACGAGGAGGAAGCCGGTGGCTCCGTCAGGGGCGGGGTCGTCGTAGACCGCGTCGATGCGGCCCCGCACCACCTGGCCCGCCAGGACCAGCGCGAAGGGCGCCTCGACGGCGAGCGGGACGCGGTCGGCGAACGGGCCCTTCTCGAACGACTCGATGACCGCGTCGAGGTCGGCGTCGTCGTCGATGCCGGTGTCGTAGCGCCCGGGCAGGTCGTCGGGGTCGAGCAGCGGCTGCTGGCCGAAGCGCGCCTCCACCCAGGCGTGGAAGGCGGTCCCGAAGCGGGCGGACCGCGACGGCGGCCGCGGCATCGGCCGGGCGAGCTCCTGCGCGAACGTCTCGGGGTCGGACTGCAGCCGCAGCAGCGCGGTCGCCGACAGGCTGCTGGGCAGCGGCACCGCGATCGACGTGCTGCGCTCCGCGCGCGCCTCGGCCAGGAGCCGCTCCAGCTCGGCGTCCCACTCGGCAACCCGCGCGGCTTCCTCGAGGTCGAGGTCGTGGTCCTCGGCCGTCGGGTCCGCGGCCCGGACCAGCTCGGCGGCCTCGAGCCGGCGCAGTGCCTCGACACCCGGGCCCCCCGGTGGCCAGGGGCGCGACGGGTCCTCATCGAGCAGTGGGTTGGTGACGCCC
The DNA here is from genome assembly GCF_036274455.1 of Nocardioides sp. GTDB lineage: Bacteria > Actinomycetota > Actinomycetes > Propionibacteriales > Nocardioidaceae > Nocardioides. Next base: position 31,797 of record NZ_DASUFR010000054.1, on the reverse strand, counting down.
TTGGCCGGCTTGTCGAGCCACACGGGAGCCGGCTCGCCCCACTCGGCGAGCAGGTCGCGGACGACGGTCTGGTAGTCGGACGGGCCGTAGGCCGTGGGGCGCGTGCCCCAGCAGTAGGAGGTGACCGACAGCCGGTGCGCGGCCCGCGTGAACGCGACGTAGCCGAGCCGCAGCTCCTCGGTCGCGTCGTGGGCCCGGGTGTCGGCGCGGTAGGCGTCGAGCGCCTGCTTGTCGTGGCCCTCGAGCTGCGGCAGGTCGGCGGCGTCGCCGCGCAGTGGTGCGGGCAGCACCGCGGGCGAGGAGGTCCACAAGGTGCGCGACCGGTTGGACGGGAACCGGGTCTCGCAGACGCCGACCAGGAACACCGAGTCCCACTCCAGCCCCTTGGACCGGTGCACGGTCAGCAGCTTCACCGAGTCGGCCGCGGTGGGCGTGGCGATGTCGAGGCCGTTGCCCTGGTCGTCCTCAGCGGTGAGGTAGGCCAGCAGGGCGGCCAGCGACACGTCGCCGTCGACCGCCTGGAAGTCGGCCACCGCCCGCACGAACAGGTCGAGGTTGTCGCGCCGCGCCGCCGCGGCCGGGCTGACCGCCGAGGCCAGCTCGACGTCGGCGCCGGTGGTGTCGATGATCCGCCTGACGATGTCGAGCAGCGGCTCACCTACGTGGGCGCGGAACATCCGCAGCTCGCCGGCCAGCAGCGCGAACCGCTCGAGCGCCTCGGGCGAGTAGGGGTAGTCGGCGGGGTCGCCGGGATCCACCATGGCGTCGTCGAGGCACGGGATCTCGGCGGGGTCGATCCCGTCGGCGATCTGCACCAGGTGCGCGTCGAGCGTGGCCGGCTCCGGACCCCGCCCGCGCTGACCGGCCAGCTCCGCGGCGCGCAGGCTGAGCAGCCGCAGGTCGCGCGGCCCGATCGCCCAGCGCGGCCCGGTCAGCAGCGTGAGCAGCGCGTCGTTGCGGGTGACGTCGTGCATCAGGTGGAGAACGGCAACGATCTCGGCCACCTCGGGCAGCCGGAGCAGGCCGGAGAGCCCGACGATCTCGACCGGGACGCCGGCGCCGGTCAGCGCGTCGAAGACCTCCTCCGCGTGCGCGTTGTCGCGGGTCAGCACCCCGATGTCGGACCACTTGCCGGTGTGCGCCTCGATCACCGCGGACACCAGCGCGGCCAGCTCGTCGCGGTGGGTATCGAAGACCGCGGCGGTGACGACTCCCTCGAGCGCCTCGGGCTTGGCCTCGAGCCCGGCGACCGCGGCGTGCCCGGCGTAGAGCGGCTCCGCGAGCCGGTTGGCGGCCTGGAGGATCCGCCGGTCGGAGCGGCGGTTGACCGTCAGCGGATAGGTCGGGACCCGCCCCGACCGGGCGGGGAAGGTGTCGGCGAAGTTGAGGATGTTGGACACCGAGGCGCCACGCCAGCCGTAGATCGCCTGGTTGGGGTCGCCGACAGCCGTGACCGGGTGGCCGCCGCCGAACAGGCGGCCCAGCATCGTGGCCTGGGCGACGGAGGTGTCCTGGTACTCGTCGAGAAGGACCACCTTGAACCTCGAGCGCTCCAGGGCGCCGACCTCGGGCTGGTCGCTGGCCAGCCGGGCGCCCAGCTCGATCTGGTCGGAGAAGTCCATGACCCCGAGGTCGGACTTCATCCGGCGGTAGGCCTCGACGAGCCCGAGCAGCTCGCGGCGCCGGTCGATCGCATTGACGGCCTTGGCCACCGCCTCGAGGTAGGTCTTGCGGTTGCGGCCCGCCTGCTCGGCCTCGAGCGCGCGCACGAACCCGGCCCGCTCGCCCTCGTCGAAGGCACGCACGTCGTCGGGGGCGACCAGGTGCTCGCTCATCGCCGAGTCGAGGGCGAGGAGGTTCTGGATAACGGTCTCGGGGTGGTCGCTGAGCAGCACGATCTCGCCGGTGTAGCGGTCGACCACCCGGGCGCCGAGCTGGTAGCGCGCCGCATCGGTGATGACCCGGGTGTCCGGCTCGTGGCCGATCCGCAGACCGTGGTCGGTGAGCAGGCTCGCGGCGTAGGCGTTGTAGGTCGCCACGGTGGGCTCGAGGACGTCCTCGCCGTCGTCGCCGGTCTCCTCCAGCGCTCCCGCGTCGCGCAGCGCCTGCCGGATCCGGGTGCGCAGCTCACTGGCCGCCTTGGTGGTGAAGGTGAGCCCGAGCACCTCCTCGGGCCGGACCTGGCCGGTGAGCACGAGGTAGACGACGCGCGCGGCCATCAGCGTCGTCTTGCCCGAGCCCGCTCCCGCCACCACCACCGAGGGCCCGAGCGGCGCGGTGATGGAGGCCCACTGCTGGTCGCTGGCCTCCCACGGCGTCTTCATCGCGGCGGCCAGGTCGGCCGGCGACTCGATGGGGCGTACGGCGGTCACTGGCGCACCACCGGCCCGGCGCTCTTGATCGGGCAGACCGGCACGAAGGCGCAGTCGCGGCAGTGGTCGCCGGCGATCGCCGGGAACTGCTCGGCCCGCACCTGGGCGGCCGTCCAGTCCAGCCGCCGGCGCAGCTCGTCGCGCTCGGGCCCGTCGTCGGGCTGCTCGGGCTGGGCCTGCACCTCGGCGTCCGGGCCGCCGTCGGTGAGCCCGAGCTGGACCAGCTCGGCACCACCGGCGCGCGCCCCACCCGGAGGCAGCCCCTCGAGGCCGTCGATCGCACCGTGGTCGACGGCCAGCTGGTAGAGGCCGAGCTGCACGTTGCCCCGGACCTGGGGACCGCTCGGCTTGGTGCGACCGGTCTTGAGGTCGACGACCACCACCCTGTCGTCGGACCCGAGCTCGAGCCGGTCCGCGAAGCCCGTCAGCCGGACCTGCTCGCCGGTGGGCAGGTCGAGCACGGCGTGGAAGCTGCTCTCGACGCCGATCACCCGTCGTGGGTTGGTGTGGTGCCAGTGGAGGAACCGGCCGAGGGCCGCCTGGACCCGCTCGAGCTCCCGGGCCCGCGCCCATGGCGTGCGGAACTCCATCCGGTCCCAGACCGCCTCGACGTGCTTCATGAGCACGGGGACGTCGGAGGGACCGGCCTCGAGCTCGCCGGCGGCGATGCGCTGGGCGATGGCGTGCACGATCAGGCCCATGTTCTGGGACTGGTGGGCGCGGACGACACCGCCGGCCTCCCGCGACAGGAACCACCGCGTCGGACAGATCGCGAACGCGTCGAGCAGGCTGGCAGAGACCGGCACCGGGGCGTCCGGGTCGCGCACCGGCCTCACCGACCGGCTGGCCGCGCGGGTGCCCCACCAGGACGACGGGTCGGCGATCACGACCTCGGGCGCGAGCCGGGCAAGCCGCCGGGCGGCCGCGGCCCGGAGCGCGTCGCTCGCCGACGGGTCGGCGGCGGTGCGCCGCAGATCGCTCACCAGCCCGGCCATCGACAACGTCCGGGCCGGCCTGCCCTCGATCTTCTCGACGGTCACGCCCAGCTCGTCGAGGAACCGCGAGGGCTGGTCGCCGTCGTCATCCGGGGAGGCCACGGCGGTCACGACGAGCCGTTCGCGGGCCCGGGTGCAGGCGACGTAGAAGAGCCGCCGCTCCTCCATCAGCGTCTCTCGCGCGGTGGTCTCGGGCACCAGGCCGTCGGACCCGATCCGGTCGGCGCCGAGCAGGGACGAGCGCCGCCGCAGATCGGGCCAGCCCTCCTGCTGCACGTGCGCGACCACGACCAGCCGCCACTCCAGCCCCTTGGCGCGGTGCGCGGTCAGAAGGCGTACGGCGGCCCCGCGCGTCCCTCGCTCGGCGAGCGTGTCGGCCGGGATCTGCTGCGCCACGAGCGTGGCGAGGAACTCGCGAACGCCGACGTGGTCGCGGGTCTCCTCGGCCCGCGCGGCCGACTCGAAGAGCGCGCAGATCGAGTCGAGGTCGCGGTGCGCCCGGCGGGCGGACCCGCCGCCCCGCTCGACGGCTCGCCGCAGCCGGACCGGCCAGCTGGTGCCCGACCACAGCGTCCACAGCAGCTCCTCGGCGCTGGCGCCCGCGTCGAGCTGCTCGCCGGCGCGCCGCACGAGCTCGGCGAGGGCGCGGGCGCGCTGCGCCTCGGGACCGTCGAACCCGACGAGCCGGGCGGGGTCGAGGACCGCCTGGCGCACCAGCTCGCGCGAGGGGGTGGGCAGCCGCTGCTCGGCCTGGGCCCGCTCCTTCTCGCGCTGGCGGAGCAGGCGCGCCAGCCGGCGCACGTCGCCCGCGTCGAGGCCGCCCAGCGGCCCGGTCAGCAGCGCCTCCGCGCGGGCCGCGTCGACGTGGTCGACGTGGTCTGGGTCGTCGTCGTCGAGACTGAGCACTGCCCGGAGGGCCTCGATCAGGGGCAGTGCCGCCGGGTCGCGGACCAACGGCAGCTCGTCGCTGGTCACCTCGACCGGGACGCCGGCGGCCCCGAGCGAGCGGCGCAGCGGCGGGATCGACTGCCGGCCCGACCGCACCAGCACCGCCATCTCGTCCCACGGGACGCCGTCCTCGAGGTGCGCCCTACGGAGCAGGTCGGCCAGGTGCTCGGCCTCGGCCCGGTCGCTGTCGAAGGTCTTGACGACCACCCGCCCCTCGCCGTGGGGCCCGGCCTCGGCCGTTGGCGAGAGGAAGGCGGCCCGGGCCTCGTCGCCGATGCTCCCGGGCAGGCCGATCCGGCCGGCCACGCGCTGGGCCGCGGTGAGCAGCCGTGGCCCGAACCGCCTGGTGGTGCCGAGCGCGACCACGTCGGCCGGCCGGCCGTCCGCGTGCGAGAACACCGCGGGGAAGTCGAGGATGCCGCGGACCTCGGCGCCGCGGAAGGCGTAGATGGACTGGTGCGGGTCGCCCACCGCGACCAGGTGGCGGCCGTCGCCGGCCAGCGCGCGCAACAGCGCCACCTGCCCGGAGTCGGTGTCCTGGTATTCGTCGACGAAGATGTGGCTCAGCTCGGCGCGCAGCTCGTCGCGATGGGTCCAGGCCTCGATCGTCGCTCGCCGGATGAGGTCGGCGTAGTCAACGGCACTGCGGCTGTCGAGGATGTCGAGGTACTGCTCGAGGAAGGCACCGGCCGCGACGAACTCGGGCAGGTCGTGCTCCTCGCCCAGCCGGCGCAGCGCGTCACCGTCGAGCCCCTTCTCCCGCGCCCTCGACAGGACCGCGTGCACCTCGCCGGCGAAGCCTCGCGTGCCCAGGGCCAGCCGGAGCGAGTCCGGCCAGCGCACCGACTCTGGGTGGTCATGGAGCAGCTCGCGCAGCACGACGTCCTGCTCCGGCGCGGAGAGCAGCCGCAGCGGGCCGACATAGAGCTGAGCCGGGGCGTAGCGGCGGATCAGCCCATAGGCGAAGGAGTGGAACGTCGAGCCGATGCTGACCGACATGGTGCGGCCGACCCGGGCGGCGACACGGTCGCGGAGCTGCTCGGCCGCCTTGCGGGAGAAGGTGAGCGCGAGGATCCGGTCGGGATGGGTTCCCTCGTCGATGCGCCGGACGATCGCCTCGACCAGCGTCGTGGTCTTGCCGGTGCCGGGGCCGGCCAGCACGAGCAGCGGCCCGGAGGCGTGGTCGGCGACCCGCTGCTGCTGCTCGTCGAGGACCGGCGGTGTGACGGTGTGGGAGGACCGGACCAGGTGGTAGGTGGTCGCGGTCTCCGTCACCGGGCTACTTCATCACAGGGCATCGACAACCGCGGTGGCCAGCGCCTGGCTCTTGGGGAGGTTCTCCTCGTCGCTGCCGGAGAACGCGTACCACTGGGCGAAGAAGGACCTGTCCCCGATGTAGACCCACATGCTCGCGAACGAACCGCTGAACGCCCGGTCGCCGATCCCGGGGACGTCCTGGGAGCTGTCGTCGCGGGCCGAGTCCGCGGCCGCGGCGTTGGGGTAGATCGTGACCGTTGCCGTGTCGGCGGGGTTGTCGGGATCCTCGGACTGCCAGACGCAGCTGGTGAACGAGCCGCCGGTGATCGCGGGTCCGGAGCTGGGCATCCCCTGCTTGACCGGGCTGCCGACGGCGGCGGCGACCTGGTCGGTGGTGAGCAGGTCGCAGGCCGCGACGTCGCCGTCCTCACTCGCGTCCGGGGTGGTGCTCGCGGTGGTGCTCTCAGTGCTGCTCGGGGTGACGCTCGGCTCGCCCCCGGCTGACGATCCGCTGTCGGAGTCGTCACCCCCGCACGACGTGAGAGCGACGGTGGCGACGAGGACGAAGGGCACGAACGCGCGACGAATGCTCACGGCCCGGAGACTATGTCGCCGCGCGGGGTCGGGCCGCGGCTCTCGTCCCGGTCCGGTCCCGAGTCTTGTCCGGTCTTGTCCCGCGTGTTGTCCCGGGTCGCGCCCGTCCCGCCCTCCGGCTCTGCCACAGTGCTCCCATGAGCGCGGGGACCGCCCAGCCCGTTGGCACGACGCGGCGTACGGGCTGGTGGGTGGCGGTCACCGCAGTGAGCGTGGTGGTCATCGGGATCACCATCACCTGGGCGTTCTTCGTGATGCGCTCGGTGATGGACGTCGGCGGGGCGTGTGCCGACGGAGGCCCCTACGTGAGCGCGCAGCCGTGCCCCGACGCCGCGTGGCTGCTCCCGGTGGCCGTCCCGGTCATGCTGCTCACGGCCATCTTCGGTTCGATGGCGGCGACGACGGTCAACGCGCCGAACCTGCTGATCCCGATGTGGGCCCTGCTGTTCGGCTCGCTCGGCTGGAACTTCCTCGAGTACGCCTTCATCGGCCCCGACGTGGTCTGGGGCTGGCTGGTCTGCGGGGTGCTGTTCTGGCTGATGGCCGCGCCGGCCGTGTTCCTGATGCTGGTCGCGGTCAAGAACGCCGTGGTCCCGCCGCGGGAGGAGCGGTCCTCCGGTGCGCGCTGGTGGGTGCCGGCGTACTCGGCGCTGTTCGCGGTGGGCTTCCTCATCGGGGCGTGGAGCTACGACGCGATCAGCTGACCCGGAGGGTCAGTCGATCGGTCGCTCGTTGTAGACGCCCGCCTCGACTTGGCCGGTCAGCCCCTGGATCTCCGTCATGACCTCGTCGGTCACCTCCCGCCGGGCCCGGCCCAGCGGAACGCCCTCGAACCGGCCGGCGACCTCGATCGGCTTGCCGAACGCCACCGTGATCGGCACGATCCGCGGCCGGCTGGACCCCACCGGCTGGACCTTCTCGGTGCCCTTGATGCCGACCGGCACGACGGGCACGCCGGCGGTCAGGGCCAGGTGAGCGACCCCGGTACGGCCGCGGTAGAGCCGGCCGTCACGCGACCGGGTCCCCTCGGGGTAGATGCCGAACGCCTCGCCGCGGCCGAGCACGTCGAGAGCGATCTCGAGGCTGGCGATCGCGGCCTTGGTGTCGTCGCGGTCGACCGGCAGCATCCCGAGCCCCTCGAACCAGACCCGCGAGGCGAGCCCCTTGACGCCGCTGCCGGTGAAGTAGTCGGACTTGGCCAGGAAGACGACCTTCCGCGGCACCACCGAGGGTATGACCACGGAGTCGACGAAGCTGAGGTGGTTGCTGGCCAGGATGACCCCACCGGAGCGGGGCACGTGCTCGAGACCGTGCACCGTGGGCCGCCAGATCGCCCGGAGCGCCGGTGGCAGCACCGCGTGCATCACGTCGTAGAGCACGATGAGAGTCTGGCCGCTCCGAGGCCATCCGCCAATGATTCGTCTGTCGAGCCGAGCGAGAGGCTCCCGGTGGGCGGAGGAAAGGCGAAGGGCCCGAACAAGTATGAGTTGTTCGGGCCCTTCTTGCGCTTCCACCGAAGTGGCTGCGCAGAAGAAGTTGTATGCCCCCCGGATCCCACCGCGCAAGGGGGCGGCCGAACATTCTTCCGGTTCCACAGGTTCCTCCACCGACGGCGGCCACTTGTCCACCGATCAGCCGGACTTGTCCACAACCTCGGGCAGGACGGCGGGCTCCGGCTCCCAGAACGCCCGGGCCATGTCGACCGCGCCGGAGGGTCGCAGCGGGGTGCCTTCGTCGAGGTAGTGCGGACGCGCGTTCTCCTCGTGGCTGGGCGGCAGCGACCCGTCCGCGCGCACCACCCGCCACCACGGCACCGGCCCGCCGTGCCGGGCCATGACCGCGCCGACCTGGCGTGGGCCGCCACCGACCACGGCCGCGATCGCGCCGTAGGACGTCACCCGGCCCCACGGGACCGACTCGACGACCGAGAGCACCAGCTCGACGTACTCCTCCGGGTCGGTCCGGCTCATGGCTGCTCCTCCCGGACCGTCACCGCGACCGCGGCGACGATGCAGACCACCACCGCGCACACCAGCCCGGAGACCCAGATCCCCGGGGGTTCCGGGCGGCCGTCGACCGCGAGCGCCACCAGCCAGACCAGCGGCGCGGCGACCCCGACGCCCGCGGCGCGGCGCAGCCAGCGTCGCAGCAGCTCGACGCCGACCGGGAGCCGCGCCGGGCCGTAGGAGAGCAGCACCGATGCGACGTGGGCCGCGAGGAGGAGGAGGGCTGCGGGGACCGCGCCGACCGGTACGCCGTCGTCGGCGGCCAGCATCCACCAGAACACGACCAGGCCCAGGCACATGGTCCCCAGCGCGGACTCGGGCATCGCGGCGAACCCGATCGAGAGCACCACCGTGAGGGCGAGGAACCAGCCGCTCGGGCCGTCGTCCGGTCGCGCGGCGAGCATGGCCAGCACCGGCGCAACGAGGACGACGCCGCGCAGGACGAACCGGGCGGGGGTCTCGCGGGAGAGCAGCTTCACCAGCCTCCTCACCGGGCCACCACCTGCGGAACGCCACGGCGACGGCTCAGCCGGCGCAGCACGTCGTCGAGGGTGCCGGCGCCGCGCCAGGCGATCACGGGGCAGCCGAGTGCGGCCAGCCCGGCCAGCACCTGGTCGCGCTCGAGCTTGCGCATCCGCCAGGCCAGCTCGGCCAGCCGCGGGTCGACCCCGTCCGGCACCATCGGGCTGACGCCGGGCGGAAGCGTGTCGACGACGACCACCGGCAGCCCACGCTGGACCAGGCTCGCCGTCGCGGTGACGATCGCCTGGCCCAGCATCGGCGAGAACACGAACACGACGCTGCCGCCGGTGACCCGGAGCTGCAGCCGGTCCACGACGCCGCGCGGCAGCTCACCGGCGCGTACGCCGGCCAGCACGTCGAGCAGGCACCTCAGGTGACGAGTGCCGGCGCCGTACCCCAGCAGCCCGCCGTCCCCGCCCACCACGCGCAGGCCGACCCGGTCACCGGTGCGGATGTGGTGCTCGGCCACCGCGGCGGCGGCGCGCACGCCCTGGTCGAGGCTGCTGGCCGTCCCGTCGAGCCCGTCGGAGCTGCCGTGGTCGCCGAGCGCGTCGACGACGAGCAGGACGCCGCTGTCCTCCTCGGCCGGTGAGGTCGTGACGTGCAGCTCGCGGCTGCGCACCGAGACGCGCCAGCTGATCCGGCGGAGCCGGTCGCCGGGACGGAACGGCCGGATGTCCGCGAACTCCACCCCGGCTCCCAGCCGCGGGGATCGGTTCACGCCGACGAGCCCGACCGGACGGGGGGTGTCGGCGCGCGAGTCGAACCGGCGGGTCTGCGGCAGCACCCGCAGGGTCTCGCCTGGCAGTCGCACCGGCCCCCACCGGTAGCCGGCCCACGGGGCGGTCAGGCACACCTGCTCCTCCCCCAGCGCCCGGCGGCCCCAGCGCCGCGGCCCGATCTCGATCGTGGGGGGTGCGTGCGTGAGCCCGGCGGCCAGGCCGGTGGGTGGGTGCAGTGCGATGTAGGGAGTCGGGGCCATCAGCCGGGCGACGTGCTCGACGTCGTCGTCCTCGTCGAGGACCAGCCGGGACGTGGTGCCCTGCCCCTCGTGCAGCCAGCGGTGGTCGAGCATGGCGCGGACCGAGGGGCTGGAGTCCGGCCGGTGCAGGAGGCCGAAGCAGGCGAGCACCACGAACGGCGCCCCGAGCACCATCACCGCGGGCGCGGCGCCGATCACCGACGTGACGACCGCCAGGGCCCCGACCACGACCGCGCGGGCCAGTGCTGGGGTCGGCCGCCAGCGCCCCGTCACCACTGCGTCACTGCGGCGTCACCGCGTCTCGAGCGTGGTCGGGGTCGGGACCTGGACCAGCACGGCGTCGACGATGGACCGGCCGGTGGTCTGGGTCATCCACAGCTCCGGGCGGACGGTGACCCGGTGGGAGAGGACGGCGCGAGCCACCGCCTTGACGTCCTCGGGGATGACGTAGTCGCGGCCGCGCAGCACGGCGAACGCGCGCGCGGTCAGCACCAGCCCGAGCGAGCCCCGGGGTGATGCGCCGGTGAGCGCGTCGCGGTGCTGCCGGGTGGCTGCGGCCAGGGCGACGCAGTAGCGCCCGACGCTCTCGTCGATGCGCACGGTCTCCACCGCCTCCTGGAGCCCGCGGAGGCCGGCCGGGTCGGTGACCGGGCGCAGGTCGACCTCCTCCTGGCGCCGCTCGACGCGGCGGGCGATCACGTCGTACTCCTCGCTGGACGACGGGTAGCCGAAGCTCACCCGGAGCAGGAACCGGTCGAGCTGGGCCTCCGGGAGCGGGTAGGTGCCTTCGTACTCGATCGGGTTGGCGGTCGCGAGCACGTGGAAGGGGTCGGGGAGGGGGAACGTCTCGCCCTCCACGGTCACCTGGCGCTCCTGCATCGCCTCCAGCAGGGCGGACTGGGTCTTGGGCGGCGTGCGGTTGATCTCGTCGGCAAGCAGCAGCCCGGTGAACAGCGGGCCGCGGCGGAACTCGAAGGCAGCGGTGCGCTGGTTGTAGAGGAACGAGCCGGTCAGGTCCGAGGGCAGCAGGTCGGGGGTGAACTGGGCCCGGGCGAAGTCGAGCCCGAGCGCGCGGGCGAACGAGCGGGCCGCCAGCGTCTTGCCCAGCCCGGGGAAGTCCTCGAGCAGGACGTGCCCCTTGGCCAGGATCGCGCAGAGCACGAGGCGCAGCGCCTCCTGCTTGCCCACGATGGCCTTGCCGACCTCGTCGAGCACCCGGCCGGCCACCTCCGCGGTCTCCTCGATCGTGGGCGTCCGTGGGGTGTCCGATGTCGCGGTCACAGCTCCTCGATCCTCTTCACACAACGCTCGATCTGGTCCGGATGCAGCCTGGTGGGTGCCTCGCCGAGGACGCGGCTCAGCTCGTGGCCGAGCAGGTCGTCCGCACGCGGGTCGTCGACGGTGAGGTCGTGGCGGGCGCGCAGGGTCTGGTCGGCGAGCTGACGCAGCCGGTTGCGCAGGCCCGCATCGACCTCGCGGGCGGAGAGGTGGCTCTCGATGATCCGGAGGTAGGACGCCGTGCGCGGGTCGAGGCCAGCCAGCCCGACCTCGGGGTCGGCGTGGTCGGCCCACACCGCCGGCTGGACCGGGCTGGCGTCGACCAGCAGCCCGCTCGCACACACGACGAGTGCGACCACGAGCGCCAGCCGCAGCTCGTCCGCGCGACCGTGGATCACCCTGAGGGCGACCTCGATCCCGGCGAAGGCCAGGACGCCGCCGCCCACCCGCCACCACCACCGTCGCGGTCCGGTCATCGCGTCACCTCAGCGCTCTCGACCGCAGGCTGCGGTGGATGGCGTCGAGCGACTCCAGGGCCCGACGCCGGTGCGCGTCGGTCATGGGGTGGTCGGAGAACCGCGCCTCGCGGTAGAGCTCGGCGAGCTGGGCGACTGCCCCTTGGTCGGCTCCCACCAGGTCGAGCAGGCCCAGGACGAACTCCGAGGTGGTCTGCCACGGCCGGCGTTCGACTCCGGCGCGCTGGGCCTGCTGCTCGAAACGGTGCCAGCACTCGACGATCGCGTTGCGGGGCTCGCCCCCGACCTCCAGCAGGCTGCGCTGGTCGTCGGCGTCCTCGGCGATCACCTCGGTGACCTGCGCGGCCGAGCCCAGCACCTCGAACTCGACCTCCCCCTCGACCTCGCGCCGCCGTCGCCACCGGCGCGCCATCCAGGCCTGCTGGAGTCGGTGCAGCAGCCGGACGGCGAGGAAGAGCACCACAGCGGCGGTCAGGACCTCGAGGCCGAACGCGACCGGCCCGACCCAGCCCGGTTGTTCGTTGCCGAGGTGGCGCCGGGCCTCCTGCAGCGGGTTGGGCGGCGGCGGAGCCGACGTCGTCGCGGTCGGCAGGGGGTTGACCGGTTCGACGTGGCCCCCCGAGACGACGCGGTCCGGGCCGATGGAGGCCGCCCACGTGACCAGCACCAGCAGCAGCCCGACCGCGCAGAGGACCGCGGCGACCGCGGACGTGCTTGCTCGGGCCGGGCTGGTGCCGCGTTCCGGACGGACACTCACCCCCGGAACGTAACCTCAGCCACCGACCCAAGACGATCACGTAGCGGTCACGATGCGGTGGGCAGGCCGAGACCCCGCCCGGGCCGGCGCAGGGCCTCAGGGCGGGGTCCGGAGTGGTCCGCCGAGCCGGACCGTTGCTCCCCGGGGGTTGGTCAGAGGATCGGGCTGAACGGCTCGGTGCCCGGGACCAGGGACAGCCCGGCGATGCCGGAGTGGGCCTGGGCGAAGGCGAGCTCCTTGCTGAGGTCGCCGATGTTGTTCGACAGCGGAAGCGGGGCCAGGCCGAGGGTGGACAGGACACCGACCGCCTTGCCGTCGGCCGAGACGAACCCGGAGCCGGAGTCGCCGGGGATGCCCGGGCTCACCGTGTAGAGCGGGTGCGACCAGCCGCCGTCGGCCGCGTCGTCGCCGAGGCTCAGGCCGGTGTGCGGTGAGAGCTGGGTGATGCCGGCGCGGAGGCTTGAGTTGCCGTAGGTGTAGACCCGGTCGCCCGCGGCGGTGCCGTCGGTGTCGATCCCGGTCGGGCCGCCCCAGAAGGGGATCGACGGGTTGACCTTGCCGGCGTCGGCCGCGTCGACCTTGACCAGGGCGAGGTCGTTGTAGGCACAGGTGTTGGCGTCGGTCGTGCCGAGCGCGTGCATCGTGACCCACGAGGAGTAGACGAGCGTGCCGTGACCGACGATCGTGCCCTCGCTGAGGAGGTTGCCGTCGTTGGTGAAGTCGACAGGTGTCCCGAGCGGCACCGAGCCCGTGTCGCACCCGTTGGTGTCGGTCTGTCCGCCGGTGCCCGCGCAGTGTGCGGCGTACCCGACGTAGACGTTGCCCGCGGAGTCGGTGTAGACGAAGTTGGCGGTGCACTGGGCGCCGTCGGTGTACATCATCGTGCCGGGGTGGATCGGGGCGCTCGCGGCGGGAGCCCACTGGACCGCGGTGGCTGCCGAGCGAGCGGGCACGGAGCGTGCGGCCTGTGCCGGAGCGGCGGCCACGGCGGCGGCGCACAACAGCGCGGTCGACACGAGGGCGAGGACGGCGCCGGCTCGGCGCAGGATCGAGTGGGTCATGTCTCCCCCAACGAGAGGGGGTCCGGCCGGGTTACGTCGGCCGGGTCGCGCGGGCATGGTCAGCGCTGACCTCGACGGCCGGGTGCGCGAGGTCTGGGAACATCGGCGCATGGCTGACGGTCCCCTCTCCGACCTGCTCGTCCTCGACCTCACCCGGGCGCTGGCCGGGCCGCACGCGGCGATGATGCTCGGCGACCTCGGCGCGCGGGTGATCAAGGTCGAGCCGCCCGCCGGTGACGACACCCGGTCGTGGGGGCCGCCGTTCGTCGGACCGGAGGACGCACGCGAGTCGACGTACTTCCTCTCCGCGAACCGCAACAAGGAGTCGCTGGTCCTCGACCTCAAGGACCCGGCCGACGGCGAGGTGCTGGCCCGGCTGGTCGAGCGGGCCGACGTGCTGATGGAGAACTACCGGGTCGGCGTGCTCGACCGGCTCGGCTTCCCGGTCTCGCGGCTGCACGAGCTCAACCCGGGGCTGGTCGTGCTGTCGATCACCGGCTTCGGCCACGACGGACCCGAGGCCACCCGCGCCGGCTACGACCAGATCGCGCAGGGCGAGGGCGGCCTGATGTCGATCACGGGCACCGCGGTGCCCACCAAGGTCGGCGTGCCGGTCGCGGACCTCATCGCCGGCATGAACGGCGCCTTCGGCGTGCTCGCCGCGCTGCACGAGCGAACCCGGACCGGCCGGGGTCGGGTGGTCCGTACGTCGCTGCTGGCCGGGATGATCGGCGTGCACGCGTTCCAGGGCACCAAGTGGACGGTGGCGGGCGAGGTGCCCGGTCTGTCCGGCGACCACCACCCGTCCATCGCTCCCTACGGCATGTTCGCGACCGGCTCGGCGCCGATCCAGATCGCGTGCGGCTCCGAGGGGCTCTGGCGGGCGCTGTGCACGGCACTCGGGTGGGATCCGGCCGAGGAGGGCTTCGCGACCAACCCCGAGCGCGTCGCGCACCGGGACGCGCTGGTCGAGAAGCTCGAGTCGAGCTTCGCCTCCGAGGACGCCGAGCACTGGCTCCAGCTGCTGGCCGGCGCCGGCGTACCGGCAGGGAAGGTGCGGTCGATGGACGACGTCTACACGTGGGAGCAGACGCTGTCCCAAGGCCTCCTGCTCTCGGTGGAGCACCCGACCCTCGGCTCGGTGAACCTGCCCGGCTCGCCCCTCCGCTTCGACGACAACGCCTTCTCGGGCGGCCGCGCGACGCACCAGGCACCACCGACGCTCGGCCAGCACAACGAGTCGATCCGGGAGTGGCTGGGCTCGTGACCCGCGACTGGCACGAGTGGTACCGCGACTACGACGACCCGGCGTCCTCGCTGTCCGCGCGGCTGGCGGTCGTTCGCTCGCAGCTCGCCGCGCTCCTGGCGGCAGCGGCTCCCGGGCCGGTCCGGCTGCTCAGCCTCTGTGCCGGAGACGGCCGCGACACCCTGCCGGTGGTCGCCGAGTCGGGAGCCGAGGTCTCGGCTGTGCTGGTGGAGCTGGATGGCGAACTGGCCTCCGCCGCTCGTCGGTCTGCCGCGCAGCTCGGCCTGGCCGGTGTCGAGGTCCGGACCGCCGATGCCGGCGACACCACGTGCGCGGCCGGCGGCGTACCTGCCGACGTCGTCATGGCCTGCGGGATCTTCGGCAACGTCACCGACGACGACATCGCGCGGACCGTCGACACGCTCCCCTCCTTGCTGGCGCCCGGCGGCGTGGTCGTCTGGACCCGAGGCTGCCGGAGCCCCGAGGACCCGAGCGATTGGGAGGGCGACCCCGCCGAGCACGTCCGCTCCCTCTTCGCCGCCGCCGGTTTCGAGGAGGTCGAGTTCGTGCGCCCCGAGGAGCGCTCGTTCCGGGTCGGCGTGCACCGCTGGCCCGGCCCGCCGGCGGCGTACCGGCCGGGGACGCGGATGTTCGAGTTCGTCGGGTCGTGAGGGCCGTGGGCGAAGGTCCCGCGGCCGCGGGGCCGCCCGGCGCCGGGTCACCCGATCCGGGTGGTGTCGTGCCGGGCGCAGCCCGGGAACGCTGAATCGACACCAGGAGCGTCAGATGGCAGAAGACGGATGGCCCACGGCAGCGGTCAGGTGACCCCGGCCGGCCTCAACGCTGCGATCTCACTGCTGTTCGTGGCCGGATCAGCGTGCTTCGTGGTGGGGTCGTTCCCCGGCTACCTCGACGCGGTCGGCGGGACCGCCGACGGGGTGACCTTCTTCGTGGGGTCGGTGTTCTTCACGACTGCGTCCGCCTCCCAGCTCCTCCAGGCCCAGACTCCCGCACTGGCCAGCGCGTCCGCCGACACCCAGCACCGCTCGGCGCGGCCGCGGTGGTGGGCGTGGCTGCCCGGCGACAAGGCGTGGGTGGCGGCGGTCACCCAGTTCCCGGGGACGCTCTTCTTCAACGTCAGCACCTTCGCCGCGCTCGCCCACAACGCCACCGTCGAGTTCGAGGACCAGCACGTCTGGCGACCGGATGTGTTCGGCTCCACGCTGTTCCTGGTGTCCAGCTGGTACGGCGTACTCGCCGTCCGCGGCATCGCGGCCCGGTCAGGAGATCGGCTACCCGCTGGGATCGCGTGGCTGAACATGCTCGGGTCGGTCCTGTTCATGTGGTCGGCCATCGCCGCCTACGTCCTCCCCGACGGGCAGGACCTCAACTCCGGCGCCGCCGTGGCAGGGACGCTCCTGGGCGCCGCCTGCTTCCTCGTCGGCGCAGCCCTGATGTTCCCGGCATGGCATCGGGCCGTGCACCACACCGCCCTTCAAGGAGAGACCACATGACCAGCACACGCGATCTCGAATCTGCCGCCGCACTGTTCGGCAACCGGTTCGCCGTCCAGGACACCCCGGACCGCTTCTTCCCCGAGGAAGGGATGACCGCGGTGGACGCCATGCGGCTGGTTGCCGAGGACCTGGCGATCGAGGGCGACCCGGGCCGCAACCTCGCGACGTTCGTGACGACCTGGATGGAGCCCGAGGCCCAACGGCTGATCGCGGCGAACCTGCATCGCAACTTCATCGACCACGCCGAGTACCCGCGGACCGCGGAGATCGAGCAGCGGTGCATCCGGATGCTCGCAGACCTCTTCCACGCCCCGGGCGAGACGACCGGCGCGCGCACCCAGGGCTCGTCCGAGGCGATCATGCTTGGCGCGCTGTCGCTGAAGTGGAAGTGGCGCCAGCGTCAGCAGGCCGCCGGGCGCTCGTCGGATCGTCCGAACCTGGTCTTCGGTGCCGACGTGCACGTGGTGTGGGAGAAGTTCTGCCGCTACTTCGACGTCGAGCCGCGGATCGTGCCGCTCGAGCCGGGCAAGTACACCATCGGACCGGACGACGTCCTCCCCCACCTCGACGAGAACACGATCGGCGTCGCCGCCGTGCTCGGCACGACGTTCACCGGGCACCGCGACGACATCGTCGGCATCAACGACCTGCTGGTGCAGGTCCGCACCGAGCGGGACCTCGACATCCCGATGCACGTCGACGGTGCGAGCGGCGGGTTCGTCTGGCCGTTCCTCTACCCCGACTCGCTCTGGGACTTCCGGCTCGAGCAGGTCCACTCGATCAACGTCTCAGGGCACAAGTTCGGGCTCGTCTACCCGGGCATCGGCTGGCTGGTGTTCCGGGAGCGGTCCGACCTGCCCGACGAGCTGGTGTTCAAGGAGAACTACCTCGGCAAGACCGACGAGACGTTCACCCTCAACTTCTCGACCGGCTCGGCCATGGTCATCGCGCAGTACTACAACCTGGTGCGCTACGGGCGTGCCGGCTACCGCTACATCATGGGCAACATGCAGCACAACGCGCACCGGCTGGCCGACAAGCTGGAGGAGATCGGTCGCTTCGAGATCATCGGCCGCGGGGAGGAGCAGCTGCCGCTCGTGGCGTTCCGGCTCGCGGGACCCGAGCCGTTCAACGAGTTCGACGTGGCCTGGCAGGTCTCGGCCGAGCGCGGATGGATGCTGCCGGCGTACACCTTGCCGCCGGACGCCCAGGAGGTGACGATCATGCGCGCCCTTGTGAAGGAGACCCTGAGCCAGGAGCACGTGGACACCCTGGCCCGTGACATCCACGAGGCGTGCGACACCCTGGAGAAGAAGGGCGGCGCCCACGAGTCCGAGCGGGCCAGGATGGTGGTGGGTTCCGGCCACTGACCGGATGCCTTCCGGGTCGCCTCGCGCGTGCCCACACCTGGAGGGCCTACTTCTGTGGCGACCCATCCGGTTCTGTGCCGAGATCTCGGCACAGAAGCGCAGGGGTCACCGGATATCCGGGGACCGTGACGGATCCGTGGGCGCCTGCGCGCCTACCAGCCCCGTCGGTGGGATTGCGGAGGGAAATCGGCACCTGGTGCCGGAGATCCTCGGCAAAGCCGGGTCCGGCGGATTTGCACCGCATCTCGGCGTCCTGGGCGGTGCAGATCGCAGAACACGCCCCGGGCGGCCGCGCATGCGGGGCGGAGCTTGCTCCGCCCTTGCGCGCCCCAAAGCGCGCCGCTGGGGACCCGCGGTCAAGGACGCCGCAGGCGCCGCGCAGCGGTGCCGAAGGCATCCTTGACGGCGGGTTGCGGCGTGCTACGCGCGCGGCCGCCCACCCACGGATAAGTCACAAGCCCGGATACCCGGTGTCCCTGACGGATCAGTGGGCGCCACGCGCGCGGCCGCTCGCCCGAACCCACACCTTGGGCGGCATGGTTCTGTGGCGACCCATCCGCTTCTGTGCCGAGATCTCGCTACAGAAGCGCAGGGGTCACCGGATATCCGGTGACCCCGTCACCCCGCTGGCGGCAAGCGGCCCGCCACGCGCGTGAGGAAGCCCACGCCCCCGGCAGAGCCTCAGCCCAGGTCGACGATCGCGGCGACCGGGCCGCCGCCGTCCGGGCCCTGGTGGGCCGCCGAGACCGAGACGAACACCGCCGGGTCGCCGGTGACTGCCGCGGTGACGCCACCGACGCAGGCCTTGATCTGGCGGTGCCAGTGCACGTCGGAGTCGTCGAGCATGGCGTTGCGACGGCCGCGGACCTCCCCGTCCGCGGAGGCCTCGCACTTGAGGAAGACGTTGACCAGCTTGCCGTCGAGGTCGGAGAAGTGCGGGCGCTCCGGCAGGTCGAAGCCGGCGTCCTTGATGGCGTCCCAGATGCCGTCCTGGTCGAGGGCGTCCTTCATCACCGAGTGGCCGATCCGGTAGCGGCCCCCGACGCCGGGAGCGTTGCCCACGACCACGACCTGGGCCCGGTCGAGCTCGACGCCGGACGAGCACGAGGCCACCGAGGAGTAGAGCGACCGGTTGTGCATCACGTCGGCATCGGTGGGCATGTCGATCTCCCCCAGCGCGACGGCGATGCCGAGGGCGGTGCAGCCGTTGGAGAGGTCCATCGACAGGTGCGTCTCCTCGGTCCACACGGTCTTCCCGCGCGACTTGGCGTCGCGGATGGTGTGGATGGTGAGCAGCGGCGTCTTGGTCTGGACGTAGTGCACGTCCTTCGGGTCGGTGATGCCGGCCCGCTCCATCGCGACCTTCACCGCGTCGGCGACCTTGGTGACCATCGCGGTGCGCCCGATGTCCTCTGGCAGCAGCTGCTCGCTCATCGCGAACCCGACGGTGAGCCGCGGCTCGTCGGTCGGGACGACGTCCTCCGGCGGCACGGTCGCGAAGATCGTGGCGTGCGGGCTGATCACCCCGTCAGTGCCGCCCGACCAGACGATCGGGATCTCCTTGACCTGGTCGGCCGGTGCGCCCTTCTCGACCAGCACCTCCCGGAATGCCCGGTCGGCGATGATCCGCGTGTAGTCGTTGACGCCGCCGTTGCCCTCGGTCTTGCCGATGATCGCGATGACGCGGTCGGCGTGCAGGACCCCGTCGTCGATCAGCTTCGCCAGCTCGCTGGCGTCGGCGACGGAGTGGATCGGGACCTTGCGTACTTCGATGGCGTCGGGCATGGGGCCACTCTCTCCTAGATCAGTCGGGCCTGGATCAGTCGGGTACGACGACGGTGCCACCGTCGCCGCGAACGGCGGTGCTCAGGTTGGCGAGGTCGGTGATGATGGCGCGGGAGCCGCCGCGCTCGACGAACCGGCAGACGGCCTCCACCTTCGGCCCCATCGAGCCGCTGGCGAAGTGGCCCTCCGCGGCGTACGCCCGCAGCTGGCTGACGCTCACGGTGCCGATGTCGGAGGCCTCCGGGGTGCCGAAGTGCAGCACCGCGTGCGGCACGTCGGTGGCGATGACCAGGACGTCGACCTCGACGGTCCGGGCCAGCAGCGCCGCGCCGAGGTCCTTGTCGATCACGGCCTCGACGCCGCCGAGGTTGCCGTCTGCGTCGCGCACCACCGGGATACCGCCGCCGCCGTTGGCCACGACCACGAAGCCGGCCTCGACCAGCGCCTGGATCGCCGGCGCGTCCACGATCTCCAGCGGCTCAGGCGACGCGACGACCCGCCGCCAGCCCTTCTCCCCGCGGTCCTCCCAGGTCTCGCCATGCTCGACCAGCAGCTGGGCCTCCTCGGCGGGCAGGAACCGCCCGATCGGCTTGGTCGGCCGGGTGAAGCCGGGGTCGTCACGGTCGACCAAGGCCCTGGTGACCACGGTCGCCGTACGCCGGAGGATGCCCCGCCGCACCAGCTCCGCCTCCAGGGTGTTCATCAGGACGAAGCCGAGCGTGGCCTGGGTCTGCGCGCCGCACCAGTCGAGCGGGACCGGTGGCACGACGGTCGCGGCGAGCTCGTTCTTCACCAGCAGGTTGCCGACCTGGGGGCCGTTGCCGTGGGTGATGACGACCTCGACGTCCTCCGACAGCAGCTCGGCCACGGCAGCCATCGCGACCTGCGCGGCCGCGATCTGGTCCTCCGGCCGGGCCCGGCCGTCGGCGTTGGTCATGGCGTTGCCGCCGAGCGCGAGAAGGACCCTCATGGGCTGCAACCTAATGGGTGCCGGTTGCGGCCGACGAACCTGCCATTGCGGCCAGCCCGTGTCCGCTTGGACTCCTAGCGTGGAGCCACTCTCACCCGACGACGAGGAGACTCCCGTGGACTTCAGGATCGAGCTCATTCCGCTTGCCGTGCAGGACGTGGACCGGTCGGTGGACTTCTACGGCAACCGGGTCGGGTGGAACATCGACTTCGACCAGACGGTCGGCCCCGAGCTGCGCTTCGTCCAGGTGACCCCGCCCGGGTCGGCCTGCTCGATCTGCTTCGGCGTCGGACTCGACATGATGCCGAGCGGCTCGTCGCAGTTCATCCAGGTGGTGGTCGAGGACGCCGACGAGGCGCTCGCCCACCTCCGCGAGCGCGGGGTCGACTGCGAGGGCGTCGACGAGCAGCCCTGGGGCCGCTTCGTCCGCTTCACCGACCCCGACGGCAACCGCTGGGCGGTCCAGCAGCTCGTCCGGCCCTCCTGAGCGCCTCCGACCGGTCTCACCCGAGAAGCGGCGCCTGCGCACTGAAGAGCACTCGGCCGGCGTACGCCGTGTCGAAGTACTCCCGCACCGCCGCAATCTGGCCCTCCCTGACCTCGAAGACCACCGCGTAGTCGTTCTCGTAGGCCCGGCCCGACGTCGTGGTCGCCCGGCTGGTCCACTCCGCGACGGCGGTGCCGCCGTCGACGACGAGGCCGGTGACCTCCTGGGTGAGTGGCCGGTCGGTGTCCAGGCGGGCGACCATGGCGGCCAGGAAGCCGTCGATGATCCCCTCCGGCCCGGTCCAGGTCCCGGAGACCGGGAGTGCTCCACCCAGCGACCAGGTGGCGTCGGTCGTGAAGCTGGCGCGCAGTGCGTCAAGGTCACCGCGCTGCAGCGCGTCGAGGTAGTCGCGGACCACCCGGCGGGTCTGCTCGGTCTGCTCGTCATGCGACATGGTCGGTCGTCCTCTCGTGGTCGAGGCGCGCGGGCGGCAGGGTGAGCACGGCGTTGCCCCGGATCTGACGACCGCGGAGCATCGCGATGACCTCGGGTGTCTCGGTCCAGGGCCGGACCACGCCGAGCTCGGGATGGAGCCGGCCGGTCGCGACGAGGTGCACCAGCGTGGCGAGGTCCTCGCCGTAGGAGCGGTCGCCCCTGGTGTAGTCGAAGTGCGTGATCGTGGCCTGGACCGGCCCGTTCCAGAACTCGAAGAAGTCGAGGGTCGCGGGTCGGCGGCCGGCCTGGCCGAACCAGAGGAGCAGCCCCTCCTCGCGCAGCAGCGCGAGCGCGGCGCGCAGGTGCTCCCCGCCCACCGACTCCATGACCACGTCGAACGGCCGGCCCTGCGCGGGCAGATCCGCACGGACCTCGGCCGCACCCAGCACGAGCAGCCGTTCGCCACGCTCGGCCGAGGCGCTGATCGCGGTCACCTCGGCGCCCGCGGCGGCCGCGAGCTCGACCACGTAGTGGCCGACCCCGCCGCTGGCCCCGGTCACCAGCAGGCGCCGCCCGGCCAGCGAGCCGGCCCGCCGGACCAGCCGGAGGGCGGTGAGGCCGGCCAGGGGCAGCGCCGCGGCGACGGTCGCGGGCAGGGACGGCGGGAGCACGGCGAGGTCGCCGGTGGCCACCGGGACGAGCGTGGACCAGCCGCCGTACGGCGGGTGGCCGACGACGCGGGTCCCCGGCGCCGGTCCGGACCCGTCGGCCGCGGCCCGCACCACCGTGCCGGCCACGTCCTTGCCCGGCCGGTGGCCGGGTCGAGGGCGCTCGAGGAGCAGCGTCTCGCCGCGGTTGACCGAGAACGCCTCCACGGCCACGAGCGCCTGGTCCGGCCCCGGGTCGGGCGCGGCCACCTCGGCCAGCCGGACCAGGCCGTCCTGGCCGCCGGCGGGGAGCCAGGCCTGGACGCTCACCTGTCCGCGGTCAGGGTGCCGCCCTGGCCCCAGCTGTCGGGAGCCGTCTCCTGGATCCAGACCTGGACGGTCTCGGCCGGGACACCGAGGGTGTCGACGAAGGAGTCGGTGATCCGCGCGACGAGCTGGCGCTTGAGCTCGACGGAGCGCGGACCCTGCAGGACGGTGACGGTGGGCATGGTGACCTCCGGTTGGGGTGCGGCGGCCCTGTTGCCGCCGTACCCCCGAGTCCACCGGGAGCCGTCGTCCTGAACCAGACGCAGATCGCACCTGCAGCGATCACGCCGCGTGATCAGTCCGCCGCGGCGGAGCACGCCTTCAGCAGCGGCGCCAGGGTCGTCGTGGTCGCGTCGAGGGGTACGGCGAGCGAGGTGGTGAGCGCGAGTGGCGGGTCGGTGGGCCGGAACACCACCCGGTCCGCGCTGAGCATCCGGGCGTGCGGCTCGTAGATGACCGACCACGACGGCGGCCCGGAGGCGACCGCGGCCAGGATGTCCTGCACCGACTCGGGGTGCGACTCGAGCCGGGGACTGAAGCCTGCCGCGGCACAGGCATGCATGACGAGGTCGACGAGCGGGGGGTTGGCCCGGCGGGCGACGATCCGCAACGGCAGGGCGGACAGCTCGCCGACGGCCACCACCTCCCGGCGGGCGAGCTCGTGCCGAGCGGGCAGGACCACGAGGAGCCGGTCCTCCCAGACCTCGACCAGCTCCACCCCGGCAGCGTGGGTCGGACCGCGCACGAAGGCGGCGTCGAGCTGGCCCGCGGCCACCCGCTCCAGCCGAGCGCGGGTCGGGGCTGTCACCAGCTCGGCCATCACCGGAGGGTTCATCGCATCGAGCTCCGCGAGCACTCGCCCGAGCCGCGCGCCGAGCCCGGCGCTGCTGCCGATCCGGAGGCTCCGGGGCCGGCCGTGCGCCCCGGGCTCGGTGGCCCGCTCACGCGCCAGCTCGACCGCGGCGAGCACCGCGCGCGCCTCGGGGAGGAACCGTGACCCCGCCGCCGTCAGCCGGACATGGCGCGACGAGCGGTCCAGGAGCCTCACGCCCAGCTCCCGCTCGAGCCGGGCGAGCTGCTGGCTGACCGCCGGCTGCCCGATGCCCAGGGCCTCCGCCGCCCGTCCGAAGTGGAGCTGCTCCGCGACGGCGACGAAGCTCTCGAGCTGACGCAGCTCCACGCGGTCAGCCTGCCACGCGGGCAGGTGAGGCATGCAGACGGGCCGGAACCGTCTCGCACACGGTGGTGTACACAGATTCGAACGAGGGAGGACACCCGAAGCTGGACACCGGCCCGGACGACAACGAGCTGCTGGCCCGGGTGCGCCGCGGTGACCGCGGGGCGTACGCCGAGCTGGTTCGCCGCCATGCGCCCATGGCGATGCGAACAGCGGCCCTGCTCGGCGCCGGTGGAGAGGCGGAGGACATGGTGCAGGAGGCCTTCGTCAAGGCGTACGCGGCGCTGGACCGGTTCCGGCCCGGGGCGCCGTTCCGGCCGTGGCTGCTCCGGATCGTCGCCAACGAGACCCGGAACCTGCACCGCGCCTCCGGACGGCGCGCGGCCCGCGAGCGGCGGTCCTGGGAGCTGGCCGAGCGCCTGCTGCTGACCCCCGCCGAGGACCCCGTCGAGGTCGCGCTGTCGCTGGAGCGGCGGGAGGCGCTCGTCCGGGCGCTGGCGATGCTCTCCCCGGCGCACCGTCAGGTGGTCACGTGCCGCTACCTCCTCGACCTCGACGAGGTGGAGTCCGCCGCCGTCCTGGGCTGGCCCAGGGGCACCGTGAAATCCCGGCTGCACCGCGCGCTGGCCCGGCTCCGGGAGGTGCTGGACGCCGACCCCCAGCAAGCACCGGCGAGGGAGGCGGCGCACGATGACTGAGCACGACGTCGACGACATCGCGCGCGACCTGATCGCGTTGGGGCGAACCGTCGACGTACCGGCCCCCGGGCCGGGCCTCGCGGCCGCCGTCCTCGACCGCCTGCCCGAGGCGCCGTCCGCTCCCGCGGTCACCGCGAGGGCACGACGCCGGCGGATCGTCGTCGCCGTGGCGGTGGCGGTCGGTCTGCTCGCGCTGCTGGCGACGCCGCCGGTGCGCGCGGCCGTCTCGGACTGGTTCGGCTTCGGCGGCGTGCGAGTCGAACGCGGTGGGAACGAGGCACCGGCCTCCGACGTGGCACCGCCGGGGGTGCCGCCGAGCCTGTCCCTGACAGAGGCCGCGGCGACGGTGGACTTCCCCGTGTCGGCGCCCGACGCGCTGGGTGATCCCGATGGTGTCGAGGTGTCGGACGACCGGCGGATGGTCTCGATGAGCTGGGACACCGATGAGGAAGGCGTGCTCCGCCTCGACGAGTTCGACGCGACGCTGGACTTCTCAGTCGTCAAGGTCGCTCCCGACGTCCAGCATGCAACGGTGAACGGCACCGACGCGCTGTGGTTCGACGAGCCGCACGAGGTCGCGCTGCTCGAGCCCGACGGGACCCGTGTGACCCACTCGGCCCGGCTCGCCGGCCACACCCTGATCTGGATGACCGACGGCGTCACGCTCCGGCTCGAAGGGGACATCGAGCAGCACCGGGCGGAGGAGATCGCGGAGTCGGCAGTCGCCGTGGACTGACCGGAACTCCACCCGCGTGCGGCGGTGTACCACCACCGAACCCGTCCTCCTGGAGGTAGTCGTGGCCGCAATCCGCGCTCTCACCGTCGTACTCACCGCCTGGGTCCTCGTCCTGCTGGCGCCCGCTGGTCCCGCAACCGCCGGTGGGCCGACCAGCGTCCTGCTGTCCGTGCCGGGCGAGGGCCGGACCGCCTCGCTCTACTACACCGATGCCTCCTACGACGAGCTCGCCCACCTGGTCGGCGTGGACGGCGGCTCCGGCACGACGGACGACGCGGGCCGCAGCCACGAGGCCGGCACCGGCGTGAACGTGACCTGGCTGATCCACGACGTGATGCCGTGGCGTGTCGACCGCATCTACCTGCAGGGGGAAGGCGCACCGTGGATCGCCACCCAGGTCGTCGAAGGCGACACCGACAGCGTCTGGGACAGCCCTGTGGTCTGGCACCAGCCCGAGGACGGCAAGGCACTCACGCGGCTGCTGAACAGCCTCGGCGTGGGACAGCCGGGCGCCGCCGCCGGATCGCTGACCTCGGCCGAGCCGGGCGGCATCGTCCCGCCGTCGGTGGAGCCTGCGGCTGCAGGGACCACGCCGGCCGACGACACGTCCGACACCCCGGCCGGGCACGGGGTCCGGTGGGGGCTCGGCGGGCTGGCCGTTGGTGTGCTGCTCGCCGCGGGCTGGATGCGGCTCCGCTCGGTACGCCGTCCCGCGCCCGACGGCGGCCGGGACCCGGACGCGGAGCGCCCCGACGCCGGCCCGAACGCGGAGTGGCTCAGCGTCGGGCGGTGACCGGCCGCTCGAGCAACGCGTCCATGGTCCGCGTCCCCACCGGCAGCCCGTAGCGGTCGTAGTAGTCGAACATCGCACCCAGCCAGCCGTCCGGCCGGTCGCCGGTGCGCATGGCGGTCACCCCCGCCTCGGCGGCCAGCTCGGCGACGGTGGCCACCCGCGACGCGAGCTCGTAGGTCGCACCGGAGTGCCCCTCCTCGGTGAGGACCAGCGCGGCCACCGCGGCGACATCGGCCAGGTCCGCGAACCCGAAGACCGCGTCGACGTCGTAGGGCACCGCGATCGGGCCGCTCAGGTCGAGGTTCTGCAGATAGGCGCCCGGTTGCAGGATCGTCCAGGTCAGCCCGGACCGCCGCACCAGATCCTCCGAGACCGCCTTGCCGAGGTGGTGCGGCATGTCCGGCGCGTACGGCGAGGCCACCGAGTGGTAGACCACCCGGCCCACGCCGGCCTCGGTCAGCGCGGCCAGGGCCGCGGCGACGTACGCCGGCTCGTCGGGGTGGAGGTTGGGCGCGATGAGGTAGGCCGCCTCGCAGCCGGCCACCGCCTCCGCCAGCCCCGGCCAGTCGGCCCGCCCCAGCGGCCGGGCCTCGACGCCGCGCCCGGACAGTGCGGCGACCACGGCCCGGCCGGTCTTGCCGTGGCCGCCGAGGACGGTGATCAACCGCCGTCCTGCGAGAAGCGACGCTGGAGGTCGGCGTAGGAGACCGCGCCGTCGAGGAAGCCGAGGGTGCCCGTGTCGAGCAGCTCGCGTCCGGCTCGCTCCACGGCGCTGAGCGCGGCCCGCGCGAGGCTGCCGCCCACGCTGACTCGCTTCACGCCGAGGGAGAACAGCGTCGGCGCGTCGATGAGGTTGGAGAGCCCTGCGACCAGGTTGAGGGGTGCCGGGATCGCCTCGGCCAGCCGGCGGATCTCGTCCTCGTCGTTGACCGCCGGCACGAAGACGCAGTCCGCGCCCGCCTCGACGTAGCGCGTCGCACGGGCGACCGTCTCGGCGAAGACGTCGCCCGTCACGCCACCGAAGTAGGTGTCGGTCCGGGCGTTGATCACGAACGTGCCCGCGGGCGCGGCCGCCCGGGCCGCGGCGATCCGGTCCGCCGCCTCGTCGATGCCGAAGAGAGGTCCGCCGGCCTGGTCCTCGAGGTTGCCGCCCACGGCGCCGGCCTCGACGGCCCCGCGGACCGTCTCGCCGACCTCGCCGTAGCCGGACTCCAGGTCGGCGGTGACCGGCACCTCGACGGCGGCCACGATGCGCGCGACGTGCTCGAGCATCGTGTCGCGGTCAAGCCGCCCGCCGTCGGGGACGCCGCACGACCAGGCGATGCCCGCGCTCGTGGTGGCGATCGCCGGGAACCCGACCTGCTCGAGGATCCGGGCGGACCCCGCGTCCCAGGCGTTGGGGATCACGAACCCTGGGCCCGAGTGCAGGGCCAGGAAGGCGGCCGCAGTGGTGGGGTCGGTGCTCACCGCACCACCGTAGAGCGGCCTCAGTGCGCGGAGCCGTCCAGGCCCAGCTCCATCGTCACCTCACCGGCGGTGAGGGTCCCGCCGTCCTCGGTCACGGTCATCTCGGCGCCGTCGGTGAACAGGCCGGTCAGCCACAGGTCCTGCTCGTGGAGCGGGTCGGGGCACGCCATCATCGTCGACGCCGGCGGCCCGGACCACCTCAGGGTGGAGGCGTCGACCGTGTACTGCGCGGTCTGGGTGTTGCACCCGGCCTCGACCGCCAGCCGGCCCTCGTCGAAGACCAGTCGGACCGTCGTCCCCTCGACCAGGTCGTGGCCGCTCACGCTGGTCGAGACGAACGTCTTGCCGTCGAGCCCCTCCTGGGTCGCAGCGTCGCCCCTTGCTTGTGGGGGAGTCGCGGAGGAGCCGTCGTCGGTCGCCGAACCGTCGTCGGAGTCCCCGCAGGCGGTGACGCAGAGCAGCAGTGCGGCGGCGCCGCCCCAGACCCGGGCCGACATCAGAAGTCGACGGGGTCGCGGCTGATCGGGCACGTCATGCAGTGGCCACCGCCGCGACCGCGGCCGAGCTCGGCTCCGACGATCGTGATGACCTCGACGCCGGCCTTGCGGAGCAGGGTGTTGGTCAGCGTGTTGCGGTCGTAGGTGAAGACCACTCCCGGCTCCAGCGCGACCGCGTTGTTGCCGCTGTCCCACTGCTGCCGCTCCGACTGGTAGACGTCGCCACCGGTCTCGATCACTCGCAGCGACGACAGCCCGAGGGCCCTGGCCACCACGTCGGTGAACGGCGTGGACCCCTCGTCCACCACCTCGATCCCCGGGTCGCGGTCCGAGGGCAGCAGCGTGAAGGTGTGGACCGCGTTCATGATCTCGGGATAGAGCGTGACGATGTCGCGGTCGGCGAAGGTGAACACGGTGTCGAGGTGCATCGCGGCGCGCAGCTTGGGCATCCCGGCGACGATGACGCGTTCGGCGGCGCCCTGGGCGAACATCGCCGCGGCGACCTGGGTGATGGCCTGGCGCGAGGTGCGCTCGCTCATCCCCATCAGCACGGTCTTGTTGCCCACCGGCATGATGTCGCCGCCCTCGAAGGTGGCCTGCGCCCAGTCCTGCTCGGGGTCGCCCCACCAGACCGTCGCCCCGACGTAGTCGGGGTGGTGCAGGTAGATGGCCTTGTAGATGAGGGTCTCGTCCTTGCGCGCCGGCCAGTAGAGCGGGTTCATCGTCAGGCCGCCGTAGAGCCAGCACGTCGTGTCGCGCGTGTAGAGGGTGTTGGGCAACGGGGGCATGAGGTACTCGCGGGCCCCGGTCGACTCGCGCGCCAGGGCGACGTACGGCGTGCGGTGCTCCTCCGGCAGGTCCTGGACGGCCATCCCGCCGATCAGGAGCTCGGCGAGCCGGCGCGAGTCGAGGGACTCGAGGTAGGCCCGGGTGGGGTCGACCATGCCGAGCCCGACCCGGTTCGGGACGATCTTGCGGTCCAGCAGCCAGTCCCGCGCGCCGGGCACGTCCATGGTCTGCGCGAGCAGGTCGTGCAGCTCCACCACCTCGACGCCGCGCTGGGACATCTTGTTGGCGAAGTCGGCGTGGTCGCGCTGGGCGTTCTCGACCCACATCACGTCGTCGAACAGCAGCTCGTCGTTGTTGCTCGGCGTGAGACGGCGGTGCGCGAGGCCGGGCGCACACACCAGCACCTTGCGCAGCTTGCCCACCTCGGAGTGGACGCCGTAGGTCGCGGAGACGCTCTCGGTCATGCCGGTTTCCTTTCTGTCGAGCTCAGAGGGTGATGCGGCCGGTCCAGAGACCGACCGCCCCGATCACACCGCCGACGGCGATCAGCACGAACAGGCCGATCTCCGCAGGGGAGAACAGTCGGCGCCCGTGCTCGCTGCGCGCCTTGACGTAGAGCAGCGAGGCAGGCGCGAGGATGACGGTCATGAGCAGCAAGAACTTCATGCCGGCCGCGTCGAAGAGGAAGATCGTGTACGCCGTCGCGGCGCCGGCGAAGATCGTCTCCTTGCGGCGTACGCCGGACGTCACGCCGTCGTAGGCCTCACCGGTGAGTCCGAGCTTGAGCGCGTAGGCCGCCGCGAGCAGGTAGGGCAGCAGCGCCAGGCTCGTGGACAGGTCGAGCATGAAGTTGAGGGCGTCCGAGACGAACAGCGTGAGCGCGAGGAGGCCCTGGACCGCGAGGGAGGTCACCACGAGCGCGGTGATCGGGGTGCCGTTGCTGTTCTCCTGGCCCAGGAACTCCGGGAAGTCGTCCTGTCGCGCCGGGATGTACATGACCTCGGCGGCCATCAGCGTCCACGCGAGGTAGGCGCCGAGCACGGAGACGATCACCGCGACACTGATGAAGACCTCGCCCCAGTCGCCGACCACCGACTCGAACACCCCGACCATCGACGGCTGCCTCGTGTCGGCGAGCTCGGGCTGGGGCACCACCGAGTAGCTCGACAGCGTCACCAGGGCGAAGATCGACAGGACGCTGAGGAAGCCCAGCACCGTCGCCTTGCCGACGTCCTCGCGGCGCTTGGCGTAGCGCGAGTAGACGCTGGCCCCCTCGATCCCGATGAAGACGAACGTCGTGATCAGCATCGTGTTGCGGACCTGCTCGTTGAGGCTGCCGAGGTCGCCGTAGCCGTAGGCGGTCCAGTTGTCGGAGAAGACGCCGGCGTCGAAGTAGAAGAACAGCACGACGATGAAGACCAGGATCGGGAGGATCTTGAAGATCGTGACGATCCGGTTGACGACGGCCGCGTCGCGGACCCCCCGCGCGATCAGGTAGTGGAACAGCCAGACGCCGGCGGTGCCGAGCGTGACGGCGAGGACGGTGTCACCGTCGCCGAAGCTGTCGAAGAACGCACCGAGCGTGGAGCCGATGAACACCCAGTAGAAGGTGTTGCCGGCCACCGCGCTCGCCCAGAAGCCGATGGCGGAGTTGAAGCCGGCGTAGTCGCCGAAACCGGCCTTGGCGTAGATGAACACCCCGGAGTCCAGCTCGGGCTTGCGGATCGCGAGGTTCTGGAAGACGAAGGCGAGCATCAGCATGCCGGCGCCTGCCACGGCCCAGGCGATCAGCGAGCCGAGGATGCCGGTGGCCACACCGAAGCGGGCAGGCAGCGAGAACACGCCCGCACCGACCATGGAGCCGACCACCATCGCGGTCAGCGTCGGGAGGCTCATCTTCGCGGTCGAGCCCCCGGTCCGGGTGGTCTCGGTGTCTGTGCTCATGGCATCTCCTGTGCGGGGCTGGTCTCGCTCGGGTCGACCTTCTCGATGCGGAAGCCGGTCACGCCGTAGAGGACGCTGAGGGCAGGACTGGCATAGCAGAAGACTGCGTAGGGCAGGTAGAGCAGCGTCGAGACGCCGAGCGTGGCGCTCATGAACGCCCCGCACGAGTTCCACGGCACCAGGGGCGACGTCACGGTCCCGCTGTCGGCGGCGAGCCGCGAGAGGTTCGTCGGCGCGAGGCCACGTGCGGCGAACTCCGCCTTGAAGATCCGGCTCGGCAGGACGAGCGCGATGTACTGGTCGCCGGCGACCACGTTGAGGCCGAAGCCGCAGGCGAAGACGGTGAGGAAGAGCCGGCCGGTGCTGGTGGCCGCGGCGATCATCGGCTGGACCAGCCGGTCGATC
Organism: Nocardioides sp.; assembly: GCF_036274455.1. Taxonomy (GTDB): domain Bacteria; phylum Actinomycetota; class Actinomycetes; order Propionibacteriales; family Nocardioidaceae; genus Nocardioides. The sequence continues at coordinate 1,259 of NZ_DASUFR010000054.1, read as the reverse complement.
AGCCCGAACTCCTCGAGGATCGCCCCGAACGTCACCGCGCCCAGGATCAGCCAGATGGTGAGCAACATGCTGTCGACGCCGCCGCGCGAGAGCAGCCGGTCCACGTCCGGGATGCCGGAGTCGATCGAGAAGCCGTTGGCCATGGCCAGCCAGACCGCCTTGATCGACTCGACGACGACGTTGCCCGCACCCGCGACGAAGTCGGCATAGACGTCGGGCTGCAGGAACGCGCCGAGCACTCCCGCGAACAGCGTCGAGGAGAGCAGCGCCAGGGAGGCCGGGATCTTCTTGATCGAGAGGATCACCAGCAGCACCAGCGGCAGCAGTGCCAGTGGGGTGATGTTGAAGATCTCGTTGAGCTTGTCCAGGTCGGAGGTCGTCTCGGCGCCGGTGACGGTGTCGTCACCGGTCAGGCTCAGGACGAGGAAGACGACGGCTGCGATCACGAATGCCGGCACCGACGTCCAGATCTGGCGCTTGATGTGCTCGTAGACGTCGACCCCGACGATCTGGGCGGTGAGCACCGTCGTCTCCGACAACGGGGAGGTCTTGTCCCCGAGGTAGGCCCCCGAGATCACCGCGCCCGCGGTGATGGTGGGCGACACGCCGATCAGCCCGGCGATGCCGACCAGGCCCACCCCGATCGTGGCCGCGGTGGTCCACGAGCTGCCGATGCTGAGCGCGACGATGCCGCAGATGATCGCGGCGGCGGCGTAGTACCACCCCGGCGAGAGCACCTGGATGCCGTAGTAGACGAGCGTCGGGATGGTGCCGCTGAGGTTCCAGACGCCGATCAGCGCACCGACCGCGAAGAGGATGAAGATCGCGCTGGTGACCGAGGCGATGGCGCCCCGGCCGGCCTCCTGGACCGCGGTGAACGAGTGCCCGTTCTTCATCGCGATCAGCGCTGCCACCGCACAGCACAGCAGCAGCGCCACCTGGATCGGGCCGTCCAGGGCGTCGAGGCCGAACAGCGCCAGCGCGCTCGCGATGAGCGCAGCCAGCACCACCAGTGGGACTATCGCGTCAGCGAGGGAGGGGCGCCGGAACTCGCTCCCGAGCTCGCCGACCACGTTGTCACCCTGCCACGGTTGGACACCGGCGGCTAGATGACTGACTCCAAGGGATCGTGCAAGCGAGCGGCGCTCAGCGCCGCGCTGGCAAGGCGCGGGCGCGATGTCGTCCTTGGTGGTCCAACGAGCGTCCGCAACGCCGCCAGCGTGGATGCTGAGCATCGCGTAGCGTGCGAACCCTTGGAA
>NZ_DASUFR010000053.1:0-3632 GCF_036274455.1 Nocardioides sp. | reverse complement strand
CCCACGATCGGCTCCACCGAGGACGCTCGCGACGCGGTGGCGCTGCTCGAGAACGCTGACGCGGTGCTGGTGCACGAGGACGGCAAGCCGGTCGGCGTGCTGACGAGGCAGGACCTGCTGGCGTTCCTGTCGCGGTAGTCGAGGCTGGGAGACGCCTCCCCTTCATCGTGCCTGTCGAGATGTCCGCGGGCTGGGCGCCCGGGTGACTTCCGGCGCCGGCTGCGGGGGTCTCGACGGGCTCGACCGGCGGGTGGCTGGGCGGGTGCCTTCGCTATAGCCGGGGCTGGGAGCCGCCCACCGCTCATCGAGCCTGTCGAGATGTCCGCGGGCTGGGCGCCCGGGTGACTTCCGGCGTCGGCTGCGGTGGTCTCGACGGGCTCGACCGGCGGTGGTCGGGGCTGGGAGCCGCCTCCCGGCTCATCGTGCCTGTCGAGCTGTCCGCGGGCTGGGCACCCGGGGTGACCCCCAGCGCCGGCTGCGGTGGTCTCGACGGGCTCGACCGGCGGTGGTCGGGGCTGGGAGCCGCCCCCGTTCATCGAGCCTGTCGAGATGTCCGCAGGCTGGGCACCCGGGGTGACCCCCAGCGCCGGCTGCGGGGGTCTCGACAGGCTCGACGGCGGGGGTCGGCTAGGATGAGAACACGTTCTAGTTCGTCGGAGGGCGAGTGCGCGCAGCGGTCGAGGGGTGGTTCACCACTGGGCCGGCGCCCGCGCTGCTCGGGTCGCGGTGCACCACGTGCGCGACCGTCTGGTTCCCGCCGACCGCTCCGGATCGCCAGGGCTTCTGCCGCAACCCCGCCTGCGACGGTGAGGAGCTCGAGAGCACCGAGCTGAGCCGGCGCGGCACGGTGTGGAGCTACACCGACGCGCAGTACCAGCCGCCTGCGCCGTACGTCGCGCGCACCGACCCCTACCAGCCGTTCGCGCTGGCGGCGGTCGAGCTCGCCGAGGGGCTCATCGTGCTCGGCCAGGTGGCCGACGGGTACGGCGTCGCGGACCTGCGGGTCGGCGCCGAGGTCGAGCTCGTCGTCGAGCCGCTCGACGGTGATGAAGGGGAGCTGCTGGTCTGGCGGTGGAAGCCGGTCACCGAGCTCGGCGAGGAGGCGGACCAGTGAGCGCCTCGGAGATCGCGGTCCTCGGCGTCGGCATGCATCCATGGGGCAAGTGGGGCCGGCCGTTCACGGAGTACGGCGTGGTCGCCGCCCGGGCCGCGCTCGACGACGCCGGCATCGACTGGCGCGAGGTCGACCTCGTGGTGGGCGGCGAGACCGTCCGCAACGGGTACGCCGGCTACGTCGCCGGCGCCACCTTCGCCCAGGCGCTCGGCTGGAACGGCGCCCGGGTCGCCACGTCCTACGCCGCCTGCGCCACCGGCGCCCAGGCCCTCGACACCGCGCGGGCCCGGATCCTGGCCGGGCTCTCCGAGGTGGCGCTCGTGGTCGGCGCGGACACCACGCCGAAGGGGTTCCTGGCGCCCAACGCGGGGGAGCGGTGGGACGACCCGGACTGGCTGCGGTTCCGGCTGCTCGGCGTGACCAACCCGGCGTACTTCGCCCTCTACGCCCGCCGCCGGATGGAGCTCCACGGCGCCACCCCCGAGGACTTCGCGCTGGTCAAGGTGAAGAACGCCCGGCACGGGCTGGCCAACCCCAACGCGCGCTACCGCGAGGAGGTCAGCGTCGAGGAGGTCCTCGGGAGCGCGGTCGTCTCCGACCCGCTGCACCTGCTCGACATCTGTGCCACCTCCGACGGTGCGGCCGCGGTCGTGGTGGCGAGCACGGCGTACGCGCGAAAGGTGGGCGTGGCCGACCCGGTCCGGGTCGACGCGGTCTCCACGGTCACGCCGACGTTCCCGAACGCGGTCCTCGACATGCCGAACATCGCCACCGACTCCACCCAGGACGGCCGACCGGAGCGGACGTTCAAGGAGTCGATCGCGGACGCTGCCTACGAGGAGGCGGGGATCGGGCCCGAGGACGTCGACCTCGCCGAGGTCTACGACCTGTCCACCGCGCTCGAGCTGGACTGGATGGAGGACCTCGGGCTGTGCCGGCCCGGCGAGGCCGAGAGCCTGCTGCGGGCCGGCGAGACCACGATCGGCGGGCGGGTCCCGGTCAACCCGTCGGGCGGGCTGGCCTGCTTCGGCGAGGCGGTGCCCGCCCAGGCGCTGGCCCAGGTCTGCGAGGTCACCTGGCAGCTGCGCGGCCGGGCCACCGGCCGGCAGGTCGAGGGCGCCCGGGTCGGGATCACCGCCAACCAGGGGCTCTTCGGCCACGGCTCGTCGGTCCTGCTGAGCATCTGAGGCGGCGTGCGTCGCACAGTCAGAGCGCCGGCGGACTCGACCAGGCCGTCTCGCGGCCGCTGAGCTCCCGGTCGAGCGTCTCCTGGGCCACCCGCATCGACTCGGCGTACGCCGGCTCGCGAAGTCGCCGGATCATGACGTCGGGCGGCACGTCCTCGACGTGCTGGGTGATCCACCAGATGTTGCCCAGTGGGTCACGCACCCGCCCGCCACGCTGGCCGAAGGCACTGTCCGAGAGTGGTGTCACGACGCGCGCGCCCGCACCGAGCGCTGCGGCCATCGTCGCGTCGGCATCATCCACCCACACCCGCAGCAGCGCCGGGAGCGGCGGCCAGTCGGGCCGGCTGTCGAATGCGAGCAGCCACGTGTCGCCGATCCGCAGCTCGGCGTGGCCGATGCCGCCGTCCTCCGTCGGCACCCTGGAGATCTCCACTGCGCCGAAGACCTCGATGGTGAAGTCGATGAGCCGGGCGGTGTGCGCGCTTGCGATCCAGCTCTGCACCGTGGTGTTGGCACCGTTCGCGTCCATGCAGTGAGGCTGACAGCCGTTGCGGTCGGATCCTGGCCGCAACAGCACTTTTGTCGGTCGCGTTCAGTTGAGAGTGTGGTGGATGGCCTGAACGCGAACCACGACTCGAGGAGACGACATGGCCATCTTGAACCCCTACCTGAACTTCAACGGCAGCGCCCGCGAGGCCATGGAGTTCTACCGCGACGTGTTCGGCGGCGAGCTCAACGTGATGACGTTCGGTGACATGGGATCCCAGGGCGGTGAGCACGAGGCGCCCGCGGACGGCGTCATGCACGCACAGCTCACCAGCGACCTCGGCTTCACACTGATGGGCGCCGACACGCCACCAGGCATGGGCGAGGCCGGTTCCAACGGACAGGTCAGCCTCAGCGGCGACGAGGGCGACGCGCTGCGCGGCTACTTCGACAAGCTCGCTGACGGCGGGCAGGTCACGGTGCCGATCGAGAAGCAGGTGTGGGGCGACGAGTTCGGCATGTGCGTCGACCGGTTCGGTGTCACCTGGCTGGTCAACATCTCCGGCCAGCAGCAGTAGGACACCCCCCGGGGACCGGTGTGCAGCGCGGCCAGCGGACACCTCGCCAGCGCACTGTCGCGGCCAGCACCACCTGCGCTCCTGAGGCCGGACTCCCGGTTCCACCGGCCGAGGCATGCATGTCGCCTGCTTCGGTCACCGGGTGATGAATGCCCGACGACCGAGAGGATGCCATGAGCACCCCCGACGAGCAGGCCGGCGCACAGGCCCTGCTCCAGCAACTCGCCTCCAGCATCGCCCTCCTCCCGCAGGAGCTGCCCGACGGCG
>NZ_DASUFR010000052.1:0-21594 GCF_036274455.1 Nocardioides sp. | reverse complement strand
AGCCAACGCAGCCTCCGAAGTGGTCGACGCCGAGGTCGTCGAGACCAAGGACACCCACGGCACCGAGCAGCGCGAGGTCCCGGCCGCGCCCGCCAAGCAGGCCCACACCTCCGCCGAGCTCCTCGAGCAGATCACCGGCACGGCCGTCGACTCCCCGCTCTGCATGACCTGCGGCACCAAGATGCGGCCCGCCGGCTCCTGCTACGTCTGCGAGGGCTGCGGCAGCACGAGCGGCTGCAGCTGAACTGCGCGGAGAAGTAGGAGTTAGCTCGAAGGGCCGGGCGGATTGCTCGGCCCTTCGTTGCTGAGAGCCCTGCGGCGTCGAGGCCTACTGGCGCGGTCGTGTCCTGCCAGAGCTGCGTCGACTCAGCCGGCAGCGACTGTCGCTGAGGTGAAGAAGTCGGTCGGCATGGGATGGGACAGCTCCCAGGTGATCGCGATCGGCCGTTCGCCCTCATGGCGAACATGGCGGCCTGGCCCCAAGAACAGGTACGGCGATGTTCCAAATTCGTCCTGCTGCTCCTCGCGCGCGAAGAGCAGCACGGTGCTGGTCCCGTTGGCGTATCGGCGGCCTGTAGGCGACGCCAACGAGGTTGTCGACTGTGACTCCCAGTGGAAGAGAGTCGGACTAATCGGGTAATCGCGATACATCGTGGTCGGCGAGTAGTCAGCCTCCGACTTCTTCAAGGTAATGAACAGAATGTCGACGTTCAGAGCCTCGGAGTACGCCACGCCCTGCATCACGCTTGTTGGCTTTCGGTCCAGACTCGCGTAGTCCAAACCAGCCAGGATCTCTTCCCGTTGGTACCGCGCATGCACCTTGAGCGGCAGTTCAGCAAGCCGGCCCGGAAGACTCGGTGTCTCGTGGCGTGCCGCCTCGAAGGCGATGTCGACGACACTTCGGAGTTCATCGCGCATGGCGGCTTCTGACCGCAATGCGTCGAAGCCGGCGTCGAAGGATCCGTGCTTGCCCCCGTCTGGCCACAACGAGAAGAAGAGCATCCGAGCGAGCCGCTGCTCGCCGGGCGACAGGTCGTTGTAGGACCGTGAATCGTCGGTGAGGAGTTGGGTGTACGCGCTGGCCCGGTCGCGATCGTCGACATGCGCAAACGCGCGCACGCGCTTGAGCAGCTTCTCCTCCGACGGCGTCCCTTCGCGAGTCGGCAGGTTGGCCTCCCTGCGAAGTCGCGTCCACGAATGGCTACCGCGCCTCAAGATGTCGGAGAGCTCGAGCCCGGACTCCTCGAGGAACGATGCGAGGTCGTGATCGCCGTAGGACCTGAGCTCAGCGACGATCTGCGCCCACCGGCTGGCGACCTGAGATCGGATGTTGTCGAGGACGAGTGCCTGAGCCTGCTTGTCCAGCACGATCTGGCAGCCAGATGGGAGGAAGGGGAAGCCCTTCTCGACGTCGCGTTCGAGGCCGCGTCGGGTCCCGCCAGTCAGCGCCCTCAGTTTCTGGTCCCAGCGGAACTTCCTGTTGTGGTAGCCGACGAAGTCGAGAACCGTGAGAACGGCCTTGTCGCGCGTGCGCCGCAGCCCGCGACCGAGTTGCTGCAGGAAGATCGTCGCGCTCTCGGTAGGTCGCAGGAACAGGACCGTGTCGATATCCGGTATGTCGAGTCCCTCGTTGAAGACGTCCACGGTGAAGACCACGTTGATGTGGCGCTGGCGCAGGTCGTCCAGTGCGCGGTCCCGCTCGACTTGCGGTGTACCTCCGGTAACGACGGTGGACGGTACGCCGGCCTCGTTGAACACGCGGGCCATGAACTGCGCGTGCGCCACGCTGACGCAGAAGCCGAGGGCGCGCATGCCGCCGAGGTCGAGGACCTTGTCACGGAGCTCGCGAAGCACGATCTCGGCCCGGCGGTTGTTGCCGGTGTAGACGTTGGAGAGCTCGGCCTCGTCGTAGCGGCCACGGGTCCAGGTGACTCCTCGCAGGTCCGTGCCGTCCGCGACCGCGAAGTAGTGGAACGGACAGAGCAGATCGGCGCCGAGCGCGTCCCACAGTCGCAGCTCTGCCGCGGTGCGGTGGCCGAAGAACTGTCGGACGTCTACGCCGTCTCCGCGCTCGGGTGTGGCAGTGAGGCCGAGCAGTTCTTGCGGGGTGAGGTGGTCGATGATGCGTCGATAGGACGCCGCCTCAGCGTGGTGGAACTCGTCGATCACGACGACGTCGTAGGCAGCTGGTGGGATGTTGGTGATCCCGTAAGAGCTCAGCGACTGCACGCTGGCGAAAACGTGATCCCACCGATCGGGTCGAGCGCCGCCGACGTACAGCTCGCCGAACGAAGCGTCGGCCAAGACTTCGCGGTATGTCCGAAGCGACTGCTCCAAGATCTCTCGTCGGTGGGCAACAAAGAGCAGCGACGGGCGCTCCCTTCGCCCAGCGCACAGATTTCGATAGTCGAGTGCGGCGATGACGGTCTTCCCGGTCCCTGTCGCGGCCACCACGAGATTGCGGTGCCGATCGTGAACCGTTCGTTCGGCAGCAATCGCTTCGAGCATCTCCTGCTGGTAGGCGTAGGGGCGAACCTCCAGTCCGGACAGGGAGATCGTCACGCGCTGGTGGGTCGTGCGACCAGCCGCCTCGGCCAGGGCGTCGTCGAGGCGATCGCGGTCTTCATCAGGGTCGTAGGTCTCGAATGACGAGTCGTTCCAGTAAGTGTCGAACGTTGCGTGGAACTTGGTGAGCAGGGCCGGAGTAGCGATCGCAGAGAGCCTGACGTTCCACTCGACGCCATCAAGAAGTGCTGCTCGGGAGAGGTTCGACGATCCGACGTATGCCGTGTCGAACCTCGTCGCCCTTCGGAACATCCAGGCCTTGGCGTGAAGTCGAGTGCGGTGCGCGTCGTATTGCACCTTGACCTCGGCGCCGAACTCGTGGACGAGGCGGTCAAGCGCCGCTCGCTCGGTCGCGCCCATGTAGGTCGTCGTAATCACGCGCACGGGAACTCCACGCGAGCGCGCGGCTGACAGCTCAGGTTCGAGGAGCCGCAACCCGTGCCACTTGACGAAGGCGCACAGCAGGTCGACCTCGTCTGCGCTGTCGAACTCGGCCCTGAGTTCGGCGCCCAGGTTGGGTTCCCCGGTCGAGTTGGTCAACAGTGCAGCCTCCGACAGTGGAGTGGCCGGCCGCGTCGAAAAGGTTCGCGCGCCGGGACCGGGCGGCTCCGAGATGCTGAGCAGTTGACTGACTGGCGCATCAACGTCGTCCGAGAGGGCCAGCTGATCGAGGATGGCGTTCACGATGAGGAGGCGTTGGTCGCCACTCTTGATGTCTCGGAGCCGCCGCTCGAGAACTGCCCCGATGTGACGAGCGAGGACGTGAGGTTCGTCGGCGTCATCAACCCTTGCAGCATCGATCTGTGCGCTTCCCAGGCGCTCCAACCCACGCCTCAAGTCGCTCGTCAACAGCGACTCGTAAAGCCCAGAGTCCACGTTCCCTCCCGATCCGCCGCAAGCTTGCCCGATTGAGTTGCCACCTGGGCTGGCATTGGGGGCGGTCTCACCCGGAAGCAGGGTGTCGGCACGACCCCCGCACGTCCGAGCAGCGGGACGCTTCTCCACGAATCTGGCCGCGCGAACGTCATATATGCCCTAAGGTCGCGTCACCAACGGGGAGGCGGTCTTGGCTGGTGAGTCCGCGCGTGAATCGGCGCGCCGACAGCGAGAGAAAGCCGAGCGGCTTCTGCGTGCCGCAGACCGGAACGAGCGCGGAGCCCGAGGCGAGGAGGCGACGGCTCACGTCTTGGCAGCGCTTCCAGCCGACCGTTGGACCGTCCTCCACGACCTGCGGTGGCCGGGACGCAGATACGCGAACGTCGATCACATCGTGGTGGGTCCACCCGGCGTCTTCGTCATCGACTCGAAGAACTGGTCCGGGGATATCGCAGTCCGGGAGAACGTCCTGCGCTGCAACGGCTACCGCAAAGAGCGGGAGGTTGTAGGAGCAGCTGAGGCGGCGGTGGCGGTCACTCGTCTTTGCGTAGGTATGGGCTCAGGAGTTGTCCATCCAGTTCTCTGCTTCGTGAAGGACTACGCGATTGAGGGTTGGGTTCGGGAGGTGATGCTGTGTTCGACGCACAACGTCGTGTCCATGCTCGAATCGCGACCAGCAACTTTGACCCCTGAGCAGGTTCACGGCATTTCGCTCCAACTCGATGCACAGCTCGTTCCGGCGACGTCGTCGGCGCTGCCGATCAGCGCGACAACTCGCCGCCCCTCCCAGCCACGTTCTGCTCTCCGACCCCAGGCGCGCCGATCGCCCCGTCGAACTCCTCAGCGCAAGCGGCGACGCAACGAGCCAAGCCTCCTTGGGTTCGTCTTCGCGCTGGTCCTGGTTGGTGTGCTGATCTTCTCTCCGCAGACGATCACTGCCCTGGGCGACGCTGCAGGCAAGGCGCTGGCCCACTTCATGACGAGTGCGACGTCCTCGAAGTAGTTCGTGTCGTCACCTGGCCAGATGAATGGCGTGACGCCTGGTACCTCGCTCGGCGCGGTGTCAGCCTCGGCCTGCCGCCCGTCATCGCGGAACGCTAGAAGTATGTACATGGAGACGAAGCCGCTGGCCGAGGTGCGGCAGGACCTGTCGAAGATCGTGGAGGCGGCGGTCACCTCGCACGAGCGGTTCGACATCACTCGCAACGGCAAGCGCGCGGCGGTGCTGCTGAGCGCCGAGGACTACGACTCGCTCCTCGAGACCCTCGACGTCCTGGCCGATGCGGACCTGGTGCGGGACGTGCGCGCCGGCCTGCAGGAGGCAGAAGCCGGTGAGCTGGCTTCGCAGGAAGAGGTCGTCGCCGAGCTGCGGGAGGCGGCGAAGCGGACCGGCTCTTGACCTACCGGATCCTCTATACGCGCACAGCGCGACGCGGGTTGTCCGGGCTCCTTCCCGAAGCAGCCGCCGCTGCCTGTGTCGAGTTCATCAGGTCCGTCCTCGCCACCACCCCACATCGAGCAGGGCAACCGCTGAGGCCACCTCTCGAGGGGTTGCACTCCGCTCGACGCGGCGACTTCCGCGTCATCTACCGGATCGACGACGACGAAGTCGTGGTCCTGGTGATCACGGTCCAGCACCGGCGCGACGTCTACCGGACCTGATCCAGCCTCCGGCTCAAGAGTCAGCCAGCGCGCACCAACGTCAGCCGCCACGCCTCGGGCCCGCGCTCGCGGTAGTCGACCGCGAACACACCCGGCCAGCGGTGGTTGATCTGGTCGAGCAGCGGCAGCGGGTCGTGTGGGGCCACCAGCTCGAGGCCGGCGCCGGGGCGGACGGAGTCGAGAGCGCCGAAGATCGTCGCGTGCCGGATCGCGTGGGGGATCGTGCGGGCGTCGAGGACGGGGTAGCCGGGGACGTCGACCTCGCCGCAGGTGCAGGTGTGGCCGCCGCAGCCGGCCTGCTCGTGGGACTCGCCGCCGAGCAGCTCGTGCATGCCCTCGAGGAGCTCGGCGAGCGAGACGCTCGGGGTGACGGCGAGCAGCGGGATGACCAGGTCGTTCTCCTTGGCCAGGTGGGAGTCGAAGACGACGGCCAGCGCGGTGGCCGCGGCGGCGGCGCGGGGTACGTCGACCAGCTCGGCGACGTCGTCGACCAGGCCCAGGATCACCTGGTGCTCGCCGAGCATCCCCTCGACCAGGAGCCGGCCCTCGTCGGTCGCCTGGGCGGCGGGGTACATCGCCTTCTCCTCGGCCTGAGCGTGCGGCACCAGCTCGCGGCGGCACCAGTCGACGAGGTCGGCGCGAGCGGCGTCGGCGGCGGGTCCGTCGTCCTCCATCGCCGCCCTGAACAGTGCCTCGACCCGCAGCTTCAACGCTCCCGCCAGCTCGGCGTGGTGCTGCCGGACGGCCTCGGCGGCCCGGGAGTCGGCCTCGGTCGAGGCGATGACGAGTTCGGACATGTTCCTGGTCTCCTTCACCCGATGTGGCGCTTGGCGAGCATTTTATTACAATCAACTCCGTGAAAAATAATCGGCGGGGCTACGGCCCTCGTCCCGGCGCCGGCCGGACGGCCGCTCCGCTCTCCAGCTCGCGTGCGGCGGTGCTGGAGACGTTGCGGGCCCAGGCCCAGCCGACGACCCTTGCGGCGCTCGCCGCCATCTCGCGGCTGCACGCCAACACCGTCCGCGAGCACCTCGACGCCCTGGTTGCCGCCGGGCTGGCCCGACGGGAGCCCGAGCCACCCTCCGGCCGCGGGCGGCCGGCCTGGCTCTACGAAGCGACGGGCCTGGACGCCGCGACGAGCCGGGAGTACGCCGGGCTGGCCGCGACGCTGGCGGCCACGATCCATCGGACCAGCGCCTCCCCGACGGAGGACGCGGTGGTCGCCGGGCGCGAGTGGGGCGGCGAGCTGGCCCGCGAGCGCGGTGCCGCCCCGGCGAGGAGCGCGGCCGCAGCCAGGCGCGAGGTGGTCGGGCTGCTCGACGACATCGGCTTCGCGCCCGAGACCGACGCGCGCGCTGCCACGGTCCGGCTGACGCGCTGCCCGCTGCTCGAGGCCGCGCACAAGTACCCCGACGTCGTCTGCGGCGTCCACCGCGGCCTTGCCGAGGGCGCACTGGCGGCGTACGGCGCGGACCCCGCCGGCACCGAGCTGCTGCCGTTCGCCGAGCCGGGCGCCTGCCGGCTGCACCTGATGCGGCGGGCGCGATGACGACGCTCATCCGCCCCGTCGTACCCCGCAGGGGGCCCGCATGAGCCGGACGGGCAGCCGCGGCTTCTGGCCGATGCGCGACCTGCCGGTGATGGGCTGGCTGGCGGCCACGGTGGCGGTGGCGTTCGTGCACCCGTTCGTGCCGGCTCCCCGCTGGCTGATGATCCACCTGTTGATGCTGGGTGCGGTGACCCACGCGATCCTGGTCTGGAGCCGGTACTTCACCGACGCGCTCCTACACACCTCCGACGAGGACCGCCCTGGACAGAACCGCCGCCTGCTGATGCTCAACGGCGGCGTGGTCCTCGTGGTCGCCGGAGTGCTCAGCGAGGTGTGGCCGGTCACCGTGGTCGGCGCGAGTGCGGTGGGTGCCGCCGTGCTCTGGCACGGCTGGACGATCCTGGGCCGGCTGCGCGCCGCCCTGCCCGCGCGGTTCGGCCGCGCGGTGCGCTACTACGTCGCCGCGGCCTGCTTCCTGCCCATCGGCGCCGGGATCGGTACGGCGCTCGCTCGCGGCCTCGGCGACCCCTGGCACACCCGCCTCGTGGTCGCCCACGCCATCGTGAACCTGCTCGGCTGGGTCGGCCTCACCGTCGTCGGCACGCTCGTGACGCTCTGGCCGACCATGCTCCGCACCCGGATCGCCGACGGCGCCGAGGCCGCCGCCGCGCGGGCCCTGCCGGTGCTGGTCAGCGCGGTCGTCCTCGCGGCCACCGGCGCCTCCCTCGGGCTGCGGCCGGTCGCGGTGCTCGGCCTCGCGGCGTACGTCGCCGGGCTGCTCCTCACCGCGCCGCCGCTCGTCGACGCATTGCGCCGCAAACCGCCCGTCGAGTTCCCGGCCTGGTCGGTGCTGGCCGGTCTCACCTGGTGGGTCGGCACCTTGGTCGTCCTCGGCGCCGGCATCGCCACCGCCTCCTCGTGGGAACGGGTGGACGACGTCTTCGACCGGCTGGTGCCGTTCCTGGTGGCCGGCTTCGGGGCGCAGGTGCTGCTCGGCGCCCTGTCCTACCTGGTCCCGGTCGCGCTCGGCGGCGGCCCGACCCCGGTCCGGGCCGCCAACGAGGTGCTCGACCGGGGCGCACCCCTGCGCCTTGTCGTCACCAACGCCGGTCTGCTGGTCTGCGCGCTCCCGGTGCCGAGCACGGTGCGGGTGCTCGCCTCTCTCCTCGTCCTGGTCTCGCTCGGCGCCACCCTGCCGCTGCTGCTCCTGGCCGTGCGCGCCTCGCGCCGCGCCAAGGCCGCCCCCGTGCCCCGCGAGCGGCAGGCGCCCCGGACCCGCCCTCCCGGACAGGTGGCCGGCTTCTCCGCTGCCGGAGTGGCGGCGGTGGCGATGGCGGTCGCCGTCGGCGTGGCCGTCGACCCGGCCGCGATCGGCCAGGGGCCTACCCGCTCGGCCACGGCGGGGGTCGCCGCCACTGGTGAGACCACGACGGTGGCCGTCGAGGCGCACGACATGCGGTTCTTCCCCTCGACCATCGAGGTCCCGGCCGGCAACAGGCTGGTGATCGAGGTGACCAACACCGACGACGAGGACGTCCATGACCTCGTGCTCGACAACGGCAGCGACAGCGGCCGGCTCGCACCCGGAGAGTCCGCCCGCGTCGACGTCGGCGTGGTCGGCCGGGACCTGGACGGCTGGTGCTCGGTCCTCGGCCACCGGCAGATGGGGATGGTGCTGACCGTCGTGGTGACCGGCCCGGCGCCGACCGCGACCCCCGACGGTCACGAGAGCCACAGCGGCGGCATGGACATGCCCACCCCGGACCTGATGGCAGACCCGTCGCCAGGCTGGACCGCGCGCGACGCCGCCCTCCCGCCGCTCGAGGAGAGCCGGGTGCACCGGCGTACGTTCGTGGTCCGCGACGTGGTCCGCGAAGTGGCGCCGGGCGTCACCCAGCGGCTGTGGACCTACGACGACACCGCACCCGGTCCGGTCCTGCACGGCCGGGTCGGCGACCGGTTCGTGATCACCCTGGTCAACAACGGATCGATAGGGCACTCGATCGACTTCCACGCCGGCACGCTCGCCCCTCAGCGGCCGATGCGGACCATCGCGCCCGGGGAGTCGCTGACCTACCGGTTCCGCGCCACGCGTGCGGGCATCTGGATGTACCACTGCTCCTCCATGCCGATGTCGGCCCACATCGCCAACGGCCTGTTCGGCGCGGTGGTCATCGAGCCGCCGGACCTGCCACCCGTCGACCGCAGCTATGTGCTGGTGCAGTCCGAGCTCTACCTCGGCGCCCAGGACGGGGAGGTCGACATGGACAAGGTCGCCGCCGAGCAGCCCGACCTGGTCGTCTTCAACGGCTATGCCGACCAGTACGACCACGCGCCGCTCGCTGCGCGCGTCGGCGAGCGGGTCCGGGTCTGGGTGCTGGACGCGGGGCCGGACCGCCCGACGTCGTTCCACGTCGTCGGCGGGCAGTTCGACACGACGTACGCCGAGGGCAGCTACCTCCTCCGGCCCGGGCCGGGCGGCGCGCAGAGCCTGGGGCTGCTGCCCGCGCAGGGCGGGTTCGTCGAGCTCACCTTCCCGGAGCCGGGCGACTACCCCTTCGTCTCGCACCTGATGGTCGACGCCGAACGCGGTGCACACGGGCTGTTCCGGGTCACCCGCTGAACCTGCCTGTGGATGACCGCCGACGTTTGTCGGCGCGGGCTGGTGAGGTGGTCACCGACCCCTTCAGGAGGACACGTGACGACTCTCGGGCACCGCCACCGCACCCCCGACTGGCAGGTCCAGTCGGTCTTCGACCCCGACGGCGAAGGGCACGACTTCGCCTACACCATCGGCCTGCACGACCGCGGCCTGCCGGAGCTCCACATCTGGGGCCGACCACCGATGGGCGAGGATCCCGGCGACGACTGGATGTTCAGCGACCGGGACCGGTGCGGGATCCTCAACGAGCTCGCCTTCGCGCTGATCGACGGCGACAAGACGGTCGGCAGTCGTTGGGAGGAGCGGTACGACGACGGCCTGGTCACCGTCCGCTTCCAGCTCGACCCGCCGGGTGACCGCGACGAGCTCGAGGCGTTCGGGATCGCTCCGGGCGCTGAGGTGCTTCCTCTCCGCTGGTCGCTCCACCGCGCTCCGGTGGCGCGGCCACGACCGCTCAACAAGAGGGGCCGCGAGCGGGCCACCAACGAGTACGCCGCGATCCTCGACGGCCTCGGCGCCGCGGCATCGATGCCGCCCGGCTGGTTGCTGCCCCCACGCTTCGAGCCGGGTGGCGCCTTCGGGCCGCTCACGCTGCTGGTGGCGGGCCGGGTGGCAGAGTTCTGGTCGGCGGACGCAGCGACGCTGAGCAGGTTGCTGGAGGCATCGGTGTGCCTGCACGTTGGTGGCGGCCTGACCTGGCCGGGGACGGTGGCAGCCGCGGTCGCGAGGGAGCTGGGTCGGGTGGACGAGGTGGCCCGGACCGGTGACCTGGCCACGGAGCTCGTGCAGCAGCGGACTCTGCAGGACACCTGGCCGCAGGTCCTCGCAGAGCTCATCGACGAGATCGGGTTCGGCCCCGGTGAGGCGGTGCCCGACGAGGTGGAGCACGGCTTCCACCACAACATGGGAGAGCTCCTGTGGACGGTCCTGGCCACCGAGGTCGTCGCGGACCGGCTGACGTCGGCCCAGCGGCTGCACGGTCGCGGCGCCTGGCTCTCCGGTCTAGCCCCGTACGGGGAGCTTCCCGGGCCACCGTGGCGGGCACCGCGGCGCGTCCTCGACCGGCTGAGCGCGGCGCTGCGACCTCTGGCCGGCGACGAGCTGCACGAGATCGTCGCCCGGCATCGCGACGAAAGCCTCGAGGACTACCAGACGCTCTCCACGCAGCTCGAGGGCTGGGCGTTGGTCGGCCCGGCCGGCTGCCCGTGGAGGGGCGTGCTCGACCGGCTGCCGGGCGTACTCGAGATCAAGAGAGAGCTGGCCCGGCTGCGCCGCCTCGTCGCTCCTGCCGGGCTGGTCGTTCCCGAGGTCGCCCGGGGCACCGGCCTGCAGCAGTGGGCGACCGTGATGACCTCCGCAGCCTGCCACCGCAACCGGCTCTCTCCGTCCGACGTTGCGGCGTTGACCGCCCCGTTCCTCGACCTGGTGCCGGAGCTGCCGGGCGTCGTCAACGGGCTCGAAAGCTAGACCACGGCGCCGCACCGGTCCACCCGAAGTGACGATCTGCGGCCGATGTCAGGACGGGCCGCCGTCCGCGACCTAGGTTGCGCTCGAGACGGGGAGGTGGACGTGTCGACGTCAGCCATCGAGCGCACGTTGCGTCCGGTCGCCAGGCTGCGCGGCCGCGTCGAGCAGCTCGAGTCGGGGGGCCGCGTTGCTCACCGGGTGCTGTCGTCGCTGTCCACCTCCCCGTTCTCCTGAACCACGGAAAAGTCGGCTCTCCTGACACTTCCGTGGGTGGGTGGCCGCCCACTCCGGGCAGCGGTGACCTTTCAACCGGTCTGAGCCGCCCACGGGTTCACCGACCACCGGCGCCTCGGCGTGTCTCGCCGACATGCCCAGGTGGCGGTGGGTGGTCAACCACGCTGGGCCAGGCTGCGGTTGATTGGTGACCGCTGCCCTGGCCCGCGCATGGCACGGGCGCCGAGGGCGATCCTTGACGGCGAGAGGCGATCCGGCAGGCGCGCGGGCACCCGCGGATGGGTCACAAGAGCCGGAAATTCGTCTCCGATCGGTCACATCTCCGGCGTTCTCCTGCGCGCGTCTCGGCCCCGGCTCTAACGTCGGGGAGTACCTGGAATCGGAGGAAGAATTGATGGCTCAGCTCGCACCGGCGGAAGTCGATGTGGTGATCGAGCGTGCTCTGTCCGAACTGCCCTTCGACGACTGGCAGGTCATCGACATCCGGCGCGAAGGGAAGGCGGCTCGCGCGGACTTCGTGGTCGTCGGCCCGCCCGGGGTCTTCGTCATCAGGTGCGGCATCCGGCACGAGAAGGAGCGGGCGCGCGCCAAGCAGCTGATGCGGCTCCTCGAGGCCGTGCACGAGGTCGCCGAGGTGGCCGGCGTACGCCGTGACGAGGTGCATCCGGTGCTCTGCATGACCGGCGAGACGCCCGAGGACTCCTGGACCCGGGGCGTGACCGTCTGCGGGATCGTCAACCTGGCCGACACGCTGGTCTTCAAGCGGGACCGGCTGGACCGCGACGAGGTCGAGGCGGCCGCGCTGGCGGTCGACCGGGCCATGCGCCGCGGCGGCGGGAAGCACCGCGCCGGCTGAGCTCGCGGGACTGAAAGGCCTCTGACCTACCCTGCTGGGCTGAGCTGCACGTCGGAGGAGACGGTGGTGCCCCCCAGGTCGCTGGTGACCAGGGCCTCGAGGTCCGACAGCGCGGCGTCGGCGCCCTTCTGGACCCGCCGGCCGGCGCCCGACAGCTGCGGGGTCCCAGCCGAGAGGCGCAACTGTTCGGCCTGCTTGGCGACCCAGGCCCGGAGCGCAGCCACCGTGTTGCGGGAGAGCCGGTCGCCGGGCGGCGAGCTCACCACCACCTGGTACGCCGCGCCTGCCACCTGGCACGACACGCAGTCGGCGTTGAGGGCGAGAGCCCGGTTGTTCGGCACCATCGACGGCACGCCAGTCATGGCGACCACCTGCACCGAGAGTGCTGTCGCGATGCAGTCCTTGCACGACTGGGTCCACGCGACGGCGGTGTTGTCGAGGCGAGCCTCCTGGGTGCGGCTGACGTAGAGGACCTGCAGGGCGGTGCTCTCCGCGTCGCAGCCGTCGCAGGTCGCCGAACCGGTTGCGGTCACGTCCGACTTCACCACGCGACGCCGGGACGCGACGTCGGCGGAGAACGCGTCGTCAGCCACGACCGGGTCGGCAGCCGATGGGTTGGCGCTCGCCGCGAGGTCGAGATCGCGGAGAGCAGAGTCCAGGCGGGGCGCCGGGGCCCCCGACGTGCTCGCCGCGGTCCCGACCAGAAGTGCCGTGAGTACGCCGAGGGTCGCGGCTCGGTAGCGCGTTGTCGTGCTGCTCATGATCGGTCTCCCATCCGGACGAAGTTGTCGGCCACGGCGGCGGCGATGTCCACCAGGCTCTCCCTGGTCTTGCGGTTCAGTGAGGACATGTCGGTCAGTGCTCCTTGCTCCAGGGCGTCGTCCCAGGGGACGGTCACCACGTGTTCACATCTCTTCTCGAAGTGGCGTCGCATCAGGTCCGGAGGGGCGGCACCGTTGCGTTGGGCGTTGACGACGACCACGGCACGGGACACGAGGTCCTCGAAGCCGTGCTCGTCCATCCAGTCGAGGGTGAGGGCGCCGGCGCGGCCTCCGTCGAGGCCTGAGCGCACCACGAGGACGATCTGGTCGGCCTCGGTCAGGAGCCCCTGGTTGGCGCTGTCCAGGATCCCGGTGCCGGTGTCGAGCACGATGAGGTTGTAGAACTGGTCGAGGAGCTGGATCAGGCGGTGGTAGTCGTTGCGGTCCAGGGCCGTCCAGATCCGCGGGTCGTCGTCCGAGGCGAGCACCTCGAGGCGCGACTCGGCGGCCTGGGCGGTGTAGGTGCGCAGAGCGGCATAGCTGGTGATCGTGTCGAGGTCCCTCAGGACGTCGGTGATGGTGCGGTCGTGCGGTGGCGCGACCCGGTGGGCGAGGTTGCCGGCGTCGGGGTTGGCGTCGACGGCGACGACCCGGTCGCCCCGGAGCATCGCGAACGTGCTGCCCAGCGCCAGGGAGATCGTCGTCTTGCCGACGCCGCCCTTGCGGCTCATGACCACGACCCGGTGTGAGCCCTTGATGGGCGTGCGCAGCCGCCGCTCGAGCTCGTGCCGGCGCTGCTCCACCGCGCTCGGCCCCGGGTTGAGCAGGTGGCCGCTGGCGTCGTACACGGTCCGGCGCCATCCGCGTCCCGGCACGGGCGCCTTCGGCGAGTACATGATCGCGTCGGTGAAGTCCGCAGCCGTGAGCACCGGGGGAAGTTCGGCCGCAGCAGGGCCATGGCCGTCGCCCTCGAGACCGGTCCGCTCCTCCCAGGCCCTGGCACTCGCGGCCATGCGGACGCGCGCGAACTCGGTCAGCGAGGTGGCGAGCCGCCACAGCACGACGGCGATGCCCACCAGCGGGACCAGGATGAGCGCGATGGAGATCACCGCCAGCGTCATGGCCGGCCAGTCGCGCCGCTGCCACGCCACGTCGAAGACCAGCTGCTGGAGCGCGATGCCGGTGCGGGCCCGGGCGACGAACTCGGGCAGGTGCCACAGCGTCCAGGCGAGGAGGGCCGACAGGAGTGGGACCACGACCAGCACCCAGCCGGCCACGAAGCGCCGCGCGTAGGGACGCAGCTCGGTGACCCGGGGGTCGACCGGGTGGCCCGGCCGCAGGCTGCGCAGCACCGGGAGGACCCGCGCGAAGAGGTCGGGTACGCCGGCCACGTCCGACACGACGTAGTAGCCGTCGAACCGGACGACCGGGATGAGCTGCTGCAGCATCTGGACCTGCAGGGTGAGCGCGGTCAGGAGCAGCAGCCCCATGCCGGTGGCGGAGTAGGCAGCCGCCAGGACCAGCACGGTCAGCACGTTGAAGTAGAGGCCACCGAGGTCGGTGCGCACCCGCCCTCCGCGGCCCAGGCGGTAGGAGTCGGTGACGTCGGTGTAGAAGGCCGGGAAGACGATGTAGATGCCGACGCCGATCTCACCCGGCCGGGCGCCGCCGTAGTGGCAGGCCGCCGCGTGCCCGCACTCGTGGAACACCGCGGCCAGGATGAGAAGGGCATAGATCACCAGCGCCAGGGTGGGCGTGACGAACAGCTCGGTGATGGCCGGCCAGAAGCCGCCACTGGTGAGCATCGCGATGTCGGCCACCACCAGCCCGGCGAGGGCGGCCATGACCAGGGGCGGCCACAGCAGCGGGCTGAGCACCGCCGCTACGCGCCGGGTCCACCGCATCGGCAGCAGGGTCGCCTTGGCGGTCAGTGCCAGGATCGGCCGGGCACGCACGGGACGGGCCAGCTCCTCCGACTCCTCGGGCAGCACCAGCCCGAGCGGCTGGAGCCTGGTCGTGATCAGGTGCTCGAGCCCCTCGGCGGTGAGGGTGCGTCCGTACGCCGCGCTTACCGCGGCCGCGACCTCGGCCGCCGGGCGGGGCGGCTCCACGTGCACGACGACCAGATGGAGCAGCTCGGACAGCTGCACCATCTGGTCGTCGCTCCGGCGGACCAAGTAGGCCACGTCACGCAGGCCCGATCCCTGGACCGGCCCCAGGAACTGCAGACCCAGGGCGCGACGCCACCGCAGCTCCGCGGCGGGCTGGGTGCCTGCGTCGGTGTCTGTGTGGGTGTCTGCGTGGTGGTCTGCAGTCGCTGGGATCATCGCTCTGGTGTGCTCTGGTGTCGAGGTCTTGGAGACGGTGGGTGCGCCAGAGCAACACACCCACCGCCTGGTCGGGGGTCAGCGCTGAATCACGGGCCGTGGACCGAGGCGAGGTACTGCATGGCGAGCGCGTTCGCCTGCGAGTTGATGGTCGCGGCGTTGACCGCGATCGCGAGGTTGACGCCGATGACGTTGCTGACGTTCACGCACGCGAACTGACACAGCGTCTCGCGGCGGGGAAGCGCCACGGCTGTCTGCGCGTCGAGCTCGGCGAGAGCCATCTCTGGACGGGACATCCTGGTTCACCCCCTTTCAGCGGTGTCGGAGTTCGATGGCTGCGTGGCCTCCCGGTGGGGACGGGAGGCCACGCGTTGCGCATCAGCCCTGGTTGACGACGATCGTCTGGACGGCCGCGCTGTTGGCAGACGCGAAGAGCGACGCCGCGTTGAGTGCCAGCGACGAGTTGGACGCCACGATGGTCGCCCAGTTGTTGTTGCCGCCGAAGGAGAGCGTCTCCCGAGCCGGAAGGAGATCGGTGCGCTCGGCCTCGAGCTCTGCGATGGTCAGTTCCCTGCGCATAGGTGTTCACCTCCCCCCGTAGTGCGATGGAGTGGACGCACAGGAGAGCGGGCACCGCGTGACACCTGCGTGACCGCGCCGTGACCGGCGCCGCTACGTCTCGGGAGCGTCGCGGGTCATGCCCAATGTGGGGTATGTCCGCAGTGCGTTCCGCCACCACACCAGCCACACCTGTTCATGATCGAGAGTTCCGATTTGACGGACGGTGACGCTGCGCGTCACAGCCGCCACCTCGAGGTCGCCAAGGTCTCGGGAGGTGAAGGTGCCAGAGCAGAGGAGGACCCCGGTCCGGTGCTGCCGCCTGCGCCTGATGGGACGGTGGCAGCTGGTGGCCGACGGCGAGGACGTCGGTCTGGGGCATCGCGAGGAGCGCCTCACTGCCCTGCTCGGCCTCACCGGGCACAGCAGCCGCCTGCACGTCGCCGGCATCCTGTGGCCGGAGAGCACTGATGCCCGAGCGCTGGCCAGCCTGCGTCGCGCCGTCCTCCAGACCCAGCAGCGCTGCCCCGGCCTGCTTCAGGCCGACCGCCTCACCATCGGCCTCGCCGCCCACGTCGAGGTCGACGTGGACGACGTACGCCGTGCCGCGGCGACGACTGAGGACGCGATCGCCCAGGGCGAGGCCGGCGCGCTGCTGGGCCGGCTGGTGGGGGAGGAGCTGCTCCCTGACTGGTACGACGACTGGGTCGGCCCCGAGCGCGAGCGCCTCCAGCAGCTGCGGGTCAAGGCGCTGGAACGGATCGCCCGGCAGGCGCTCGACGCCGGTGACCTGGAGCTCTCCGCGGAGGTGGCGCGCGCGGCCAGCGACATCGACCCGCTCCTGGAATGGGCGGGCGAGCTGGCGATCCGCGCCCACCTCGGCCGCGGCGACCTCGGCAGTGCGCTGCTCGAGTTCGAGCGCTACCGCGACGCGCTGAGGGAGGAGCTCGACGTCCCGCCGTCACGCACGATCCGGGAGCTGATCGAACCCGCTCTCACCGAGTCGCGCACCCGTCCTGCACTCGCGGCCCCGGCCGAGCCCGTGGACCCGGCCCCGGCCGAGCCCGTGGACCCGGCCCCGGCCGCCCCCGCGGACCCGGCCCCGGTGGCTGAGGTGCGAGGCCGTTCACGGCCGAGCCTCGAAGCCCCCGAAGCCCCCGTGCACCCGGCCCCGGTGGCTGAGGTGCGAGGCCGTTCACGGCCGAGCCTCGAAGCCTCCGCAGCGAAGGCAACCAAGCCGGGTCTCACGGCCGCGCCCGTGACCGCGGCCCCAGCCGCCGACCAGACCCTGCCGATCCCGCGACGACCGCGCCAGCCGGACGTGACGAACGGGCGCCGGGGCATCGTCGTACGGCTGCTCGGTGTGGCCGCGTTGATCCTTGTCGCCGCGCTCGCGGTTGCCGGAGCCGGCCCTTTGCACGATGCCGGCATCACCAGTGATCCTGGCAGGACGGGCACCACCGGCGGGACGGGCGCGTCGGGCGTCACGGCGCAGCCGCAGGAGCGGGAGGTGCAGGCCGACGACGCGATCGGCCCGGTCCAGATGGCGGTGCGCGTCGTCGATTCCGCAGTCGGCCGAGCGGCCTTCCTGGTGCGGACCACCGCCCAGCCCGCGCTCGTCCGCCTCGAGGTGAGCGGCGACGCCGGCTGGAGCATGGTGCGCAGCGTGCTGGTGCGCAGTCCCAGCGGCCGCCGCCTGGAGCTCAGCGGTCTCCTCCCGGGGAGCTACCGATGGCTGGCGACCTCGGCGGTCGCCTCGGCGGTGAGCGGGCGGCTGCACATCCCCGACCCGCCGGTCGCCGCCGTCAACCGCAACCCGGTGAAGGCAGACGAGGACGTGGTCCAGGCAGACGGCACGACGACGGCCGGCACGACGACGGCCGGCACGACGACAGCCGGACCGACCGCCGGCGCGTCGCCGGCCCCACAGCACAGCAACGACAGTTCGCAGCACCGTCCCACCCCCCAACCCAACTCTCCGAAGGACCCCGACACCCGGCCGCCGCCCCCCGTCGGCTGAGGAGGTAGCCATGTTCCAGTCCACCACCGCTGTCCGCCGCGGAAGTCTCCTGCTCGTCACCCTTGCCCTGGGCGCGGCGCCACTCGTCGCCGTACCCACCGCGGCCGCCGGGTCGCACTCCGCCAAGCGGTGGGCCGGCTACGAGATCTCGCGCACCGGCGACGCGGCCGGCGGCTGGATCGGCGGATACGCGATCGGCGACACGCCGGTCTTCCTGGTCACGCCGACGCGGAAGCCCAACCACCAGGGCTACCAGCGCGCTCGCGTCGTCGACGACCTCGATGGTCGGCGGGGGGCCTCGCGCGCACAGACCAAGCGCGCGGCGTGGATCCTGTCCAAGTACGGCGGCTACCGCGATGCCGCGCAGGCCGCCGCCGTCGACGCCACCGTCTACGCCGTCCTGGTCGGTGGCCGCTTCAGCACCAGCGGCGCTCTGGGTGCTCGTCGCATCCACCAGGCGCCCGACTCGGCGACGGTGCTGCGCTTCGCGCGGATCATGCTGAGCCAGTCGCGCCGGCACGCCGGGCCCTACCACGCGCGGGTGAAGGCGACCAGCGCCGACGCCGGAGGCGCGATCGAGGCCACGGTCAAGGTCACCGATGGTCACGGACGGCCGGCCGCCGGCCTGCCGGTGAGCGTCGACACCCCAGGTGCCCCGGACGTCGAGGCCGTGACCGGCGACAACGGCAAGGCGGTGGCACGGTTCGCGGTCACCGAGCCCGGGTGGCACCGCGTCACCGCGAAGGTGCGAGACGTCCCGGAGGACCGCCTGCATCTGAGGCTCCCGGTCCGCCACGGGCAGGCGGCCGCTGCCGAGGGAGGCGTCCGGAGGACGCTCGTCGCGAGCACTCGAGCCGCCGTACGAGGCTCACAGGCGCTGGGGCTGCAGGCCAGCCCTGACACCATTCTGGTCGGTTCGCCGGCACGGGTCACTGCAACGGTGAACGGCGACGGGACGTCGCGTACGGCCACCGGGACCCTCTACGGGCCGTTCAGCTCGGCCTCGGCGGCGCAGTGTTCGGGTCCGGCGGTCGGGACCGTCAACAGGTCGGTCAGCGCCGACGGCGGTTACCCCCTGCCGGCACTCACCCCCAGCGCTCCCGGCTACTACGTCTGGCGCGTGGCGCTCCAAGGCACTCCCACGGCGCTGCCGGTCGCGGCGTGCGGGGCGGTCACCACGGTCAAGGCCCTCGCCACGATCTCCGTGACCGCTCTGAACCCGGAGCTGCCAGCCGGCGACAACGCGCAGGTCCGGGTGGGCCTGTCCGGGCTGCCCCACGTGCCGGCGGTCGACCTGACCCTCACCGTGTACGGTCCCTACGGCAGCCAGCAGGCGCTGACCTGCTCGGGGACGATCGCCACCTCGGTGGGCCAGAAGATGAACGGTGACGGCACGGTGACGCTGTTCCCGTTCATCGAACAGGGCGGCTGGTACGCGCTGCAGGCCACGGTCCCGCCGGGGGAGCTCCGCCAGGGTTCGCAGTCCTCGTGCGGTGCCCTCGGCACCGTCCTGCACGCCTCCTGAGAACGCTCGCGGGCGCTGTCGGGGACGTCGTCAAGGGCAGTGTCGCCGGGTACGACGAGCCGGCGCCAGACCGGCGGCTGGGCGTCCCGGAGCGAGACATGGACGGTCAGGGCCAGCGGCTCGTCGGGCGCCGGCGCCGAAGGGAGGTCGACCTCAGGGTGCGCCACTCGAACACGAGCTCCACGTCTCCCGTGCGGCGCTGGGTGAGCCTTGAGACCATCGGGATCCGATGGCACCGGGGTCAGGTGGCTCATGGTTCCAGCCAACCAGACGTGGATGCGCCCGGCCGGTGGGGAGTTCTTGCACGCGTCACCACAACCCTTGCGACGCTTCTCCACAGATCGCGATTTGCGGGTCACGTTGTCGGTCGCGTGATCTAGAATCGAACGTATGTTCGATCTCGGGAGTGGCGGTGAGGCGACGCGGCTGGGCATGGTCCGGGCCGCGGCCGCCGCGGTGGCCGGGATCGGCGAGGCCGACGGTGATGGGGAGCGGATCGATCTGCTGCGGGCGTTGGAGGAGCTGAAGTGTGTCGCGGAGGGGGCGCAGGCGGTGTTGACCGCGGCGTTCGATGCCTCCCAGCGCGAGCAGGAAGCAGCCGTGGGGGTGCCGGTCGAGCGGCGGGGCCGGGCGGTGGCCGCGCAGGTCGCGTTGGCGCGGCGGGAGTCCCCGCACCGGGGCCGCCAGCACCTGGGGCTGGCGGTGGCGCTGGCCGGGGAGATGCCCGGCACCGCCGCCGCGTTGGGTGGTGGCCAGATCAGTGAGTGGCGGGCGATGCTGCTGGCCCGGGAGACCGCATGCATGTCCCGGGAGGACCGGGGGCTGGTGGACCGGCGGCTGGCCGGCACGCCGCAGGCGCGGGCGCAACTGGAGGGCATGGGGGACCGGCAGCTGGTCGCCCTCGCCCGGGAGCTGGCCTACGGGCTGGACCCGGTCTCCTTCGTGGAGCGGCGCCGCCGCGCCGAGGCCGACCGGCACGTCTCGCTGCGGGCGGCGCCGGAGGTGATGGCCCAGCTGAGCGCGTTGGTGCCGGTCAAGGACGGGGTCGCGGTCTGGGCGGTGCTCTCCCGGGCCGCGGACCAGGCCCGCGCCGCGGGTGACCCCCGGTCCCGGGGGCAGGTGATGGCCGACACCCTGGTCCACCGGATCCTCACCCCCACCGCCACCATCGCTCCCGAGGATGCCTCCAGCTCGCCGAGCTCGCCGAGCTCGCCGGTGAGGTTGATGATCGATGTGGTGGTCCCCGACAGTGTGCTGCTCGGCGATGAGCACGGGTTCGGCTGGGTGCGTGACTACGGGCCGGTCCCCGGTGACCTGCTGCGGGAGTGGATCGCGGCCACCGCCGAGGCCGGGGTGGAGCAGTGGGTGCGCCGGCTCTATGTCACCCCGGCGTCCGGGGAGCTGGTCTCGATGGACTCCCAGGCCCGCCGGTTCGAGGGCAAGCTGGCGGAGTTCCTCCGGCTCCGCGACCGGGTCTGCCGGACCGCGTGGTGCGAGGCCCCGGTCCGCCACCTCGACCACCCCCGCGGCCACGCCGAGGGCGGCCCGACCTCCGCGGCCAACGGGCAGGGGCTGTGCGAGGACTGCAACTACGCCAAACAGGCCCCCGGCTGGTCTGCCCGACCCCGGCCCGGACCCCGCCACACCATCGAGACCACCACCCCCACCGGCCACCGTTACACCAGCACCGCACCAGCCCAGAAGGTCACCGAACGCGGACTCCGCATCGCACTGCTCGGGATGAGTGCCTAGTCCGCAGGAACCACCACCTGCAGCGGGATGTCGACCGGCTGATCGGGGTCGAGGTCGAAGTCGAGCTCCTCGTCGGGTTCGAGGGGCCATGCGCTGTCGAGGTTGATGGGCCACCGCGTCCAGACGACCCTGGTGGCGTGCCGCGAGGTGAACTCGTCGTAGGCCTGCCGGGCAAGCTCCTTCATGCGTTCGGTCATGGGGGCGCCGTCGCGAAGTGACCAACCGAGCTCGTAGAGCGGGAGGTAACCGCAGGCGCCGTAGCTCTCCTCCATGTCGTCGAGGAGGCCGGCGATGATCTGGGCGCTCACAGGACCGGGTTCCCGAACAGCGGGACCTTGATCGGCTTCATCCCGTTCTGCGAGATGACCGCATACGGCCCCTCGGTCATCGGGTCCGGTCTCGAGCCTGGCGGGTAGCCGTCCATGACCCGGATCTGGCGACCGCCGCGCACCGGGTCAACGTACTTGACGCCTTCGCCGTCGGTGACCGGCTTCAGGTCCCACCGGTCGCACAGCGCGCGGACGTCCGACCGGGACAGTCCGCGCAGTTCCTGGGGGTCGAGCAGGCGGGGATTGTTGAGGAGGCCGCGCAGGCGCTCCACTCGGGCGACGCGCTCGGCCTTGTAGGCCGAGGCCACCCTGATCCGCACCCGGCGGAACACCGCGAGCTCGGCACGAACGTCGCGCAGGGCCTCGCCGGCAAGCCGGACCGGCGCGGCGCAGGCCGAGGCCACGGTGCGCAGCGACTCGACGATCCGGATCAACCGGGGCGCGGCGGCGG
>NZ_DASUFR010000051.1:0-12975 GCF_036274455.1 Nocardioides sp. | reverse complement strand
GCACGGGACGACGAGCGTGAAGTGGTGCGCCTCCTCGACGCCGGCGCCGACGACTACCTGGTCAAGCCGTTCTCGGCGGCCCAGGCGATGGCCCGCGTCCGGGCGGTCCTGCGGCGTACGGCGCAGGCCGAGCCCGACGAGAAGCGGGTGATGGTCGGCGGGCTCGTCGTCGACGCGGTCTCCCGGACCGTGGAGCTGGACGGTGCGCCGGTGGACCTGAACCGCAAGGAGTTCGACCTGCTCCTCGCCCTCGCATCGCGGCCCGGCCAGGTCATCTCGAAGCGACAGCTCCTCGCCGAGGTGTGGCAGCAGCCCTGGGGCGGCGCGGACCGAACCGTCGACGTGCACCTGTCGTGGCTGCGACGGAAGCTGGGGGAGTCCGCCGCCGAACCGAGGTACCTGCACAGCGTGCGTGGCGTGGGCGTGAAGCTCGTGGACCCGGGGTCCGGGTGAGCCTGCGGGTCCGGATCAGGCTGCTGGCACTCGGTGCAACGGTGGCGGTGCTCGTGCTGTTCTCGATCCCGCTGTGGGTGCTGGAGTCCCGATCGGCGTCACAGGACGTGGAGGACTCGGCGACCGAAACCGCGCTGGGTGTCGCCGACTACCTCTCGGCGGCCGGGGTGAGCGACGACCTGACGGACTACGTCGCCCGGGTCAACGACCGGGAGGATGCCAGCCAGGTCGAGGTCATCACTGCCGACGGCACGACGTACGGGCCCGCCCTCCCTGGCGCGGACGAGCAGGCTTCCGCCACCCGAGGAGACGCGGACCAGGACGGCGACGACTCCGGCGACGTCGACGGCGACCGCGACGGTCCGTTCCTGCGTCAGAGCCAGGTCGACGTCGACGACGTCACCGGCGGTCGTCTGGTCCGGGTCGAGGTGCGGACCGGTGGCGGGCCCACGGTCGTGCTCGGCTACGCCGACGACGCGCAGGTCCGCTCGACCCTGGCTGCGCGGCTGTTCCCACTCGGAGTCGCGGCACTCCTCCTCCTCGTGGTCATCGGTGCCGCTGCCGAGCTCGTCGCACGCCGGCTCGTCACCGACCTCGACCGCACTGCGGACCTGGCGGACACCATCGCAGCAGGAGACGCGGTGGCTCGGGTGCCGGAGTCGGGGCCTCCGGAGGTGCGCCGGGTCGCGCACGCGCTGAACGGGCTGGCCGGTCGCATCGACGAGCTGCTCGCGGCCGAGCGCGAGACCGCGGCGGACCTGTCGCACCGGCTGCGCACGCCGCTGACGGCGCTGCGCCTCGACGTCGAGGCGCTGCCCGAGGGCGAGTCCCGGAGCGAGCTGGAGGACCACGTCAACACCCTCGAGCGGACCCTCACCGCGATCATCCACCAGGCCCGCCGTTCTGGACGTGAAGGCACCCGGGTCGGGTGTCGCCCCGGACCCGTGGTCGCGGAGTCGGTGGCCTACTGGCAGCCGCTGATCGAGGACCAGGACCGGGAGGTGGAGGTCGCCGTCACGCCGGACCTCCCGGAGGTGCATGCCTCCGTCGACGACCTGCGAGCCGCGATCGACGCCCTGGTCGAGAACTGCATCGCCCACACGCCCGACCACACCGCGATCG
This sequence comes from Nocardioides sp., assembly GCF_036274455.1. Lineage (GTDB taxonomy): Bacteria > Actinomycetota > Actinomycetes > Propionibacteriales > Nocardioidaceae > Nocardioides. Next base: position 11,400 of record NZ_DASUFR010000051.1, on the reverse strand, counting down.
CGGTCCGGGCCTTCGAGACGAGCTCTGACTCTCGACGGGTGGTCGTCGAGGTCCGGGACCAGGGACCGGGATTCGGAGCAGACGCGGTGCGGCGGGGCCGCAGCGACCGAGGCTCGACGGGCCTCGGGCTGGACATCGCGCGCCGGTGCGCGCGAGCCTCGGGTGGCGAGCTCGTGGTGACGCGCGAGGAGCCGTGGACGGTGGTCCAGCTCCGGCTGGGCCTCGCCTGAGCCGAGCCGGCGGGCTTCTCACAGCCCGATTTGACCTCGATTTGAGCCTGGCTTGGGGGGTGGCTGAACCGCTCCGGGCCACCCTCGGGTCATGACAGCGCAGCGACAGAGTCTCCTCACCCGGGCCCGGGTCGCCACTGCGGGCATCGTGCTCGCAGCGGGGTCGGCCACGGGCCTGTTGACCGTCGCGGCCGCCCACGCGACCGGCGGGACCGCCACCTCGACCGGCGACGACGGTTCGGGCACGTCCACCGGGTCCGGGTCCGGCAGCCGGGCCACCAGCGGGTCGAGCGGCAACCGGCACAGCAGCGGTTCGAGCAGTTCGAGCAGCAACTCCGGCCCGGTGGCCGGGACGAACTCCTCGTGAGCGCGCTCCAGTGGCGCGACTGGTCCTGCACCGTCCGCGTCGTCCTTGCTGACGGGCTCGCCGCGTCCGAGCCTCCGCAGTCCCGGGCGGCCGCACGTGTGGAGGCCCTGCTCCGCTGCCTGATGGACGACGTCGCCCGCTCGGCGAGCCGCTTCCGCAGTGACAGCGACCTGTCCCGGGTGAACCTCGCCGCGGGCCGGCTGGTGCCGGTTCGCACCTTGACCCTCGAGCTCGTCGAGGTGGCCCTGGCTGCCGCGAGAGACACCGACGGCGCCTGTGACCCGACCATCGGCCGCCACCTGCTGGCGGCCGGGTACGACGCAGACATCGACGTCGTGCGCACCCGTCGCGCGCACCCGACCGACCGCGAGTGGCCGACGGGCATTCGGCCGGCCGCCGACTGGACGGCCGTCCGCGTGGACCGGGAGCTGGGGCGGATCGGCGTACCCGCAGGCCTCGCCCTCGACCTCGGCGCCACGGCCAAGGCGTGGACCGCGGACGAGGCCGCCGCCCGGCTGGCCCGGGCCCTGGGTGTGCCGGCGCTGGTCGCGCTCGGCGGAGACGTCGCGGCGAGTGGATCCGGCCCGGAGTGGCCCCTGCTGGTCAGTGAGCACGAGGGCGGCTCCGGCGAGGTGATCGGACTGGTCGGCGGCGGCATCGCGACCTCCTCGACCCGGGGTCGGCGGTGGGCGACGTCGACCGGTGAGGCGCACCACCTCATCGACCCGCGCACCGGAGCTCCCGTCGACGGCCCCTACCGTTGTGCCACGGTCCTGGCCGACACCTGTGCCGACGCCAACGCCCTGAGCACCGCAGCGCTGGTCTGGGGCGACGAGGCACTCGAGCGCCTGGCCCCGCACGCGGCACGGCTCGTGGAGCGCAGCGGCCGCGTCGTCACGACCGCCGGGTGGCCGGGCGAGGACGTGGCGGCATGACGCTCTGGTTCCTCGCGCGGGCGGCCGGCTTCGTCGCCCTGCTGTCGGCCTCGTTGACCGTCGCCCTCGGCGCGGCGGGGTCGTCGGCACGACGCGACGGGCGGATCGTCGCGCACCTCGTGCACCGGTCGGCCGCGGTCGTGACGCTGGCGATGCTGGCCCTGCACGGGGTGCTGCTCGTCACCGACCACTTCGTCGACGTCACCATGTCGGGCGCCCTCGTCCCGTTCACCGCGGGCTACCGCGGGGTCGCCCTCGGCCTGGGCACCCTGGCGCTGTACGGCTTCCTCGTGGTGGCGCTCACCGGTGCGCTCCGTGGCCGGTTGGCTGCGAGCAGCCGCGCCGCGAGCGCGTGGCGGACCGTCCACGTCGCGGCGTACGCCGCCTGGGTGCTCGCCCTGGCCCACGGGGTCCTGGCCGGCACCGACACGGTCCGCGGGTGGGCCCTGGCGCTCTACGGGGCGAGTGCCTTCGTGGTGTCGGTCGCGGCGCTCGGCCGCATCGTGAACGAGGTCCGTCACCGCCGCTCGCCGCTGGTGCGCACCCGCCGGCTCGCGGCGTTCACCGATGCGGGCGTCCGATGACCGCGACCATCGGCGACGCCGAGGCTGCCGTGCCGACGGCATGGGGGACCGCCCGGCTGCTCGCCGGCACTCGGGCCGGTCGGCTCGACCTGGCGCGGCATCGGGACGTCCACGACGTCCCGCGCCGCTCGGAGCGCGGCTCGCTCGCCGACGCGCTCGATGCGGTCGGTCTCCTCGGCCGGGGCGGCGCGGCCTTCCCCGTGGCGACGAAGCTGCTCGGCACCCGGGCCGGCTCCGGCACCTACGTCGTGGTCAACGGATCCGAGGGTGAGCCGGCCAGCCACAAGGATCGCGCCCTGATGCGGCTCGCGCCGCACCTGGTGCTCGATGGTGCGCTCGCGGTTGCCCGGTCCCTTCGGACGAGGAAGGTCGACCTGGTCGTGCAGGACCGTGCTGCGCACGCCTCGCTCGCCGCCGCCGTCCGAGAGCGCCGCGACGCTCGTGGAGTGCGGCTGGTCCACCACGACCACGGGTTCGTCGGCGGGGAGGTCCGTGCGGTCACCCGGGCCCTCTCCGGAGGACCCGCCCTGCCGCCCGGGCGCCGGGTCCTGCCGACCGTGCACGGCGTCGACGGCCGACCGACGTTCGCGTCCAACGTCGAGACCTTCGCCCAGATCGCGCTGCTGCTCAGCCTCGGTGTCGACGAGTACGCCGGGGTGGGGGCGGCCGATGAGCCGGGGACCACGCTGCTCACGTTGCTCGGCGACGTTCCGCACCCCGGCGTGGTCGAGGTCCCCACCGGGCTTCCTCTGTCGGCGCTGGTGGGCGAGCGGCCGGGGCCGGTCCTGGTGGGCGGCTACCACGGCACCTGGCTCGCCGATCCCGGCGAGCTGACCGTGAGCCGCCCCACGCTCCGGTCCGCCGGAGCACCACTGAACGCCGGGGTGCTCGCCCGGCTGCCGCACGACACCTGCGCGCTCGGCGAGGTGGCCACCGTCGCCCACTGGCTGGCGGACCAGTCCGTGGGCCAGTGCGGACCCTGCTTCTTCGGGCTGCCCGCACTCGCCATCACGCTCGACCAGCTCGCCGTCGGGCGCGTTGCGACCGAGGCGGCCCGGCAGCGCGCCCGCCTCCTCGTCGGCCGCGGCGCCTGCGCGCACCCGGACGGGGCCGCTGCCTTCGTCGCCTCGGCACTCACCGTGCTCGACCGGGAGATCGCCGTGCACCGCAGGCACGGTCACTGCGGCCGGCCGCTGCTCGGCGTGCTCCCCACCGGAGGCGGGCCGGTGACCCGATGAGGCTCGAGATCGACTGGACCCGCTGCGACGGCCACGGCCTGTGTGCCCGGCTGCTCCCCGAGCTGATCTCGCTCGACGAGCACGGCTTCCCTGTCTTCACCGACCGCCGTGTCGACCAGCAGCTCGCTCGGCACGCGCGGCGAGCGGTCGCCGTGTGCCCCCGCCTCGCCCTCCGCCTCGAGCAGACCTCCCCGAGCCACCCCGTCCGCTGAACCGACCGACAGGAGACTCATCCGTGTTCGACCTCGTCAACGGTCTGCCCGTGCATGCCCTGGTGGTGCACGCAGTCGTCGTGCTGCTCCCACTGGCGTGCCTGGGCACGATCGCGATCGCCGTACGCCCCCGGTGGCGCAGCACGTACGGCGTACTCGTCGTCGGCTGCGCAGCGGTCGCCACCGCACTGATACCGGTGGCCACCTCGAGCGGCGAGGCCCTGGAGCAGCACGTCGGCAACCCGGGAGAGCACGCCGAGCTCGGAGACCAGCTGATCTGGTTCGCCATCCCGCTGCTCGTGCTGTCGCTGGCGCTGGTGTGGCTGGACCGCCGCGACTCCGCCACCTCGTCGGAGACAACGGCGGCCGCGCCGGTGGTGAGCAGTCGCAGGCAACCGTCCGCGACCACCCGGGTCGTTGCGGTGCTCGCGCTCGTAGCCGCGGTCGCGGCGTCGGTGCAGTGCTACCGGGTCGGCGACTCCGGTGCCCGGGCCGCGTGGGGCGACCGGGTGCAGTCCTCCAACTAGTGTCCCGCGTTGGAAGTACGGTGCCTGAGTCCGTGCTCCGAGTGCGTGCATCGCAAGGCCCCGGAGCGACGCTCTACCTGTTCGTCCAGCGAGCGACGGCAACGCCGCGAGGTGCGCGCTCGGGGTGCGGAATTAGGTGCCGAACTTTCGACGCGGGGCACTAGCCCTAGGTGCTGCGACGGCGTCCGACCGCACGGAACACCTCGTCGACGGCCCAGACGATGACCGGGAACGTCGCGAGGACGCACAGCTGTTCGAAGTCGAGGGGGCGGGTGCCGAAGACGTCATGGAACAGCGGCAGGTAGATGACTGCCGCCGACACCGCCAGCTCGAAGGCGATGCCCGCCAGGAGCAGGCGGTTGGTGAACGCACCCACCTCGAGCAGGGACACCCGTTCGGTCCGCGCGGCGAGCGCCGTGCCGACCTGGCAGGCGACGATCCCGGCGAAGGTCATCGTCGTGGCTTGCAGCCAGGCCTCGTGGAACGACGAGCCTGGTCCGGTGGGGTCCCCGGGGCGCCAGCCCGCGGAGAGGAGCACCCACAGGTAGCCGCCGGTGGCCAGCAGCGCCGAGGTGAGGCCGAGCAGCCCCCAGGCCCGCAGCAGCAGACGGCGGGTGATGATGCTCTCGCCGCGGCGTCGCGGCGGGCGGTCCATCAGGCCGGGCTCGGCCGGCTCCCTGCCGAGCGCCAACGCCGGCAGCGTCTCGGTGCCGAGGTCGATCATCAGGATCTGCGCCACGGTGAGCCCGAGCGGGACGGCGCCGCCCGACAGCGCGAACAGCAGGTACGGAACGATCTCGGGGACGGCGTGCGCGAAGATGTAGAGGATGAACTTCCGGACGTTGTCATAGACCCGGCGCCCGGACTCGACAGCGACGATGATCGTGGCGAAGTCGTCGTCGGTGAGCACCATGGTCGCTGCCTCACGGGCCACGTCGGTGCCCGCGACCCCCATCGCCACACCGATGTCCGCCCGACGGAGCGCCGGCGCGTCGTTGACCCCGTCGCCCGTCATCGCCACGACGTGCCCGAGGCCCTGGAGGCGGGAGGCGATGCGCAGCTTGTCCTCGGGGGAGCTGCGGGCGAACACGATCTCGTCGCCCGTCGTCAGGACCGCATCGAGCTCGGTGTCGTCCATCACCTGCAGCTCGGTGCCGGAAATGGTGCGCGGCCCGCGTCCGCCACCGATGCCCGCGCTCCGCGCGATGGCCGCGCCGGTCGCGCCGTTGTCACCGGTGATGACGTGGACGCGGATGCCTGCATGGTGAGCGCGCTGCACGGCGTCGGGAACCGCGTCGCGAAGTGGGTCGGAGAGGGCCACGAAGCCCAGCAGCGTCAGTCCGCTCTCGGCCACCTCGCGGGTCTCCGGGACCGTGGGGCTCTTCCGTGAGGCGCAGGCCATCAGCCGCAGCCCCTGCTCGGCGAGCTCGAGCAGCCGTTCGGACAAGGCCGCCCCCGCAGCCTCGTCGAGCGGAACCACCCGGCCGTCGTGCGCCACCGTGGTGCAGCACGCCAGCACGGCCTCGGGTGCTCCCTTGGTGAGGACCGCGAACCCTTCTGGGTCCTCGACGACGACGGTCATGCGTCGCAGGCGCGGGTCGAAGTGGAACATCCGCTCCGGGTCGGGGCGAGGGGCGTCCTGCGGTCCGAGGAACCGGTCGGCGACGTCGAGCAGGGCGAGCTCGGTGGGGTCGCCGATGTGGGCCTCCCGGTCGGCGGTGGAGCACCGACGGAGGACGCGGGCGATCGCCCGCCGTTCGTCCGGCTCGGGGGAGCGGCGGCCGGAGCCCGACCACACGCTGTGCGCACGCATCCGGTTCTGGGTCAGCGTCCCCGTCTTGTCGGTGCAGATGATGTCGGTCGACCCGAGCGTCTCGACGGCGCTGAGCCGCTTCGTCAGTCCGCCGCGCCTGGCGAGCTCCGCGACCCCGACGGCAAGCGCGAGGGTGATGGTGGGCAGCAGCCCCTCGGGCACGTTGGCGACCAGCAGGCCGATCGAGAACACCCCCGCTTCACTCCAGCTCAGCCCGGCCAGGGTCCCGAGCGGCAGGAAGGCGAGCCCGACCCCGACGGCGACCGCGGCGATGAGCCACGCCACCCTCCGGACCTGCTGCTCGAGCGGGCTGGCCTGCCGGGTGGTGCGGCTGGTCAGGCGGGCGATCCGGCCGAGCTCGGTGGCCATGCCGGTAGAAACGACCAGCGCCTCCGCCTCACCCGCCGTGCAGGTCGTGCCGGACAGCACGACGTCGGTGGCGTCGACCACCCGGGTCGCCGGCGGCGTACCGGCATCCGGCACTCCACGCGCCGCCGGGGCCGACTCACCGTTGACCGCGGACATGTCGACGTCCACCGAGCCGCGCACGATCTTGGCGTCGGCGCAGATGGCGTCGCCCTCCTCCAGGACGAGGAGGTCTCCGGGAACCACCTCGGCGGCCGGCACCACACGACGATGTCCGTCCCGGACGACGATCGCGTGGGGCGGCAGGTAGTCGGCCAGCGCCGCCACGGCGTGCTCGGCGTGACGCTCCTGGACGAGGGCGAAGGCGGCGTTGATCCCGATCACCGCGATGATCGCGACCCCGAGCGTGGCGCCCTGCGTGAGCAGCGCCAGCAGGGCCGCGACCCACAGCAGCAGTGCAAGGGGGTGGGTCAGCTGGCGGACCAGCCCGGCCAGGACTCCCGGCCCTCGCTCGGCCACGAGCTCGTTGGGGCCGCTCGACGCCAGCCGACGTGCGGCGTCGGCCGCGGTGAGCCCCTGCGCCTCGCAGTCCAGCTCGAGGAGCACGCGCGCGAGCGGTGAGAGGAGGAGCTCGTCCGACGCGTTCGGCGCCAGCGCAGCAGGAGACGTGAGGGCCATGTCCTCCACGGTCGAGGCCGGGCGCCGGGATACGTAGGGACCTAGGTCTGCACACGCGAGGACCTCGCGCCCTGACTTCATCGTGCCGGCCGGCGAGACGGTGGCACAGGAATCCAGTTGGAGGAGTTGGACCATGTCCGTCACTGCACACCGTCGGCCGGTAGCTCCGGCACATCAGAACGTCGACGAGAAGATGGGTCCCTGGCAGGCCACCGCGCTGGTGGTCGGCAGCATCGTGGGGGTCGGGATCTTCAGCCTGCCGTACGCGATCGCGTCGTACGGCCCGATCAGCCTCGTGGCGATGGCCATCGCCAGCGTGGGCGCCCTCGCCCTGGCCATGGTCTTCGCCGGCCTGGCCCGCCGCATGCCGGCCGAAGGCGGGCCGTACGCCTACGCGCGCACCGCGTTCGGCAACGGGTGGGGCTTCGTCAACGCGTGGTCCTACTGGATCACCGCGTGGGCGGGCAACGCCGCCATCGCGGTCGGCTGGGTGTTCTACGTCGAGCACTTCGTCAACAAGGACAGCGCGAAGTGGGGGTCGATCCTGATCGCACTGGCCGGACTGTGGATCCCGGCGGCGATCAACCTCACCGGCGTGCGCAACCTCAGCGCGTTCCAGGTCTTCACGACGGTGACCAAGTTCGTCCCGCTGCTGTTCATGGCCACGGTCGGCCTGCTGTTCATCGACAGCGGCAACTTCACGCCGTGGAACACCAGTGGTGACACCAGCCTGTCGGCCATCGGTGGCGCGGCCGCCATCTGCCTGTTCAGCTACCTCGGGGTCGAGGCCGCGGCGGTCACCGCCGCCAAGGTCCGCAACCCCGAGCGGAACGTCCCCCGCTCCACCCTGGGCGGCACCGCGGTGAGCGCGGTGGTCTACATGCTCTCGCTGATCGCGATCTTCGGCATCCTGCCGGCCACGGCGCTGGCATCCGACGCCAACCAGGCGTCGTACGCCGCGGCGAGCGACCACATCTTCGGCGGCACCTGGTCCGGTGACCTGGTGGCGCTGGCCGTCGTGCTGTCCGGCATCGGAGCCCTCAACGGGTGGACCATGATCTGCGCGGAGATGCCGCTGGCAGCGGCCCGCAACGGGCTCTTCCCGCGGGCCTTCGTCAAGGAGTCCTCGCGCGGCATGCCGTGGTTCGGGATCGTCGCCTCGACCTTCCTCGCCTCCGTGGCCGTGCTGGTCAGCTACGCCGGCACCGACGGCGCGACCGTGTTCACCACGCTGGTGCTCATGACCGGCATCACGGCCGCCGTGCCCTACGCGTTCTCGGCGCTGGTGCAGGCGATCTGGCGGATCCGCGACGGCCAGGTCCCGAGCACCTGGGTGCTCGTCCGCGACCTCGCCGCGACGGTCGTCGCGTTCGGGCTCTCGGTGGCGTTCATCTACTACTCCCGGAACACCGGCAACGACTGGTACGTCTACTGGGGTCCGTTCCTCATGACCGCCGGTGCGTTCCTGGTCGGCATCCCGGTCTACGCGCTGCAGCGCAAGCACATGACCGAGCCGGCCGACGTGCCGCCGTACAAGTAGGAGCCCGGACGTGTTCAGCGTGAACTCGGAGGTGGGCCGGCTGCGTGAGGTGGTCGTGCACCGACCGGGCACCGAGCTCTCCCGACTCACCCCGAGCAACGTCGACTCGATGCTCTTCGACGACGTGCTGTGGGCGGAGCGGGCCCGCGAGGAGCACGACCTCTTCGCCAAGCAGCTGGTCGACCAGGGGGTCGTGGTGCACCACTTCGCCGACCTGTTGGCCGAGGCCCTCGACGTCGACGACGCCAGAGAGTTCGTGGCCACGCGGCTGGCGACCCATGAGCGGTTCGGCCAGATGCTGGCCGGCGCGATCGGCGAGCTGGTGCGCACCTACCCCGCCGCGCGGCTCGCGGAGATCCTCATCGGAGGGCTCACCAAGCGCGACGTCGAAGCCTGGGTGGACATCCCGAGCCTGCTGCTGCAGAGCGCCGCGCCGGACGACTTCATCCTGTCGCCGCTGCCGAACCACCTCTTCCAGCGGGACAACTCGGCCTGGATCTACGGCGCCCTGTCGGTGAACCCGATGGCGAAGGAGGCCCGGCAGCGGGAGACGATCAACTCGCGGGTGGTCTACAACTTCCACCCGATGTTCCGGTCCGCGCCGCCGACCTTCCTCTACGGCAACGACTCGGCCGTGCATCTCCCGGCCACGGTCGAGGGCGGCGACGTCGCCGTTCTCGGCCACCGGGCCGTGATGATCGGGATGGGGGAGCGGACCACGTCACAGGGCATCGAGCTGCTCTCGCAGCGGCTGTTCGAGACCGGGACCGCCGAGCGGGTGATCGTGGTCGAGCTGCCGAAGGAGCGCGCATTCATGCACCTCGACACGGCACTCACCCAGGTCGACCGCGATGCGTACTCGGTGTACCCATACCTGCCCGAGACGCTCCGCTCGTGGCACGTGACACCCGAGCGGGGCGGCCTGGCCTTCCACGAGAACGACGACCTCTTCCGCGAGCTGTCCTTCGCGCTGCAGGTCGACGAGGTCCGGGCGCTCAAGGTGCCGATGGACCGCCGCGCCGCCGAGCGTGAGCAGTGGGACGACGGCAACAACTTCCTCGCCGTCGCCCCAGGCGTCGTCCTCGGCTGCGAACGCAACACGACCACCAACCACTACCTCGAGGAGCACGGCATCACGGTCCTGCCCGTCGTCGGCTCCGAGCTCGGGCGTGGTCGCGGTGGGCCGCGCTGCCTGACCTGCCCCATCTCGCGCGAGGCCTGACACGCCCCCGCGCCACAACTGCCGGACCGAGGTGTCGACGATGGATCGGCTGAGCCCACTGTCTGCGGCGTTCCTCGCCGCGGAGGATGCGGACCCGGAGTGCAGCATGGTCATCGGGTCGTGCGCGGTGCTCGAGGGATCGGCTCCGTCGGTGGAGGAGGTGCGGGAACTCGTGGCGAGCCGGCTGGAGCTCGCACCCCGCTACCGGCAGCGGGTCAGGCCCGCGCCGCTCGACCTCCGGGCACCGGCGTGGGTGGACGACCCGGGCTTCGACCTCGACCAGCACGTCGTCGCTCGGGCGTTGCCGCGGCCCGGGAGTGAGGTCGAGCTGGCCGAGCTCGTGGGCGAGGTCATGGACGCGCGGATGGACCGGTGCCGGCCGCTCTGGGAGATGACCGTCGTCGACGGGGTGGCCGGCGGCCGGTGGGCCCTGGTCTGCCGCGTCCACCACACGCTGGCCGACGGCGTGTCCGGGACCGAGCTGCTCCGGCTCGTCTACGACAGGGTCGAGCCCGAGCGCCCGCGCCACGAGGTCGGCATCCCGAAGGCCCGCACCGGGACCGCCCAGGTCGACGAGGCCCTGCGAGCCGTGCGGGGCGGGTTCGCGCTCACCGGAGCCCTGGCGCCGGTCCACGGGCCGTCGGTCATGGGCACCCTCCGGACCGGGCGCAGGTATGCCTGGCGGACGGTCGAGATCGAGTCGGTGCGCGACCTGCGCCGCGGCCTGGAGGTGACCCTCAACGACGTTGCGCTCGCGTGCGTGGCGGGCGGCTTCCGCGCCCTCCTCGAGCGGCGCGGGCTCGAGCCGCACCCTCGCGCGCTCCGGTCGCTCGTCCCGGTCTCCGCATGGGCCGGCCGGAGCGCAGCCGCGCCGGACAACAGGGTCACGCTGGTCCTGGCCGACCTGCCGGTCGACCTGGAGTCACCGGTCCGGCGGGTGGTGGCCGTCCATGACCGGATGGCCCGGCTGCGACGGGCCGGTGAGCCCCAGGCCGGGTTGTGGATCCAGCGGCTGGCCGCCGCGGTGCCGTATGTACTGCTGGGCCGGGCGATGCGGCTGCTGCTGAGCGTCCCCCAGCACCAGGTGGCGACCGTGACGACCAACGTCCCGGGGCCGACCGTGCCGCTGGCCTGCCTGGGCCGCCGCGCCGAGGCGTTCCTGCCCTACGTCCCCGTCGCCGACCGGGTCCGGGTGGGCGTCGCGATGTTCACCTACTGCGGGCACCTCACCTTCGGGCTCACCGGTGATCGTGACGTCGACGACCTCGAGGTGCTTGCGGACGGCATCGAGTCGAGCTGGCGAGAGCTGGTGGGCACCGCTGGGGGCCGGCCTTAGCCGAGGATCTCCGGCACCAGGTGCCGATTTCCCTCGGCGAACCCATCGACGCAATCCGGTAGGCGCGCGGGCAACCACGGAAGCGTCAGAAGAGCCGCAAGTTCGTGACCAGGACGCCGAGATGCGGTGCGAACCCACCGGGCCAGGTCTTCACGGGCCGCCCTCGACGAACTTCCGGCGCACCCAGTAGCAGGACCTTTGGTCCACCCCCGCGAGGACGCATGACCCTGCCCCGGCCCGGGCGGATGACCGAGCGTGGAACCAGAGGGCCGGGCGGCCCACGGAGGGAGAGCTTGACCATGAGGATCGCGATCAACGGGCTCGGACGAGTCGGCCGCGCACTGCTTCGGCA
>NZ_DASUFR010000050.1:0-3614 GCF_036274455.1 Nocardioides sp. | reverse complement strand
TGGTGGGACACCGAGATCTGGAGCATCCTCGCCCCCGAGTGGCGAGCCGCCCGCGCCGGTGGCTGAGTCCCAGCCCCGAGTCACCCGGCTTCGAGGCTCGGCGCCGGGGCGCCTCGCACCTCAGCCATCGTGACGGCTCGGCGCCGGGGGCCTCAGCGCAGCTTGTAGTCCTTGAGCAACGACCGACCGATGATCATCTTCTGGATGTCGCTGGTGCCCTCACCGATGAGCATGAACGCCGCCTCACGGTAGAGGCGCTCGATCTCGTACTCCTTGGAGTAGCCGTAGCCGCCGTGGATGCGGAAGGAATCCTGGACGACCTCGTTGCAGTACTCCGAGGCGAGCATCTTGGCCATCCCGGCCTCGACGTCGTTGCGCTCGCCCTTGTCCTTCATGCGGGCGGCCCGGACCATCATGGCGTGCGCGGCCTCGACCTTGGTCGCCATCTCTGCGAGCCGGAACAGGATCGCCTGGTGCTCGGCGATCGGCTTGCCGAAGGTCTCGCGCTGCTGGCTGTAGGCGATCGCGAGCTCGAAGGCCCGGTTGGCGATGCCGCACGCGCGCGCCGCGACGTTGACCCGGCCGACCTCGACTCCGTCCATCATCTGGTAGAAGCCCTGGCCGGTCCTGCCACCGAGGATCTGCTCGTCGGTGGTCCGGTAGCCCTCGAAGACCGCCTCGGTGGTGTCGACGCCCTTGTAGCCCATCTTGTCGATCTTGCCGGGAATGGTGAGCCCAGGAGCGGTCTCGCCGAACCCCTCCTCCTTCTCGACGAGGAAGGTTGTCATCGACCGGTAGGGCGACTCCTCCCCGCTCTGCCCATCTTCTCGGCCGGTCCGGACGAGGGTGGCGACCAGGTTCGACGTACCGCCGTTGGTCAGCCACATCTTCTGGCCATCGATGCGCCAGCTCTCACCGTCCCGGACGGCCTTGGTCTTGACCGCCGAGACGTCGGACCCGAGCCCCGGCTCGGACATCGAGAAGGCGCCGCGCACCTCGCCGGCGGCCATCCGGGGCAGGTACTTCTTCTTCTGCTCCTCGGTGCCGTGCCGCATCAGCATGTAGGCGACGATGAAGTGGGTGTTGATGACGCCGGAGACGCTCATCCAGCCGCGCGCGATCTCCTCGACGCACAGCGCGTAGGTCAGCAGCGACTCGCCGAGGCCGTCGTACTCCTCGGGGATGGTGAGCCCGAAGATGCCGAGCTCCTTGAGCCCGTCGACGATCTCCTGGGGGTACTCGTCGGCGTGCTCGAGCTCGGTCGCCACCGGGATGATCTGCTCCTCGACGAAGGTGCGGACCGCCTTGAGGATCTCGGTCTGGTCCTCGGTCAGTCCATCGGTCTCGCACAGGCGCGGCATGGCGCCGAGGTTACCGAGCGTTCACCTGGCCCGCCGTGGCCAGGATCACCTTCAGGGGCTCGGCGTCAGCGTGGTCGTGGCGGTCGGCGTGGGAGGCGTCGGGGTCACGGTGGGCGGCGGAGGCGGCGGAGGCGGCGGGATCACCGGTTCGACCGGCTGGACGAGCGCGTCGGCCACGAGCAGGTGGTGGTCGGTCGTCCGCGCCACCTTGCGGCTGCGGTCCTGGACGTAGTTGGAGAACTGCACCTGCGAGCCGAAGATCCAGTCGACGACCATGCCCTTTGGCGCCTGGCAGGTCGTGGGACTGCGGAAGCCGCCGCTGGCGGCCACCATGCCGGCCTGCTTGGTGACCCGGCAGAAGACCTGGCGCTTGGAGTTCATGTCGCCGGTCCACACGATGGGCAGGTTGTTGCTGTTCCTCAGCTGGTTGACCAGGGCGATCTGGAGCCGCTGGCCGATCAGCCGCCACTTCAGCGCGTTGCCACGCACGTCGGCGGGGTTCTGGAAGTTCATGAAGTAGATCTGCTGGCCGGTCTGCAGCGACTGGAGCAGGACCACCGGCATGCGGAGCACGTCACCGTGGAAGTAGGGCAGCTTGATCCAGGTGGTGCTGACCAGCTGGAACTTGTCCTTGCGCCAGGCGATCGAGTTGCGCAGGAAGCCGACGGTGTCGGAGTAGCCGGGGAAGATGTCGTAGAGCCCAGAGGCCTTCTTGACCCACTTGTCGTACTGCGGCGGCTGGAACTCCTGCAGCCCCACCACGTCGACCTGGTGGCTCTTGAGCAGCTGCACGCCCCACTTCATCCGGACCGCGCCGTTGGCCATCCCCTTCTTGGTGCCACCCCGCTCGGTGTGGTCGTAGCCGAGCACGTTGAACGAGCTCACCCGGAACGACGTCGGGCCGGTGACCGGGCTGGGCACCGGGACCGGGCTGGCCCCCATCTGGCCGTACTCGTCGGCCTTCCGGTCCGAGCCCGCCACCGCGAGCGCGGTCCCGGCGACCAGCAGGCCCACGATGAGGGCCGCGATCGACGCCACGCGCATCCGGGACCGGACGACGGCGGGACGGCTGCTGACGGGGGGAAGGGCCGTCATGGTGGTGTGCCTCCGAGGATCGACGGTGTCGCTGGAGCAGTGTGCCCTGTCCGATTCTAAGTCCACAACTGCCCCATTGGTCACAACTTTCACAAAACTCGTCCGGCGACGAAGCCATCCTGCCGCCCTCTTCCCGACGGAACGGAACCGGCGAAGGTTGGTCGCCGTCGGCAAGGTTGTGAAGCTCAGCGGTGGGATCACAAGGCACACTGGACGCATGCACGGGATCCCGAAGGCAGTGGCAGGGCTGGCGCTGGTCGCCGTCACTGTCGTGGGGTGTGGCGACGAGGACGGGGACAGCCCCACCGCCACCGACCCCACCTCCGGCTCCACGTCGCCTGCGGCCAGCCCGACCCCGTCGGCCACCGAGTCGTCGTCCGCGACGCCGTCCGACAGCGGGGATCCGGTGCCGTCGCCGATCATCGACAAGGCCGTCAAGGACGCGATCCGCGACGGGTTCCCGGCCCTGGTCCCCTCCGGCGTACCCGCCGGATGGACGGTCACGAAGGCGACCTACTCCCCCAAGCGGGGCGGGCAGTGGTGGATCCGCCTGACCGACGCGAACGGCGCCGACGTGACGCTCGCACAGTCCAAGAAGTCGGTCGAGGGGATCGTCCACCAGTACCTCGAGGGCGCCCAGCCGGCCGGCAACGTCGACCTGAGCAGCTACGGCACCGGGAAGTGGTCGGCCTACACCGGCACAATCGGCGACGCCGTGGCCAAGGCGCTCTCGGGCACCTCCGCGGTCGTGGTCGGACCGGACATGGACACCGTGACCACGCTCGCACAGGACCTGCTCACCGCCGAGGACGCCGGCAGCAGCGACGACGGCGGCTGAGGCCGGCGCCGGGATCGCACCACCGCCGGTCGAGCCTGTCGAGACCTCCGCATTGAAGGCACCCGACCCCACTGAGTTCGTGAGGGGACGCCTACCAGCGCTGGCTGCGGGGATCTCGACAAGCTCGATCAGCGGGTGGTGACGTCCCAGCCCCGGGTTGCGAGCCCACGCTGGGATTCGATCAGTCGCCTTCCCAGAACCGCCCGCCGGCGCGCGCCGGGTCGCGCTCGATGGTGGTCACCGGACGCCGCATCGTGACGTAGACCTTCTTGTAGCTGCCGTCCGCCTGGCGCTCCATGCGGGCGACCCTGAACTCGGTG
>NZ_DASUFR010000049.1:0-21348 GCF_036274455.1 Nocardioides sp. | reverse complement strand
GGTGTGACCGGGTTGTCCAGCCGCCTGGGCTACACCACCCGCCAGCTGGAACGGCTGCTGCAGGCCGAGGTCGGTGCCAACCCGTTGGCCTTGGCCAGAGCCCAGCGCACCCAAACCGCGCGGGTTCTCATCGAAACCACCGAACTGCCCTTCAGCGACGTCGCATTTGCCGCCGGCTTCTCCAGCATCCGCCAGTTCAACGACACCGTGCGCGAGGTCTACGACGCCACGCCCAGCGAGCTGCGCGGCCGCCGCCGCGGGACGCCGGCGCACGGCACGGTCACCATGCGGCTCGCGGTCCGCACGCCGTTCGCCGGCCGGGCGCTGCTCGACTACCTCGCCTTCCACGTGGTGCCGGGCGTCGAGGCGGCCGGGCCGGGCTGGTACGCCCGCACCCTCGACCTCCCTCATGGCCCGGGCACGGTCCGTCTCGAGCTGGACGACGCGCCGACGCCCGGCCAGACGGCGTTCGTGGCCGCGGAGTTCCGGCTCCACGACCTCCGCGACACCACGGCCGCCGTCGAACGAGCCCGCCGGATGGTCGACGCCGACTGCGACCCGACGGCCGTCGACGACCAGTTCCTCGGCGACGCCGTGATCGGGCCGCTGGTCCGCCGCACCCGCGGGCTCCGGGTGCCCGGCCAGGCCGACGGCGACGAGACCGCGGTCCGCACCGTCGTCGGCCAGCAGGTGAGCGTCACCGGCGCCCGGACCGTCACCGGCCGCCTGGTCGCGTCGTACGGCACCCCCGTCGACACCGACATCCCCGGCCTCACCCACCTCTTCCCGTCCGCCGCGACGCTGGCCGAGGTCGACCCCGAGGAGCTGCCGATGCCCCGCAGCCGCGGTCGCGCCCTGACCGGGCTGGCCCGTGCCCTCGCCGATGACGACGTCGCGCTCGACCGCGGCGCCGACCGCGAGGAGGTCCGGGCGGCGCTGCTCGCCCTGCCCGGCATCGGCCCGTGGACCGCCGACTACGTCGCCATGCGGGCCCTCGGCCACCCCGACGTGTTCCTGCCCACCGACGTCGGCGTCCGGCGTGCGGTCGCAGACCTCGGCCACGAGCCCGACCGGGTCATCGCGGACAGCGAGCGGTGGCGGCCGTGGCGCTCCTACGCGCTCATGCACCTCTGGAACACCCTCATGCCCGCCGTCCCCGACACCGACCCCACCGACCCCACCACCAGCAGGGAGAACTGACATGTCCTGGACCGTCATCGACAGCCCCGTCGGCGCGCTCCGCATCGTCGAGAACGACGGCGCCATCACCCAGATCGAGTTCTCGCCGTTCCCCAGCGTCGGAGAGAGCCACGACGGCCGCCCGCGCGGCGACCGCGACGACAACAACCCACTGCTCGTCGAGGCCGCGCGCCAGCTCCGCGCGTACTTCGACCGCGACCTCAAGGAGTTCGACCTCCCGCTGGCCCCGGTCGGCAGCGAGTTCCAGCAGCAGGTGTGGAAGGCGCTGCGCGAGATCGGTTACGGCGAGACCTCGTCCTACGGCGACATCGCGCACCGGCTCGGCAAGTCCAACGCCGCCTCGCGCGCGGTCGGCCTGGCCAACGGCCGCAACCCGATCCCGATCGTGATCCCGTGCCACCGGGTGATCGGCGCCAACGGCACGCTCACCGGCTACGCCGGTGGCCTCGACCGCAAGCAGACGCTGCTCGAGATCGAGCAGGATGCGCTCTTCTGATACCCCGGCGAGCTTCGGCCTGGATGTCCCCGACGACGCGGGCTTCGCCCGCAGCAGCCCCGGTCGCTCGCTGGTGCTCGCTCCCGGGGCTGTCGTCGGGGCCACCAGGCCGATCGCCGGGCGCCTCGCTGCGCTCGGAAAGACCGGGTCGCTTCGCTCCCGCCGAGACGCCGAGGGGGTGGTGGGTGATCAACCTGTCTCGGGCGAGCAGAGGTTGAAAGGTCACCGCTGCCCGTCCTGCGCAGTGCATCGGCGTCGACCCCGGTTTACTGGCACAGGTGAGCTGGCAGCAGCGGTCGAGCCGCGAGGTCTATGCGAACCACTACATCCGCGTGCTCGAGGACGAGGTGACGCGGCCCGACGGGACGCCGGGGATGTATGGGCTGCTCGAGGTGCGGCAGCCCGCCGTGTTCGTCGTCCCCGTCACCGCCGACGAGCGCGTCGTCCTGGTCCACTGCGACCGCTACACCACCGGCACCTCGTGGGAGGTGCCGGCCGGTGGCAGCGACGGACAGGAGCTGCGGCCGGCGGCCGAGCGCGAGCTCGCCGAGGAGACCGGGTACGTCGCCGCCCGCTGGGACCACCTCGGCGGTCAGTGGGGGCTCAACGGCGTGGCCCGGTCCAGGATCGAGGTGTTCCTCGCGCGGGACCTGACCCGCACCTCGACGACCTACGACGAGGGCGAGGGGATCGGTGCCGTCGACGCCTTCGCCTGGGACGAGGTCCGCGCCATGCTCCGCGACGGTCGCATCAACGACAACGAGAGCACCGGCGCGCTGCTGCTCGCAGCGATCGAGCTGGGCTGGGCGTAGCCGAGGTCAGGCCGAGTCGGCGGCGGCCGCGCGGCGCAGCGACTCCGAGAGGCGCTCGGCGGCGGCGAGGACGGCGGGGGCGTGCATCCGGCCGGGCTGGCGGGAGAGCCGCTCGAGCGGGCCGGAGACCGAGACCGCGGCGATGATCTTGCCGCTGGGGGAGCGGACCGGCGCAGACACCGAGGCCACGCCCTGCTCGCGCTCGCCGACCGACTGGGACCACCCGCGACGGCGTACGCCGGACAGCGCCGCGGCCGAGAACGCGGCGTTCTGCAGACCGCGGTGCATTCGCTCGGGGTCCTCCCACGCGAGCAGCACCTGTGCGGCGGAGCCGGCGCGCATGGTCAGCTGCGAGCCGACCGGGATCGTGTCGCGGAGCCCGGAGGGGCGCTCGGCGGCGGCCACGCAGACGCGGACGTCCCCCTGGCGCCGCCACAGCTGGGCGGACTCGCCGGTGATGTCGCGCAGCCGGGCCAGCACCGGGCCGGCGGTGGCCAGCAGCCGGTCCTCGCCGGCGGCCGCGGACAGCTCGGAGAGCCGGGGGCCGAGGACGAACCGGCCCTGCATGTCGCGGGCCACGAGCCGGTGGTGCTCGAGGGCCACGGCCAGCCGGTGCGCGGTCGGCCGGGCCAGACCGGTGCCCGCGACGAGGCCGGCCAGGGTGGCCGGCCCGGACTCCAGCGCGGTGAGCACGAGGGCGGCCTTGTCGAGTACGCCGACGCCCGAGCCGCCGTTGCCAGTGCTGTCCATATATCAATACTGCCGTCTCAGATCATGGGATGCAAGGGCTACACTCGACGGGTTGGATGGAACGGGTCACGAGGGAGTGGTCATGGGCAGGACACTGGCGGAGAAGGTCTGGGACGAGCACGTCGTGCGCTCGGAGGCCGGTGAGCCCGACCTGCTCTACATCGACCTCCACCTCATCCACGAGGTCACCAGCCCGCAGGCCTTCGAGGGGCTCCGGCTCAGCGGGCGGACGGTACGCCGCCCCGACCTGACCCTGGCGACCGAGGACCACAACGTCCCGACGCTCGACTGGGACAAGCCGATCAAGGACCCGGTCTCCCGCACCCAGGTGGAGACGCTGCGCAAGAACGCCGAGGAGTTCGGCATCCGGCTGCACCCGCTCGGCGACCTCGACCAGGGCATCGTGCACGTCGTCGGCCCACAGCTCGGTCTCACCCAGCCCGGCATGACGATCGTCTGCGGCGACAGCCACACCAGCACCCACGGCGCGTTCGGCGCCCTCGCGTTCGGGATCGGCACCTCGGAGGTCGAGCACGTGCTCGCCACCCAGACGCTGCCCCAGGCGCGACCGAAGACGATGGCGGTCACCATCAACGGCTCGCTCCCCGACGGAGTCACCGCCAAGGACCTCGTGCTCACCCTGATCGCCCACACCGGCACCGGCGGCGGACAGGGGTACATCGTCGAGTACCGCGGCCAGGCCATCGAGGAGCTCTCGATGGAGGGCCGGATGACGGTGTGCAACATGAGCATCGAGTGGGGCGCCCGGGCCGGCCTGGTGGCGCCCGACCAGACGACCTTCGACTACCTCGAGGGCCGCCCCGAGTCGCCCAAGGGCGAGGAGTGGGACGCCGCTCTCGCCTACTGGAAGACGCTGTTCACCGACCCCGACGCCGAGTACGACGACGAGATCGTCCTCGACGCCAGCGCGATGACGCCGTTCGTCACCTGGGGGACCAACCCCGGACAAGGCGTGCCGCTCGGCTCCAGCGTCCCGAGCCCCGACGACTTCGAGCACCCCCAGGACCGCGTCGCGGCGCAGAAGGCGCTGCAGTACATGGCACTCGAGGCCGGCACCCCGATGCGCGACATCAAGGTCGACACGGTCTTCGTCGGCTCGTGCACCAACGGCCGCATCGAGGACCTGCGCCTCGCCGCCGAGATCGTCAAGGGCCGGCAGGTCGACAAGGACACGCGGCTGCTCGTCGTACCGGGCTCGGTGCGCGTCCGGCTCCAGGCCGAGGACGAGGGGCTCGACGTGATCTTCAAGGAGGCGGGCGCGGAGTGGCGCGGCGCCGGCTGCTCGATGTGCCTGGGCATGAACCCCGACACCCTCGAGCCCGGCGAGCGCAGCGCGTCGACGTCCAACCGCAACTTCGAGGGCCGCCAGGGCAAGGGCGGGCGCACCCACCTGGTGTCGGTGCCGGTCGCTGCCGCGACGGCGATCCGCGGGACCCTCTCCTCACCCGCCGACCTCGCCCCGATCGGAGCGCAGAGCTGATGGAGCCGTTCACCACTCACACCGGCGTCGGCGTTCCGCTGCGGCGCAGCAACGTCGACACCGACCAGATCATCCCCGCGGTCTACCTCAAGCGGGTCACGCGCACCGGCTTCGAGGACGGACTGTTCGCGGCCTGGCGCAACGACCCCGACTTCATCCTCAACCGGCCGGAGTACGCCGCCGGCTCGGTGCTCGTCGCCGGCCCCGACTTCGGCACCGGCTCCTCGCGCGAGCACGCCGTGTGGGCGCTGATGGACCACGGCTTCCGGGTCGTGCTCTCGTCGCGGTTCGGCGACATCTTCCGGGGCAACTCCGGCAAGGCCGGGCTGCTCGCGGCCCGGGTCGAGGAGAAGCTCGTCCAGCGGCTCTGGGACTTCCTCGACGACAACCCCGGCGGGCTCATCACCGTCGACCTCGAGTCGCGCACGGTCAAGGCGGGCTCCGGCATCGACGCGATCGAGGACTCCTTCGACATCGACGACTACACGCGCTGGCGGCTGCTCGAGGGTCTCGACGACGTCGGCATCACGCTGGGCCACGAGGACGACATCGCGGCGTTCGAGGCGAGGCGGCCGTCGTTCAAGCCGTCGACGATCCACGCCTGACCGCGAGCTGGGTCGCGTAGGGCTCGAAGCCGAGCCGCTGCGCCGTGCGCGACGACGCGAGGTTGGTGGTAGCCGCGCGCCAGCGCGCGATGCCCTGCTGGCGGATGGCGTACGAGGCGGCGTGGCGGCCGACGACGGCCGCGAGCCCGCGGCCGCGGTGTGACGGTGCGACGACCACGCCGATGTCGGCGGCTCCGTCACGCCACTCGTTGAGGACGGCCACGGCGACCGGCACACCGTCCTCGATGATGCCGAAGCGAACCGGTGGCGGCGGCTCGTCGGCCATCCCGCCCTCGTCCCACTCCTCGGGTCGCACCGTGGCCCGCAGCCGGGTGAGCTCCTTGTCGGTGAGGTCGACGACGCCGTCGGCCGGACCCGGGTCCTCGTCGAGGTAGAAGTGTGTGCTCGGACCGATCACCTCGAGCGCGCGCGCGTCGGCGAACGCGTTCCAGAAGCTCGCGTCCTGGAGCGTCGTCACGCGCTCGTTGGTGAGTGACGCGACGTCGTCGACGTGTGCGCTCGCCGGTGCCGACACGTGCACACCGGCATCGCGCCACGCGACGTACCAGCCTTCGTAGTCGCCGAGCTCTCGGTGCGGATGCAACACAGTGACTGACGACCACAACGCGTCGTCGACGCCGAAGAGGCGCCGCCACCACTGCTCGACCTCCGCACGAGTCGATGGCTTCATGCGATCACCCTAAGTGCTCGATTTCCCATCTCTGCTTGGGAAATCGACGCCTCCGTGAGTGCGGCGAATGCGTGGGTCGCGATGACGACGATGCGGTCGCACGTCGTGCGTGTGCGTGTGCTGCGCGCAAACGGTGGTCTGGGGCAGCGCGAAAAAGATGACGTTTCGTGCGGCGTGGTCATTGTGAGTAACGCTCGGTTTTCCTAGGTTGCCTTCCATGAAGCGGAGCACCTGCCCCGATTCAAGAAGAGACATCCGAAAGGGAAGCTCGTGAACAAGAATCAACTGATCGACGCGTTGTCGTCGCGGTTCGGCGGTAACAAGAAGGCCGCCCGCCACGCTCTCGAGTCTGTCCTCGACACCATCACGCGTGAGGTTGCCAAGGGCGAGAAGGTGGCCATCACGGGCTTCGGCTCCTTCGAGAAGCGTGTCCGCAACGCACGCATGGTCCGCAACCCGCAGACCGGCGAGCGCATCAAGGCCAAGGCCACGACGGTGCCGAAGTTCACCGCCGGCCAGGAGCTGAAGAACGTCGTCTCGGGCGCCAAGAAGCTGCCGAAGCTGGTCGAGGAGGCTGCGGCCCCGACCGTCGCCCGTGTCGCCGCGGCCGCCGCACCGGCGAAGAAGACGACGACTCGCAAGACCACCGCCGCCAAGAAGACCGCCAAGAAGGCTGCCAAGACGGCCACCGCCAAGAAGACGACCGCGAAGAAGGCCGTGAAGAAGGCGGCGAAGAAGGCTCCGGCCAAGAAGGCCGCCGCCAAGAAGGCTCCGGCCAAGAAGGCTCCGGCCAAGAAGGCGACCGCGAAGAAGGCGACCGCGAAGAAGGCCGTGAAGAAGGCCCCGGCGAAGAAGGCTCCGGCGAAGAAGGCCGTGAAGAAGGCCGTGAAGAAGGCGCCGGCCAAGAAGGCTCCGGCGAAGAAGGCCGTGAAGAAGGCCGTGAAGAAGGCGCCCGCGAAGAAGGCCCCGGCGAAGAAGGCCGCGAAGAAGCGCTAGCAGCAGCCAGGGCGGGCTGCCCCCTCATCCGAGGGTGGCAGCCCGTTCTGCTGTCCGGGGTCCGACGCCCATGGCCAGCGCGTCGTCGAGATCCTCGAGGTCGTCGACGTCGCGGCGCAGCCGAGGCAGCTCCGCCGCGATGGCGCGAGCGCCGGTGGCGTCGTGTGCGAGTGCCGAGCCCGGTCCGAAGCGCGGGTCGAACACGTCGTGGGCCGCGGTGTAGAGCGTGGTGCCGAGGCCGTCGGCGTCCGCGACGTACGCCGGCTCGTCCGGGCCGACCAGGCCGAGCGCCTCGTCGAGGTCCTCGGGGCGCAGTGCGGGGAGGTCGGCGGTGAGTGCGACCGGCACCAGCCCGGGCCAGCGGCGGCGTGCTTCGGCGGCGGACTGCCGGAGGGTGCCGTTGAGGTCCATCGCCACGCCGTCTGGGATCGTCACCGCGCCGAGGCCCGCGAGCTCGACGGAGAACGTCGCGTCGTCGGTGGCGACCAGCACCTCCTCGATGCAGGAGGCGGCAAGGCACGCCGCCACGGTGTCGAGCGCGAACGCGGCCGCCAGCGCGCTCCGGTCCTCGTCGGTCAGCCCCACCAACCGCGACTTGCCGAGCGCGGGAGGTTTCACCGGGACCAGCGCGACGTACTTCTGCATCGCTCGCATCCTCGCAGCCGGTCCCGTCCCGGTGACCAGCAAGTAGCCTGTCGCGCGTGAAGGTCCGGCATTTCCAGGAAGGCCGACGCGGGTGGGCATGGTGGCTCGCGGTGCCCATCGTGCGGCCGATCCTGCTCGCGACCACGAAGCACCGGTGGATCGACAGTGAGCGGATCCCGGCCGAAGGTGGCGCCATCCTCGTGGTCAACCACATCTCCGAGGTCGACCCGCTGATCGTGGCGCACATCGTGTGGGACCACGGCCGGATCCCGCGCTACCTCGCGAAGGACGGACTGTTCAAGAACAAGCTGCTCGGCTTCTTCCTCAAGGCGGCCGGCCAGATCCCCGTCTACCGCGCGACCAGGAACGCCACCGGCGCCTACGACGCAGCCGTGGCCGCCGTCCGGGCAGGCAAGATCGTCGTGGTCTACCCCGAGGGCACGATCACCCGTGACCCGGGTCTGTGGCCGATGGTCGGCAAGTCGGGTGCTGCCCGGATCGCCCTCGCCACCGGTGCGCCGGTAATCCCGATCGGTCAGTGGGGCGCGCAGGAGCTGCTGGCGCCGTACGCGAAGAAGCCGGACCTGTTCCCGCGCAAGCTGATCACGATGAAGGTGGGCGAGCCGGTCGACCTGTCCGGGCTCGATGACTCGCCGGCCTCGGTCACCGAGGCGACCCACCGGATCATGGCGGCGCTGACCGGCCTGGTCGAGGAGGTGCGCGGCGAGACCGCGCCGGCCGAGCGGTTCAACCCGCGCACCGCAGGCGTGGCCGAGTTCGGCAACCCCGACAAGGGCGGCCGGCGGCGAGGCAAGGCCTCATGACCAAGGTCGCGGTCTTCGGCGCCGGGTCGTGGGGCACGGCGTTCTCGATCGTGCTCGCCGACGGCGGCAACGACGTGACCATCTGGGCCCGTCGCGAGGAGGTCGCCGAGGCGATCAACAACTCACGGGAGAACGAGGAGTACCTCCCCGGCATCGAGCTCCCGCCGGCGATCTCGGCCACCCACGACGTGGAGAAGGCGGCCCATGGCGCGGACGTGGTGATCTTCGCGACGCCGTCGCAGACCTTTCGCAGCAACCTCGTCGAGTGGGTGCCGTTCCTCGCTCCCGACGCGGTCCTGGTCTCGCTGATGAAGGGGGTCGAGCTCGGCACCCTCAAGCGGATGAGCGAGGTGATCGCCGAGGAGACCGGAGCCGGTCCCGAGCGGATCGCGGTGATCAGCGGCCCCAACCTGGCCAAGGAGATCGCCCGCCGCGAGCCCGCGGCCTCGGTGGTGGCCTGTGCCGACGAGGACGTCGCCAGGCGACTGCAGGACCGCGTGCACTCACCGGCCTTCCGTCCCTACACCTCGGTCGACGTCCTCGGCTGTGAGCTCGGCGGCGCCTACAAGAACGTCGTCGGCCTCGCCGTCGGCATGGCCATCGGTCTCGGCTTCGGGGACAACACCACCGCGTCGGTCATCACCCGAGGCCTCGCCGAGACCGCGCGGCTGGCGACCAGGCTCGGCGCGAACCCGCTCACCCTGATGGGCCTCGCCGGCCTCGGCGACCTGGTGGCCACCTGCTCCTCGCCGCTGTCTCGCAACCGGAGCTTCGGCGAGAAGCTGGGTCAGGGCATGACCTCCGACGAGATCGTCGCCTCCACCCGCCAGGTCGCCGAGGGAGTGAAGTCCTGTGCTTCCCTGCGCGCCCTCGCCGAGCGCACGGGCTGCGACGCGCCGGTGGCGCAGTATGTCGACGACGTCGTCTCCGGGCGGATCACCGCGCAGGAGATGATGGAGCTGACGCTGGCGCGCGACACCAAGGCCGAGATGGAGTGACCCCACTGGTGGTGAGGTGCGAGGCGCCCCAGCGCCGAGCCTCGAAGCCAGGCGACCCGGGGCTGGGACCCGCCCCGGGGTGTCGATCCTGCGGAGGCTTCGAGGCTCGGCCGTCAACGGCCTCGCACCTCAGCCACCGACGGCCAGCCCGTCCAACGCCTGCTCGAGGTCGGCCCACAGGTCCTCGACGTCCTCGATGCCGACCGACAGCCGCACCAGGCCGTCGGGGATGCTCGTCGGCTCGGACTTCCAGCGGCGCCGGCGCTCGAAGGTCGACTCGACGCCACCGAGGCTGGTGGCGTTGACCCACAGCGACGTTGCCCGGACCAGCAGGTCGGCCTGGTCGGGGGTGGGCAGCACGATCGAGATCATCGCGCCCACACCGGGGTAGCGGACCTCGGTCGGCACCTGGTGGCCGGCGAGTCGACGAGCGAGCTCGGCGGCGTTCGCGCTCGCCCGCTCGACCCGCAGTGACAGCGTGCGCAGCCCGCGCAGCGCGAGCCACGCCTCGAACGGACCGGGCACGTTGCCCTGGACGTCGCGACGTCCCTTGAGCACGGCGTACAGCTCCTCGTCCCTGGTGACGACCGCACCCATCTGCAGGTCGCTGTGGCCGGAGAGGTACTTCGTCGCCGAGTGCAGCACCAGGTCCGCACCCTGCTCGAGCGGGCGCTGCAACAGCGGGGTCATGAACGTGTTGTCGACCACCACGCGCGCGCCGGCGTCGTGCGCCGCTGCGATGATCGCCGGCACGTCGGCGACCTCGAGTGCCGGGTTCGTCGGTGACTCGAACCACACCAGCGCGGCGTCCTCGCACGCCGCCACGACGGCCGCGGTGTCGGTGATGTCGACCTGGGTCACGCTGAGGCGGCCGCGCAGCTCGAGATCGTCGAGGGTGACGATCACCCCGTTGTAGGAGTGCCGCGGGACGACGACCTTGTCACCGAGGGCCACGAGGTCCAGGAGGCTGGTCGCGGCGGCCATGCCGGAGGAGTAGGCCAGGCAACGGCCGCCCTCGAGTGCTCCGACGGCGTCCTCGAAGGCGGCCCAGGTCGGGTTGCCGTAGCGGCCGTACTCGAGGTCGCCGCCGGCGACGTAGGTCGACGCCAGGGTGATCGGCACGCTGAACGGCTGGTCGGGCTCGTGCGGCGGCCGGCCCGCCCGCACGGCCACGGTCGCGGGACTCAACGGGTGCTCAGGACTCGCTGGCATGTCATCTAGTGTCTCGGTTGTGCTGACGACGCTGTTGGGGGGGCGCGCCTTCGCCGAGCGGTACGGCGAGCCTCCCGCCTCCGTGGTCGCCCTGCACGGCTGGGGCCGCACCCGTGCGGACTTCGCCACGACGCTGGAGGGGTTCGACGCACTTGCCCTCGACCTGCCCGGCTTCGGTGCGACGCCGGCGCCCGACGAGGGCTGGAGCACCGGGGAGTACGCCGAGTGGTTGCGGGAGTGCCTCGAGGACGCCGCTCGGCAGGGCAGCGACCGTCCTGTCGTCGTGGGTCACTCGTTCGGCGGCCGGGTTGCGGTGCGGCTCGCCGCGGCCAACCCCCAGCTGGTGCGCGGCATCGTCCTCTCCGGCGTACCTCTCCTGCGTCCGCAGGCCGCGGCGAGCAAGCCGCCGCTCGGGTTTCGCGCGATGCGGTTCCTCAACAAGTGGCACTTCATCTCCAACGAGCGGATGGAGCAGGAGCGGCGCAAGCGCGGCTCGGCGGACTACCTCGCCGCCCAGGGCGTGATGCGCGAGGTGCTCGTCAAGGCGGTCAACGAGGACTACGGCGACGCTCTGGACGTTCTCGCGACGTCGGGGCTGCCGGTGACGATGGTGTGGGGCGAGCACGACACGGCGGCGAGGGCGACCATGGCCGAGCAGGCCCGGGCCCGCATCGGGAGCAGTGCCGAGCTGGTCGTCGTGCCCGGCTCCGGGCACCTCCTCGACGACGCGCTGGCGGCCGCGCTCCGCACCGCCATCGTCGAGCAGGCGGCGAGCTCGTGAGCTCAACCGCCAACGTGCTGGTGGCGCTGGCGATCTCGCTGCTCGCGCTGGCGTCGTACCTGCGCTGGTGGCGGGTCGCGCAGCGCGAGCACTACGAGCCCGGTCGCCTCTTCGTCATGGCCGCGATCTGGTGCCGGGCCCAGCCGGCCAACCTCGTCGCGCTCGGCGCGATCGTCATCCTCTGTCTCGTCGGGCTGAAGATCCCGCTGGTCGGCCTGGTCGGCGCGGTCGTGTGGCTGCTCTGGCCCCCCGGGCTCGCGTTGCTGCGACCGAGCCGGAAGCTGGTGTGGACCCACCGGGTGCGGCGGCTGGTGGCGATCACCGTCGCGCTGCACGTGGTGGTGACGGGCTTCTTCATCGCCTTCGGCGAGGCGGTCGCGCTGGTGCCGCTCCTGGCGCTGCCGATCGCTGAGGTGGCGCTGCTCGCGGCACATCCCCTCGAGGAGCACCTCGGCCGCACGTTCGAGGTGTCCGCCGCCGCGAGGATCAAGCAGGTCGGCCCCCGGGTGGTCGCGATCACCGGGTCCTACGGCAAGACCTCGACCAAGAACTACGCCGCGCACCTGATCGCCGGCCGCTGGGCGGTGCTGGCCAGCCCGGCCAGCTTCAACAACGTGCTCGGGCTGGCCCGCGCGGTCAACGACCGGCTGGTGCCGGGCACCGACGTGTTCGTCGCCGAGATGGGCACCTACGGCCCCGGCGAGATCGCCCGGCTCTGCCGGCTCTTCCCTCCGGAGGTCTCGGCGATCACGACGATCGGCGAGGCGCACCTCGAGCGGATGAAGGACCGCGCCACGATCGTGCGGGCCAAGTCCGAGATCCTCGAGCCCGCCCGGACCGTGGTGCTCAACGTCGACGTCCCCGAGCTCGCCGACGCCGCCGACCGGGAGGCGGCCACCAAGCGGGTGATCCGGTGCGCGACGGCCGAAGGGGTGATGGCCGACGTCGTCGTACGCCGCGACGCGGACGGCTGGCTGCTCGTCCTGTCGGGCCAGGAGCACCGGGTGACACTGCCGGCCGAGGTCGGCCACCCGGTCAACGTGGCGATCGCGGTGGGGCTCGCGCTCGCGCTCGACGTACCGGACCGGGTGATCCTCGACCGACTGCCCACGCTGCCGGCCACCCCCCATCGAGCCGAGACCACCGCGCTCGACACCGGCGTCACCGTGATCGACGACACCTACAACGCCAACCCCGAGGGTGCCGCGCAGGCCCTCGCAAGGGCCAGGGCGATCGTCGGCGAGGGCGGCACGGTGTGGACGGTCACCCCCGGCATGATCGAGCTCGGACCCGAGCAGGCGCGGCGCAACGCCGACTTCGCCCGGGCCGCCACCGCCGGCGAGGACATGCGGCTGGTCATCGTCGGCCGGACCAACCGGGCGGCGCTGAGCGCGGGAGAGGCGAGCCGGACCCAGGTGTTCGGCAGCCGTGACGAGGCGGCCCGGCACGTCATGGCGGCGACGGCGGCCGGCGACGTGGTCCTCTACGAGAACGACCTGCCGGACCACTACCCGTGATTTAGGCGGTCGCGCGTCTAACTGAGAGGGTTGGAGACTGTGATCAGCTCATCCGTCAGCAGGGCGACCGTGGTCTTCGGTGGCCTCTCGGCCGAGCACGAGATCAGCATCCTCACCGGTCTCCAGGCAGAGCGCGTGCTCGCGGCTGCGGGCGTCAACGTTCAGTGCGTCTACTGGGCCAAGACTGAGGACTGGTACCTCGTGCCCAACAACCTCGAGGCCCGCGACTTCGCCGACCAGGTCAACTTCGTCCCGGCCGGAGCCAAGCGGCTCGAGCTGCGGATCGGGGCCAAGAAGGGCTCCGGCTTCTACCTCGAGGGCGGCCTCGGCGGCGGCAAGCTGCTCGAGACCGGGCCCGTCATGAGCTGCTTCCACGGCGGTCCCGGCGAGGCCGGTGGCTCGCAGGCGCTCTTCGAGCTGGCCGGGCTGCGCCACACCGGCGGCACCCCGGCCGCCGCGGCCCTGGGCATGGACAAGCTGGCGTTCGGCGGCGTCATGGAGGCGGCCGGCGTACCGGCGCTGAAGCGGGTGCTCCTCTCGGCGGACGAGAAGCTGCCGTTCGACGGGCCCTACATCGTCAAGCCGCGCTACGGCGGCTCGTCGATCGGGATCGAGGTCGTCGAGGACTGGGACACCGCCGTCGCGCTGCTCACCACCTCGCCGCACCTGCGCGCCGGGGCCGTGGTCGAGCCGAACCGGCCCGAGCTGTTCGACCTCAACGTCTCGGTGCGCACCGCGCCCACGCTGGCGGTCTCCGAGATCGAGAAGCCGCTGCGCACGGGCGGCGCCATCTACTCCTACGGCGAGAAGTACGTCCGCTCCGAGGGCCTTTCCGCCGCCCCCCGTGAGTTCCCAGCCGAGATCTCGTCCGAGCTCCGGGCCACCATCCAGGGCCTGGCCACCCGGGTCGTCGAGCTCACCGGCCTCACCGGCGTGGTGCGCATCGACTTCCTCTCCGACGGCACCGAGGTGTTCGTCAACGAGGTCAACTCGATCCCCGGCGCTCTGGCCCTCTACCTGTGGCCGGACACCCCGCCGGCCGAGATCCTCCTCGCCGCGCTCGAGGAGGCCGAGCGGGCCCGTCCCCAGGCCACCATCAACTACGAGGAGGGCGTGGCCCTCCGCGCCGCGGGCGGCATCGCCGGCAAGCTCCAGGGCTTGCCGCAGCAGCCTCGTTGATTCGGTAGTTCCGCCGGTTGATTCGGGAGTATTGCCGGTCCACCCCGGAGTTTCGCCGTTGCGCCGACCGGCAGAAGTCCGGAGTCAACCGGCAGAAGTCCGGAATCAAGCGGGCGGGCCGGCCTCGACCGCACGACGCAGCAGGTCCCGCGCGACCTCGCCCAGCGACGTACCACTCAGCGTGCAGGCGAACGGGAACACAGAGGTCTCGGTGGTGCCGGGGGTGATCGCGGTCTCGAGCACGACGAACGAGCCGTCGGCGGAGACGATGAAGTCCGAGCGGGAGACGTCGCGCAGGCCGAGGGTGCGGTGCGCCTGGCGGGCGACCTCGCCGAGACGGGCGATCTGGTCCTCGGGCAGGTCCGGCCGGGAGAGGGAGACGAACTCGGCGCTGTAGCGGGCGGAGAAGTCGAACTCGTGGCCCTTCTCGTACTCGATCGCCACCGGCTCGAGCGAGTGGAGCCCGTCGTCGGTCTCGAGTACGACGACGGAGACGTCCACACCCTCGTGGAACCGCTCGACCAGGGCGTCCTCGCAATAGGCATAGGTGCCGACCAGGGCGGAGGGGAGCGCGGCCAGCCCGTCGACGCCGGCCACGCCGAGAGCCGAGCCGCCGCGGGCCGGCTTCACGACGACCCGGACACCGAGCCGGTGCATCACGTGCTCCATGAGCGCGGCGGCACCGATGTCGCGGAAGGTCTGTGCCGAGAGCCCGACCGAGTCGGGGACCGGGATGCCGTCGCGGCGCAGCAGCTCGCGGGCGGTGCCCTTGTCGTAGGCGACGCGGCAGGCACGGCTCCGCGAGCCCACGAACGGCATCGAGATCAGCTCGAGGAGGGTCTGGATCTCGCCGTCCTCCCCGAACTGGCCGTGCAGCGCGGGCAGCGCCGCCACCACCTTGTCGCGCTCGAGCGTGTGCAGGAGGTTGCGGTCGAAGTCGTAGGCGTGCGCCTCGACCCCCAGCGCGCTCAGCTCGCGCACCAGGTTGCGCCCGCTGGCCAGGGACACGTCACGCTCGTGGCTCAGCCCGCCGGCGATGACGGCGACCGGGCCCGGAAGCTCCTCGACCATGGCCCCAGCGTTTCACAGAGCCCGCCGACGCATCGGCGCCCCGCACCGGTGGGGTACGGGGCGCCGGGCGACTGCGTCGGCTGGGGAGGAGGTCAGATGTGGACCACCGGGCACGTCAGCGTCCGGGTGATGCCGTCGAGGGTCTGCACCTTGGCCACCACGAGCTTGCCGAGCTCGTCTACGTTGCGCGCCTCCGCGCGCACGATCACGTCGTAGGGACCGGTGACGTCCTCGGCCATCGTCACGCCCTTGACCTGGGCGATGGCGGTGGCCACTTCCGCGGCCTTGCCGACGTCGGTCTGGATCAGGATGTAGGCCTGCACCACCATGTGCGGATCTCCCTGCTGGCTCAGTTGTCTGGGGGACCGGCCCAACCTATCGCGAGGCCGCGGCAGGTCATAGCGACGGTACGCCGGACATCTGCTCTCATACCTCCATGTCGTTCCCGCCGGAGAGCACACTCGCGGACGTCGGCGAGTTCGGCCTGATCGCCGAGCTCACCCCGGTCTTCAGCCAGGGCGAGCAGGTGCTCGTCGGCCCCGGCGACGACGCGGCCGTGCTGCGGATCCGGCAGGGCCACGTCGTGGTCTCGACCGACCTGCTGGTCGAGGGCCGACACTTCCGGACCGACTGGGTCGAGGCCACGGACGTCGGCCACCGGGCCGCGGCCCAGAACCTCTCCGACATCAACGCGATGGGAGGCCGCGCGCACTCGCTCACGATCGGGCTCGGCGCGCCCAGCGACCTGCCGGCGCGGTGGGCGATGGACTTCGCGGTCGGCTTCGCGGCCGAGTGCGACCTTGTCGGCGCCTCCGTGGTCGGAGGTGACCTCGCCCGGTGCGACCAGCTCGTCATCGCGGTCACGGTCCTCGGTGCCTGCACGCAGACGCCGGTGCTCAGGTCGGGCGCCCGGCCGGGTGACGTGCTCGCGCTGGCCGGCCGCCAGGGCTGGTCGGCCGGAGGGCTGGCGGTGCTGCGGCGAGGGTTCTCCTCACCGCGGGTGCTGGTCGAGGCCTACCGCCGTCCGCAGCCGCCGTACGACGCCGGGCCCGCGGCCGCCGAGGCCGGCGCCACGTCCATGATCGACGTCTCCGACGGGCTGCTGGCCGACGCGGGCCACCTGGCCGCCGACTCCGAGGTGGCGATCGACCTGCGGACCGACGCGCTCGAGATCCCCGAGCCCCTCCAGGCGGTGGCCGCGGCCAACGGCGTCGACCCGGTCACCTTCGTGCTGTCCGGCGGCGAGGACCACTCGCTGCTGGCCACGTTCCCCGAGGACGCCGTGCCCGGCGGCTGGAGCGTCGTGGGCTCGGTCGGCGAGGGCGAGGGCGTCACCGTCGACGGCGCGGCGTACGAGGGCGAGACCGGCTGGACCCACTTCTAGGCGTGCGCAGGTCGACCGCGCGACCGTTGCGTTGCGTGTCCCCGACGCCTCGGCCGGGTTCTCGGAGGGGCGCTGCGCGCGGAAACAAGAACTCGACCGAGGTGCCGGGACCTCGGTCGAGTTCGTGTGTACGTGTGGGCTGGGTGCCTAGCGGGTGACCTTGCCCGCCTTGATGCAGCCGGTGCAGACGTGGAGCCGCTTGGGCGTGCCGTTCACCGTGGCCCGGACCCGCTGGATGTTGGGGTCGAAGCGGCGCTTGGTGATCTTCCGCGACCACGGCCGGTTGTTGCCGAAGCCGGGCTTCTTGTGGCAGATGTCGCAGACGGCGGCCATCAGTGGACTCCTGGATGTCGAAACGTGTGGGGTGCCCGTCGTCCGGGCAACCGCAGAAGGATATCCGAACCGGACGCCGCCACCCAATTCGCATGAGGGGATCTAGGGCGTGTCCCGCAATCCATGGCGGCGCCGGACGCCGCCCATGACGCACGCTGACGGCGGCGCCGACCCTTCGAAGACGCCCAGTCTGCACGCGGGCCCGCGCCGCCGTCATCGCACGCCCTGGACGACGCCGGCATCCGCCAGCGATTGCGGGACACGCCCTAGTCTCGCCCCGTGAGCGAACCGGGCACCGTCGGTAGCGGCATCCAGCTCGCCACCGTGCTCCGTTTCGTCGACATCGCCGTGGACGCCCTGGCTGGGGCCCGCGAGGAGATCGACGCGCTCAACGTCTATCCGGTGCCCGACGGCGACACCGGCACGAACATGTACCTCACCATGGCCGCGGCCCGCGACGCCGTGAAGGAGAACGGCCTCACCGATCGCGACGCGGTCTTCGAGGTGTTCACCCGCGGCGCGCTGCTCGGCGCCCGCGGCAACTCCGGCGTGATCCTGAGCGAGATGCTCCGCGCGATCATCCGCCGGATCGCCGCGGCGCAGCCGGAGGAGCGCAACGCCGTGGTGATGGTCGACGCGCTGCGGCGGGCGGCCGAGGCGAGCTACGCCGCGGTCGGTACGCCGGTCGAGGGCACCATGCTCTCGGTCGGCAGGGCCGCGGCCGACGCCGCCGCCGAGCTTCTCGCGACGGATCCCAACGTCCGGTCGCGCGACGTCCTCGCCGTCAGCGCCCGAGCGGCCCGCGAGGCGCTCGCGCGCACCCCCGACCAGCTCCAGACGCTCAAGGACGCGGGCGTCGTCGACGCCGGCGGCCGCGGCGTCGTGGTCATCCTCGACGCCGCCGAGACCGCCCTCACCGGGAAGCGGCCGCCGAAGGTCGAGCCGGGCCACCGGATCCCGCAGCCGGTGCATCGCGAGGGAGATCTGGTCGCCGGCGGTCCGGCGTACGAGGTGATGTACCTACTCGACGCGCCCGACGACGCCATCGCCGGGCTGCGCACCAGGCTGGCGGCCCTCGGTGACTCGCTGGTCGTCGTCGGTGGCGAGGGGCTCTGGAACGTGCACGTCCACGTCGACGACGTCGGCGCTGCCATCGAGGCCGGCATCGCGGCCGGCCGGCCGCACCGCGTCCGGGTGACGCACTTCGCAGAGCAGGTCGCCGCCCGCGAACGCTTCGCCCGCGTCGGCCGCGCGATCGTCGCGGTGGCTGCCGGGCCAGGGCTGGCCTCCCTCTTCGAGGAGGCCGGCGCCGTCGTGGTGCGCGGCGGCCCCGGGCACCGCCCCTCCACCGGGATGCTGCTCGAGGCCATCGAGCACTGCGGCGCCCAGGAAGTCGTCGTGCTCCCCAACGACCCGGACACCGTGCGGACGGCGCAGGTCGCCGCCAGCACCGCAGAGACCGACCACGACATGCGGGTCGCGGTGATCCCGACCACCGCCCAGGTCGAGGGGCTGGCGGCTCTCGCCGTGCACGAGCAGGGGCGGACCTTCGACCAGGACGTCCTGGAGATGACCGCGACCGCCCGGCACGCCCGGCAGGGCGCGGTCACGATCGCGGCGCGGCAGGCCATGACCATGGCCGGGCCGTGCGAGCCCGGCGACGTGCTCGGCGCGATCGGCGGTGACTTCGTGGTCGTCGGCGACGACCTCACCACGGTGGCGCGCGAGGTGCTCGGCCGGCTGCTCGGCGGCGGCGGCGAGATGGTCACGCTGGTGTCGGGCGAGGACGACCCCGAGGGGACGCTGGCCAGGGAGTGCGCCGACTGGCTGGAGGAGAGCCACCCCACTGTCGACGTCGTGGTGTACGACGGAGGGCAGGAGCGCTACCCGCTGCTGGTGGCCGTCGAGTAGTCGAGCAGGAGTCGAGCAGGAGTCGAGCAGGAGTGGCCGAGGAGTGACGTGGTGATCGACCTCGACTCGCCGGTCGAGACGGTCCTCGGCGAGCCCAAGGACAAGCGCGCGCGCACCCGCAACGAGCGCATCGTCGACGGACTCGGGATCCGGACCGTCGGCGACCTGCTCCACCACTTCCCACGGCGTTACATCGAGACCGGGGAGCTCACCTCGCTGGACTCGCTCGAGAAAGGACAGTTCCTGACCCTGGTGGGCGAGATCTCGCACTCCAAGGTGAACACCTACCAGGATCGGCGCACCCATCGCACGGCCTACCGCCTCGACGTCACGCTCCGCACCGACGGTCCGTCCCTGCGGATGTCGTTCTTCGCCAAGAACAAGGGGCTCGCGGAGTGGCAGGCGCGCCGCCTCCACGTCGGCCGGCGGGGCATCTTCCTGGGGCAGGCCGACACCTTCCGGGGCGAGTGGCAGCTGACCCATCCGCAGATGGTGCTGATCGGCAGCGACGGCGAGCGGCCCGAGGACGACAACGCCCAGCTCGCGGTCGAGGCGATCGGCGCCTTCTACCCCATCTACCCCCT
Organism: Nocardioides sp.; assembly: GCF_036274455.1. Taxonomy (GTDB): domain Bacteria; phylum Actinomycetota; class Actinomycetes; order Propionibacteriales; family Nocardioidaceae; genus Nocardioides. The sequence goes on along the minus strand of NZ_DASUFR010000049.1, from coordinate 1,858 downwards.
CACCAAGGGCGTGGAGTCCTGGGACCTGCAGCGCGCGATCTCCTTCGCCCGCACGGTGGTCGACGAGCTGCCGGAGCTCATCCCCGCCGACGTGCGCGAGCGCTACCAGGTGCTGCCCGTCCGGAAGGCGATCGACTGGATCCACGCACCCGACAGCTGGGGCCAGATCCGCAAGGCCCAGCACCGCTTCCGCTTCGAGGAGGCGCTCGTCACCCAGCTCGTCCTCGCCAGGCGCCGCAGGTTCGTGCGGACGCTCGGCACCTACGCACGCGACGGCGGTGACGGTGCCCTGCTGGCGGCGTTCGACTCGCGGCTGCCGTTCGAGCTGACCGAGGGGCAGCGTCGCACCGGCGACGAGATCGCCGCCGACCTCGCCCGCGAGCACCCCATGAACCGCCTGCTCCAGGGAGAGGTCGGCTCGGGCAAGACCCTGGTCGCGCTGCGGGCGATGCTCCGCGTCGTCGACTCCGGCGGGCAGGCGGCCCTCCTAGCACCCACCGAGGTGCTCGCCCAGCAACACCACCGCTCGACCACCGAGATGCTCGGCGACCTCGCTGCGGGCGGGATGCTCGGCGGCGCCGCCGAGGCGACCAATGTCGAGCTGCTCACCGGCTCGATGACGAAGGCGCAGCGCACCGAACCGCTGCTCCGGCTCGCCTCCGGCGAGGCAGGCATCGTGATCGGGACCCATGCCCTGCTCGAGGAGCACGTGCAGTTCGCCGACCTGGGTCTGGTCGTCGTCGACGAGCAGCACCGCTTCGGCGTGGAGCAGCGGGCGGCCCTGACCGAGAAGTCCCTCGGCTCGCCGCCGCACGTGCTGGTCATGACCGCGACGCCGATCCCGCGCACGGTCGCGATGACGGTCTTCGGTGACCTCGAGGTCTCGACGCTGACCGAGCTGCCGGCCGGCCGGGCGTCGATCCAGACGACCGTGGTCAACCTCGTCGACCACCCGGCGTGGATCGACCGGGTCTGGCAGCGGGTCCGCGAGGAGGTCGCCAAGGGTCACCAGGCCTACGTCGTCTGCCCGCGCATCAGCGGCGACGACCCGGACGTCGACGATCTCGCGTCGCTCTACGACGACGAGGGGGAGCCGGTCGGCCGCCCGCCGCTGGCGGCCGTCGAGGAGGTCGTGCCCGAGCTGACCACCGACCAGCTGACCGGGCTCCGGGTGGCAGCCCTGCACGGCCGGATGACCCCGGACGACAAGGACCGCACCATGCGCGCCTTCGCGGCCGGCGAGATCGACGTCCTCGTCTCCACCACCGTGATCGAGGTCGGCGTCGACGTGGCCAACGCCACCGCGATGGTCATCCTTGACGCCGACCGGTTCGGCATCTCCCAGCTCCACCAGCTGCGCGGGCGGGTCGGCCGCGGTGGCCACCCCGGCCTCTGCCTCCTGGTCAGCCAGGCCGGGCCCCTCCAGGACAAGGCGCGCGAGCGGCTCGACGCCCTCGCACGCACCACCGACGGGTTCGAGCTGAGCCGGGTCGACCTCGAGCAGCGCCGCGAGGGCGACGTGCTGGGTCGCTCCCAGTCGGGGTTCCGAACGACGCTGCAGAACCTCCGCGTGCTCCGCGACGAGGACACGATCATCGCCGCCCGCGCGGCCGCAGAGGCACTGCTCGAGGCCGACCCCGAGCTCGTGGGCCACGAGCTGCTGCGGACCGCCGTCCTCGAGCTGGAGGAGTCCGCAGAGGGCGAGTTCATCGAGAAGTCCTAGGGAACGCCCTGGCACTATCGTCCCTCCATGACCCGCATCATCGGCGGGAGCGCGGGAGGACGGCGGCTGTCGACGCCGTCCGGCCCCATGACGCGCCCGACCACCGACCGGGTGCGAGAGGCGCTGTTCTCGAGC
>NZ_DASUFR010000048.1:0-15027 GCF_036274455.1 Nocardioides sp. | reverse complement strand
GTGGCGAGGTAGCGCTCGGCCCCGAGGTCGTAGCGCGTCTGCTCGAACTTCACGCCGGCCGGGGCGGCCGCGTCGAGCACCTTGAGGGCCTCGGCGGTCACCTCCGGACCGATCCCGTCGCCGCCGATGACGGCGAGCTTGACCGATCCGGCGCCTGGCTCGGTAGTCGTCACGCTCGGCAGGCTAGTTGTCGTCGTGCGGCTGGCCGCCGTTGTCCCGCAGGTCGAGCGAGGCCTGGACGGCCGCGTTGGTGTTCTCGACGCTGCGCGGGTTGTCGGGGTGGTGGCTGGACGGCCCCCAGTCCGGATACATGTCGTACATCGGAGTCTCTCCTCGTGGATCGTGCATGGATGGATGAGTCGGTCTGGCCGAGGACGCCCCGCGACGGGGACGTTCCGACTCGTGGATCGCACGAGGTGTGGACCTGCTGCCTGGCGGATCACGCGGCTGAAGCTGGTGTTCCGCGCCACGGGGGCGTCTCGACCTGAACTGGTGGAGCTCGCTGTGTCGAGCTCTGCCGGATTGAGAAGCCACGCAACGCCGACCACCGCGGCGAGGTGGCCTCTCGTCAGGCCTCGCCGCGGCGCTCGATGAGTACGAACACGCTCCGCATGGTGGTCTGATGGTAGGACGTCCGTGGATCGCACGACATCGAATTACGCAGGGTGTTCGACATGCGAGACAGCCGTATCGAGATGAAAGACTCGACATCGTGAGCCATCCGCCTGACCTCCCCCCGATCGTGAACCGCGCGTTCGACGTATCCCGCCGGGCCGGCTACGTCTCCTTCTGCCGCAACGAGACCGGCCGGCTGCTCGCGATGCTGGCCGCGACCCGCGACGGCACCATGGCCGAGTTCGGCACCGGCTGCGGCGTCGGTACGGCGTGGCTCCGCTCCGGCGTACGCGGCGAGAAGGCACGCATCGTCACCGCGGAGGTCGACCCCGGGCTCGCCAAGGCGGCGGCAGAGATCTTCCGCGACGACGACCAGGTGGAGGTGCTGGCCGCCGACTGGTCCACGCTGCTCGACCGGGGCCCCTACTCGCTGCTCTTCCTCGACTCCGGTGACCCGACCGAGGTCTCCGTGGACGCCGTCGCCGACCTGGTCGAGGACGGCGGCATCGTGGTCCTCGACGACTTCGTCCCCTGCGAGCTCTGGCCGCCGATCACCGACGGCCGGGTCGACACCCTCCGCGAGCACTGGCTGACCGACGAGCGCTTCACCGCCGTCGAGGTCATGGTCGCCTCCGACGCCTCCACGATCATCGCCACCAAGCGTTGACGTTGATTCCGGACTTCTGCCGGTCGAGTCGGGAGTTGCGCCGGTTCATTCCCCCGATTCGACCGGTAGAAGTCCGGAATCAACCTCGACGAGCCAGAACGGCAGCATGGCCTGGGTGAGCGGGCCGATGGCGAGGGCGTAGAGGACCGTGCCGAGGCCCGCGGCGCCGCCAAGGACGAGGCCGAGCACGACGACGGTGACCTCGAGGAGGGTGCGGACCAGCCGCAGCGACAGGCCGGTACGCCGGGCGAAGCCGGTCATCAGCCCGTCCCTCGGGCCTCGACCGAGCTGCGCGCCGATGTACATCGCCGTGGCCAGTCCGCACACCACGACTCCGCCGACGGTCAGCACCCCGCGCAGCCAGAGTGCACCTGGCTGGTCGAGGTAGTGCAGGAACACGTCCGCGGAGACGCCGATGACGATCGCGTTGGAGATCGTCCCGATGCCGGGGAGCTCGCGCAGCGGGATCCACAGAAGCATCACCAGGAAGCTGACGATGACCAGCGCCTCGCCGAGCGTGATCGGGAGGTGCTCGGCCAGCCCGGAATGCAGGACGTCCCAGGGCGCGTTGCCGAGATGGGCAGTCACCATCATCGCGATGGACAGCCCGTAGAGCACCAGCCCGGCGTACAGCTGCGGGAGCCGGCGAGCCAGCCGGCCGGCGCGCAGCTGGGCGATCGGCCCGAGGTCGGTCAGGACCCGCGGGGTGCTCGGGACGACGGTGCTGGCCACCGCTCCATGATCCGGCCAAGTGGCCTTCCTATAAATAGCCAATTGTGCGAAGGTGGCCTGCATGGACCGTGCCATCACCGCCCGCCGGGTGGCCACCCTGGCCGCCGACTTCGACCGGAGCCCGGCCTACGCGGGGCTCGCCGATGCGCTGGTGCTGCTGATCGGCGACGGCCGGATCCCGGTCGGGACGCGGCTGCCGAGCGAGCGCGAGCTGACCGAGGCGCTGGGGGTATCCCGGACCACCGTGACCAGGGCCTACGCGAGCGTCCGCGATGCCGGGTACGCCGAGGCGCGCCAGGGCTCGGGCACCTACACGCGGGTGCCGGGCGGCCCGGCGCGCGCGCACGACCGGGCGCTGCTCCCCCGCCAGAGCGACCGGGCCGCGATCGACCTCAACTGCGCGGCGCCCTTCGCCCCGCCGCAGATCGCCTCGGCCTACGCCGAGGCGGCCACCCGGCTGCCGGCCTACCTCGGCGGCCACGGCTACTTCCCGGCCGGGATGCCCGAGCTCCAGGCCGCCATCGCCGCGACGTACGACGCGCGCGGGTTGCCCACCGACCCGGCCCAGGTGATGGTCACGCCGGGTGCGCTGTCCGGGGTCTCGATCGTGGCGCAGGCGCTGGCCGGCCGTGGCGACCGGGTCCTGGTGGACAGCCCCGGCTACCCCAACGCGGCCGAGCGGGTGCGCAACGCCGGTGCGCGGCTGGCCACGACCGAGGTGGACCCGGACGGCTGGGACCTCGACGCGACCATGGCCCGGGTGCGCCAGGTCGCGCCGCGGCTCGCCTACCTGATCCCCGACTTCCAGAACCCGACCGGCCTGCTGATGTCGGACGAGGAGCGGGAGCGGTACGCCGCCGAGCTCCGCCGGGCCCACGTGACCGCCATCGTCGATGAGTCCCACCAGCAGCTCGCGCTCGACGGACAGGAGATGCCACGGCCGTTCGCGGCGTACGCCCCGGACGCGATCAGCGTCGGCAGCGTCAGCAAGTCGTTCTGGGGCGGGCTGCGGGTCGGCTGGGTGCGGGCACCGCTCGACCAGATGGACCGGCTCACCAGCGCCCGGGTGACCCTCGACCTCGGCGTACCGGTGATGGAGCAGCTCGCGACCGTCCGCCTCCTCGACGACCCCGCCGCCACCCTCGACCAGCACCGCGCCCGGCTGCGTGAGCAGCGCGACGCGCTCGTCGCCGCCCTGCACTGTGCCCTGCCCGACTGGACCTTCCGCATCCCCGGCGGCGGGCTCTCACTGTGGTGCGAGCTGCCCGGCCCGGGCCGCGGGCTCGGGATCGCGGTGACCGACGAGGCCGAGCGCAATGGGGTGATCGTGGCCCCCGGTCCGGTCTTCGCGCCCGACGGCGGCCTCGACCGGTTCGTGCGGATCCCCTACACCCGTCGGGTCGAGGAGCTCGAGCGGGCGGTGGCCGCCATCGCCGACGCCTGGGCGGTGGTCAGCGCCCGGCAGACGACCGCGAGCCGGGGCCGCGGACGAGTGATGGTCGCCTGACCTTCGAGGAGACAGCCTCCTAGACCAGGTCGGCCGCGCGCACCCGCACCGCGTCGATGGCGTTCTCGATCTCGAGCAGCGTGTCCGGGGGGATGGCCGAGTCCACCGACAGGGCCACCAGGGCCAGGCCGCCCTTGGAGTCGCGGGAGACCTGCATGCCGGCGATGTTGACGCCGGCCGCGCCGAGGATGCCGCCGACGGTGCCGACCATGCCCGGCCGGTCCTCGTAGCTGAGGAACGCGAGGTGCTCGGTGGGCTCGAGGTCGACGTCGAAGCCGTTGACCTCGACCAGCCGCTCGCGCTGGTGGATGCCGATCATGGTGCCGCTGACCGAGACCTGGTCGCCGTCGGCCAGCGTGCCGCGGATGGTGATCAGGTTGCGGTGGTCGGGACTCTCGGGGTCGACGACGAGGCGTACGGCGGTGCCGCGCTCGGCCGCGAGGAGCGGTGCGTTCACATAGGAGACCTGGTCCTCGACGATGTCGGTGAAGATGCCCTTGAGCGCGGCCAGCTCCAGCACCTTGACGTCGTAGTCGGTGATCTCCCCGCGCACCTCGACGTCGACCTGCTGGGCGACCTCGCCGGCCAGCGCGGTGAAGATCCGGCCCAGCTTCTCGGTGAGCGGGATGCCGGGCCGCACGTCCTCGGCGATGACCCCGCCCTGGACGTTGACCGCGTCGGGCACCAGCTCGCCGGAGAGCGCGAGCCGGACCGAGCGGGCCACCGCCAGCCCGGCCTTCTCCTGAGCCTCGTCGGTCGAGGCGCCCAGGTGCGGGGTGGCGACGACGTTCTCGAGCTCGAACAGCGGGCTGTCCGTGCACGGCTCCTTGGCGAACACGTCCACCCCGGCCGCGGCGATCCGGCCCTCCTTGAGGGCGGCGTAGAGCGCCTGCTCGTCCACGATCCCGCCGCGCGCTGCGTTGACCAGCACGAGGTGGGGGCGGACCTTGTGCAGCTCCGCGTCGCCGATCAGCCCGATGGTCTCCGGCGTCTTCGGCAGGTGCACCGACATGAAGTCCGACTCGCTCAGCAGCGTCTCCAGGTCGACCAGGCGGACCCCCATCTGGGCGGCGCGGCCGGCCTGCACGTAGGGGTCGTAGGCGATCACGTTCATGCCGAACGCCGCGAGCCGGTGGGCCACGAGCACACCGATCCGGCCGAGCCCCACGATGCCGGCGGTCTTCTCGAACAGCTCGATGCCGGTGTACTTCGACCGCTTCCACTCCCCCTGGCGCAGCGCCGCGTTGGCCGGACTGATGTGCCGCGCGGCGGCCAGCATCAGCGCGACGGCCAGCTCGGCGGCCGAGACGATGTTGGACGTCGGCGCGTTGACGACCATCACGCCGGACTGCGTGGCCGCGCGCACGTCGACGTTGTCGAGTCCGACCCCGGCGCGGGCCACGACCTTGAGCCTCGTCGCGACGGCCAGGGCCTCGGCGTCCACGGTGGTGGCGCTGCGGACCAGCAGCGCCTGGGCCTCGGGGAGCGCGGCCAGCAGCTCGCCGCGGTCGCTGCCGTTGCAGAACCGGACCTCGAAGTCGGGGCCGAGCTCCTCGATCGTGGCCGGGCTGAGCTCCTCGGCGATGAGGACCACGGGCTTGTCTGTCACAGCGCTTCCTCGCGGGTCGGACCCTGTCGGATCAGGAGGGGACACGCACGACGCTGTGCGGCCGTTCACACTACCCCGCCGCCCGCAATCGAGGTGCGACTCTCCAGCGGCTCACCTATTGTGGCGATCGTGGAGTGAACCGGTGCCGCCCTGACCGCCCTGTGCAACGCGCAGCCCAGAGGAGCCACCGTGCCTGCCCCGACCCACTCCGTCCTGTCCTTCTCCCGCGTCGGCCTGACCCGGCCCGACGGCGCCGTCGTCTTCGACGGCCTCGACCTGCTGGTCCCATCCGGCCGCTCGGGGCTGGTCGGCGCGAACGGCTCGGGCAAGTCCACGCTGCTCAAGCTGGCGGCCGGCGTGCTCCGGCCCTCGTCCGGCTCGGTCTCGGTCGCGGGCGAGGTCGGCTACCTGCCGCAGGACCTCACCCTCGACCGGTCCTCCCGTGTCGATGACGTGCTCGGCATCGGCACGCCGCTGCGGGCGCTGCGCCGCCTCGAGGCCGGCTCTGGCGGCACCGCCGACATCGCGGCCGACCTCGAGGCCGTCGGCGACCAGTGGGACGTCGAGGAGCGGACACTGGCCGAGCTCGACCGGCTCGGCCTGCCGGCCTCGGTCCTCGACCGTCGGCTCGGCGAGCTCTCCGGCGGCGAGGTGGTCCGGCTCGGGCTGGCCCGGCTGCTGCTCCGGCGTCCCGACGTGCTGCTGCTCGACGAGCCGACCAACAACCTGGACGCCGCGGCCCGCTCGCGCCTCCACGACGTGCTCGGCTCGTGGCCGCGGACCCTCCTCGTCGTCAGCCACGACCGGGAGCTCCTCGAGCGGGTCGAGCGGATCGGTGAGCTCCGCGACGGCGCGGTGCGCTGGTACGGCGGCGGCTTCTCGTCGTACGCCGCCCAGGTCGCGGCCGAGCAGGAGGCCGCCGAGCAGGCGGTCACCGCCGCCCGGGCCGACGTACGCCGTCAGCAGGTGGACCGGCGGGAGGCGGAGCGGTTGATCGCCCAGCGCAAGAGGCAAGGCGCCCGCAACGCGGTCCGCACCAACATGGACAAGGCCGCCCAGCACTTCTGGCAGAACCGGTCGGAGAAGCACGCGTCGTCCTACCGCAAGGTGCACGAGGAGCGGCTCGACGCGGCCAGGGACCGGCTCGGCGAGGCCGAGGCGCGGCTGCGCGACGACCGCACCATCCGCGTCGACCTGCCCGCCACGGAGGTCCCGCGCGGCCGGGTCGTGCTGACCACGGAGCACCTGGTGATCCGCGCCGGTGCCGCCGTCGAGCTCGACCTGCGCGGCCCCGACCGGGTCGCGGTCAGCGGACCCAACGGCGCGGGCAAGACGACGCTCCTCGACACGATCATGGGCTCCGTGCCGGCGCAGTCGGGCTCGGTCCGGACCCACGTGCCGATCGCCCTGCTCCCCCAGCGGCTCGACGTCCTCGACCCCGCGCTGTCGGTCGTCGACAACGTCGCGCTCCGCGCCCCCGGCGTCGAGCACAATGCGGTCCGCGCCCAGCTGGCCCGGTTCCTGTTCCGCGGGGCGGCCGCGGAGCAGCTGGTCGGGACCCTGTCGGGCGGTGAGCGGTTCCGCGCGACCTTGGCTGCCCTGCTGCTCGCGGACCCGGCCCCGCAGCTCCTGCTGCTCGACGAGCCGACCAACAACCTCGACCTGGCGTCGTACGACGCACTCGTGTCGGCGCTGGCGTCCTACCGCGGCGCGCTGCTCGTGGTCAGCCACGACCGAGGCTTCCTCGAGGAGGTCGGTGTGGATCGGTTCGTCGAGCTCTGAACGCGCCGGGGCCGAAGCTCGCGGGGGTAGACAGTCACGCGAACAGCTCCTGGGCGAGGTAGCCGCCCTTCTCCGGGGCGGGCGGCACGGCGAAGATGCCGGAGCCGATGTGGGCGATGTACTCGTTCAACGCATCCGAGCGGCCGAGCCTGGTCTGCAGCCGGACGAAGTGGTCAGGGTCGTTCATGTACGCGACGAACAGCAGCCCCGCGTCGAGCTGCCCGACCTCGTTGATGCCGTCGGTGAAGTTGTAGCCACGACGGAAGATGCGCACACCGTTGTTGTTCTCGGGAGCGGCGAGGGCGACGTGCGAGGTGGGGTCGATGACCGTCTTGCCGGTGTCGTCGGTGGCCGAGAAGTCCGGGGTGTCGAACTCGTCCTTGCCGGTGAGCGGTGCGCCGTCCTGCTTGAACCGGCCGAAGATCCGCTGCTGGTCGGCCACGTCGTCGGAGTCCCAGATCTCGATGTCCATGCGGATCTTGCGGGCCACCTGGTAGGTGCCACCGCCGTTCATCCAGTCGACGTCGCCGTCGACCCAGACGAACTCGTCGAGGTCCGCGGGCTCCTTGATGTTGCGGGTGCCGTCCTTGAAGCCCATCAGGTTGCGCGGCGTCGACTGGCCCGGGCCGGCCGACGCTCGGCCGAAGCCGAGGACGACCCAGCGGGTGTTGACGACCCCCCGGCCCATCCGGGCCAGGTCCCGGACCGCGTGGTAGGCGACCTGCGGGTCGTCCGCGCACGCCTGGACCGACAGGTCGCCGCCGGTCAGCTCGGGACGGAGCTGGTCACTGGGCAGGGCGGGGAGGTCGGCGAGCAGCTTCGGCCTCCGGTCGGCCAGCCCGAAGCGCTCGTCGAAGACGCCCGGGCCGAGCCCCACCGTGACGGTGAGGGAGGAAGGGCCGAGGTCGAGGGCCTCGCCGGTGTCCCCGGCCACCGCACCGGCCCGGTCGGGCGCCACCGTGCCCACCGGCTCCCCGGCCATGCACTGGGCGATGGCCGCCGACCAGCGCGCCATCAGGACCTGCAGCTCCTGGGTCGTCGACGCGGTGATGTCGAAGGTCATGAAGACGCAGTAGCGCTGCTGGGGGGTGTCGATGCCGGCCTGGTGCGCGCCGGTGTAGAAGTCGACGCTCCGGCCGAGGTCCACGGCATCGAGCCCCACGGTCGGAGCCGCGGCTGACCTGCTGTCGTCGGTCAGCCGGCCGACCCCGAAGCCCGCCCCGAAGCCGGCCGCGGCGACGCCCGCGCCGGCGCCTCCGAGGAGGCGCCGGCGGGAGAGGCCGTGCTGGGGTGCCATCAGGCAGTGGCCACCTTCTCGGCCAGGCGGGACAGCGAGTCCTGGAGGGCTTGGACGGTCTGGCTCAGGTGGTTGGCGTCGGTCTTGCGCAGCTCGGGCGTGTAGCGCCGGTAACCGCCGAGCTCGTCGGCGTCGCGGTAGGTGTCGAGCAGTGCGGTGACGTCGTCGAACCGCTGCGCGATCGTCGCGGTGAGGGTGCCGTCGATCTGCTCGAGCCCGGGCTTGAGGTAGGCGAAGGACTGCTCGGCCCCCTCCACGTTGCCGGCGAAGTCGACGAGGTCGATGTGGCTGAACTCCTCCTCTTCGCCGCTGATCTTGTTGGCCTGGACCTCCTCGAGCAGGCCGGCGGCACCGTTGGCGAGGTCCTCCGGCTTGTAGGTCAGGGTCTTGGCGAGCGCGCTCAGCCTGGTGACGTTGGCGCTCAGCTCAGCGGCCAGCCGCTTGGTCGAGCCGGTGATCGTCTGGCGGCCGAACAGGTCCCGCTCGACGGCGTGGAAGCCGTGCCAGCCGACGTCGGGGTCGAGGTTCGAGGCGCGCATGTCGATCAGGTAGTCGAGGTTGCCGTGGTTGTCGGTGGGCTCGAACCCGTCGAGCACGAAGCCCTCGACGTCGGACTCGATGCGCTCGTAGTGGATGCGGGCGTTGGCGTAGGCCTTCTGCGCGGCGGCCACGTCACCGCTCTCGACCGCGGCCTGGAGCGCCTGGGCGCCCTGCCCCATCGAGGCGACCTCGTCGTCGACGTACGTCGCGTAGTCGCTGGCGCCGTGCTGCAGGGCCTGCTGGGTGTCGCCGACCGGCTCGGTCGCCGCCTCGCCGGTGACCTTGAGGTCGACCAGCTCGGGCTCGGCGCCCGGGCAGTAGACCTGGTAGTCGCCGCCGCCCAGCGTGAGCGTGAAGCTGACCGGGTCGAGGCCGGGGGCGAGGTTCTCCTTCTCGCCCAGGATCTTCTGGTCGCTGAGCAGCTCGACCTCGGTGATCCCGGTCGCGCTCCGGTTGGTGATCGTGAACGTGACCGGGCCGGCGGCCACCGAGTCGGTGTCCAGCGTGCAGGTGTCGCTGCCGCCGTCGTTGGCCATCGTGACGTTCAGCTTCGCAGCGCCGCCGGTGCCGGCGGCCTCGGCCGTGGCGCCCGGGCCGGCGTCCTTGCCCGACGAGCTCGGGCTGCCGGAGTCGTCGCTGCCACAGCCGGCGATGGCGGCGGCAGCCAGGACGGCGAGCGCGCCGGCGCCGGTCCGGCGACGGGAGAGGGTTCGCATGGGTCGGTCCTTCTTTTGCTCGGTCGGATCTCGATCGGATCTCGGTCGGATCCCGGTCAGGCGGATCAGCGGGGAGTCGAATGGCTGAGTGCATGCTCAGTGCACGCTCGGTGCACGCTCGGTGCACGCTCAGTGCACGGCCGGGGCCCGGATCCGGCCCCGCTCGGACGTGCGCACCGCGTCGGTGCGGGTCGCCGGTGGCGCGGTCGCGCGCCGGCGTACGTCCTGGGCGGCCAGTGCCGCCGCGGCGACGAGCAGGAGGCCGGGGAACCAGTACTTCCACAGCTCGCGGTCGCCGCGCGTGCGGTTGCCGGCGAGGACGGCGCTCGCGACCTGGGCCACGTGGGCGCGGGTGACCGCGAGCTCGGCACCGCCTGAGTCGACACTGAAGACCCGGGGCGACTCCAGCCCGCCTCCGCTCACCGTCAGCACCAGCTTGGCCCGGCCGTGCGCGTCCACGAGCCCGCCGTCCCGGGTGAGGACGGTGCCGGTGACCCGGTCGTCCCACGCAGCGTCGTAGGGGCCGGGCGCGCGGTTGATGTCGAGGCCGACCGGGATCTTGTGGCCGGTGTAGGCCAGCAGCGTCGCGAGGTCCAGGGTCGCCGGGAGGTCCGTGTTCGCTGACTCCAGCGTCCACGAGGTGTCCGCGCCGGAGGACGCGGTGCTTGTTGGCCGCACCAGCGCCCAGGTCGTCGTGGCCGTACCGGTCTGCGTGGTCAGCGTGCCCCGGTCACCGCTGACCGCGACCCGGGCGGTGCCGCCGCCGTCGAGCGGGGCGTCCGCGGCCACGGCGGTCGAGGGCACCGGTACGACGAGGAACAGCGACAACGCGCCCGCGGCCAGCACGCCGGCCCCGGCCCGCCGGGCCACGGTCACGCCGCGCGCGGACAGCCGCCAGGCGGCCGGCCACAGCGTGATGGCGAGCACCGGCACCAGGTAGCAGGCCCAGCCGAGCAGCTCGACCTGGCGCGGGTCGCGCGGCATGCCGAGCACGCCGCTGATCAGGGCGGTACGGACCGCGCCGGGCGGGGCGAGCCACGAGAGGTCGACCGTGGTCCCCTGGCCGAAGCCGATCCACCCGGCCTCCTGGGCGGTGCGCAGCGAGGTGAGCACCAGCCCGGCCGCGACGAAGACCAGGAAGACGCCGGTGATCTTGAAGAACCGGGCCAGGTTGAGCCGGACGCCGCCCTTGTAGATGCCGTAGCCGATCGCGATCGCGACGAGGATGCCGAGGACGGCCCCGCCGGCGGAGGTGGCCGGGCTGGACGACGCCTGGAACGTGCTGAGCAGGAACACCGAGGTCTCGAACCCCTCGCGCAGCACCGCGAGGAAGACCATGACGACCAGCGCGGTGGTGGTGTTGTGCCGCAGGGCGGCCTCGGCAGCGCCCTCGAGCTCACGCTTCATGAACCGCGCGTGCTTGCGCATCCAGAGGATCATCCCGGTGACGAAGAAGACCGCGACGAAGCCGATGACGGTCTCCATCCCCTCCTGCTCGCGCTGCGGGAGGCTCTGGTTGACGACCTGGAGCGCGACGCCGACCCCGATGCTCAGGGCCACCGCCGCGAGGGCGCCGATCCACATGGCCCGCAGGCTCTGGCCGTTGCGGCGCAGGAAGGTCGCGATGATCGACACGATCAGCACGGCCTCGAGTCCTTCACGGAGGCCGATCACGAAGGTCGGCAGCACGGTCGAAGACTGTACGCCGCCAACTTAGGGTTGGCTAACCTAAGTGAGGTTTACCTCACTTCGGGGAGCCTGGCCCGGACTCAGATCGGGCAGCCGTCCGGCCCGCAGGCTTCGGCGCCCGCTCCCCCGACCAGCTCGATCGACGGGTGGCTGTCGGCCCACGCACGGTCGAGCAGCTGGCCGAAGACCTCGGTGGGCTGCGCCCCGGAGACGGCGTACCTCCGGTCGACGACGAAGAACGGCACGCCGGTCGCGCCGTACGCCCGGGCCTGGGCGATGTCGGCGTGCACCGCGTCGGTGAACGCGTCGCTCTCCAGCACCTCGTCGACGCGCGCCGGGTCGAGGCCGGCCTCGACGGCGACCTTGCGGAGCACGTCGTGGTCGCCCATGTTCTCGCCCCGGAGGAAGTACGCCGCGAGCAGTGCCTCCTTCAGGTCGGCCTGTCGCGACGGCCCGCCCTCGGCCAGGGCCAGGTGGAGGAGCCGGTGTGCGTCGACGGTCCTCGCGTGCGGGGCGTCGGCGTGGTTGAACGTGAGCCCCGCCGCGGCGGCCACGCCGTCCGCGCGCTTCATCAGCTCCCGGGCACCGGCCACGTCGGTGCCGAACTTGCGCGCCAGCGACTCCACGGTCGTCTCGACCGGCACCTCCGGCGTCGTCGGGTCGAGCTCGAAGGAGCGGAAGAGCACCTCGACGTCGTCGCGGTGCTCGAACCCGTCGAGTGCCGCCTCCAGGTGGCGCTTCCCGATGTAGCACCACGGGCAGACGACGTCGGACCAGATCTCGATGCGCACGGAGTTCCAACGCCTCCTGCCCGGCGTTGATTCCGGACATCTGCCGGTTGGATCCGGACATCCGCCGCACCTGACCGGCGAAACTCCCGAGTCAACCGGCGGAACTCCCGAGTCAACCGGCGGAAGTCCGGAATCAACGGGCCGGGGTCACCCCTGAGACTCCCTCAGGGTCGGACAGGGGGTTGCTGGGGACCGCTCCCCGATGCGGGCGACCCCTTCCTGACGGGAGCGTTGCACCCATGATCGAAGTCACCGCACTCACCAGGACGTACGGCGGTCTGCGGGCCGTGGACGACGTCACCTTCGCCGCCCAGCCGGGCCGCGTGACCGGGTTCCTCGGTCCGAACGGCGCCGGGAAGTCGACCACCATGCGCGTCATGGTCGGGCTGACCCCGGCGACGTCCGGCACCGCGACCGTGCTCGGCCGGAAGTACGCCGACCTCCCCAACCCCGGCCGCGAGGTGGGCGTCCTGCTCGACGCCTCCGCCCAGCACGCCGGCCGCACCGGTCGGGAGACCCTCAAGGTCGCCGCGCGCACCATGGGGCTGTCGATGGCGAAGGTCGACCAGATGCTCGAGACCGTCTCCCTCACGCCCAAGGAGGCCGAGCGCCGGGTCAAGAACTACTCCCTCGGCATGCGCCAGCGGCTCGGCATCGCCACCGCGCTGATCGGCGACCCGGAGGTGCTGATCCTCGACGAGCCGGCCAACGGCCTGGACCCGGCCGGCATCCGGTGGATGCGCGACCTGCTCCGCGGCTTCGCGAACCAGGGCGGCACCGTCCTGCTCTCCTCGCACCTGCTGCACGAGATCGAGGTCATCGCCGACGACCTGGTCGTGATCGGCAACGGGAAGATCGTCGCCCAGGGCACCAAGGCCGAGCTGCTGGCCACCGCCGGCACCCTGGTCCGCTCCAGCGCCATCGGCGAGCTGGCCCGCGCGCTGGCGGAGAACGGCATCCACGCCGTCGCCTCCGGCCCGCACGGCCTGCGCGCCGAGGCCGACGCCGACCAGGTCGGCAAGGTCGCGCTCGCGGCCGGCGTACCCCTCACCGAGCTGCGCGCCGCCGACGGCGCCGGCCTCGAGGAGATGTTCCTCGAGCTCACCGCAGAGACCTCACGAGAAGGAGCAGCGGCATGACCACCGCCACCACCACTGGCATCGAGCGCACCGCCGCGCACGCCGCTGCGCGGACCGCTCCTGCCCCGATCCCGTTCACCCGGCTGCTCCGCGTCGAGCTGATCAAGATGTTCAACACCCGGGCCGGCTTCTGGCTCATGGCGAGCATCGCCGCGAGCGCCCTGATCGCGACCGTGTGCGTGATCGCGTTCGCCCCCGACAGCGCGCTGAACTACGACAACTTCGGCGCGGCCATCGGGATCCCGATGACCCTGCTGCTGCCGGTGATGGCGATCCTCTCCGTCACCAGCGAGTGGAGCCAGCGCAGTGGGCTCACCACCTTCACCCTGGTCCCCCACCGCGGCCGGGTGATCTGGGCCAAGATGCTGGTCTCGATGGCGCTGGGCGCGGTGTCCATCGCGGTCGCCCTCGCCATCGGCGCGCTCGGCAACCTCGTCGGTACGGCGATCGCCGGTGTCGACCCGGTCTGGGACATCCCTGCCTCGCAGATGGGCTACCTGGTCCTCGCCAACGTGCTGAACCTGCTCATCGGCTTCATGCTCGGCGTGCTGATCCGCAACTCCCCCGGCGCGATCGTGGGCTTCGTCGTCTACGGCTTCGTGCTGCCGACCCTCTCGATGCTCCTGGCGAACTTCCAGCACTGGTGGGAGCGGGCCCAGCCGTGGCTCGACTTCAACTACGCGCAGGGGCAGCTGTACGACGGCGGGCTCACTGGCAACGACTGGGCGCAGCTGGGGGTCTCCGGCCTGATCTGGCTGGTCATCCCCCTGACCGTCGGCCTGGCGATGGTGATGCGGTCCGAGGTCAAGTAGGGCCTCGGGAACGGCGCCAGGCCGCATGACGAGGACCCCCGGGAGGGCACACTCCCGGGGGTACTCGGTCGTCATCCACCTCAGCCCCCTCAGTCGAAGGCTTCCGGGTCGGGCTCCCGCACCCGGCGGCCGCGCGGAGCGGCGTGCGCCTCCTCGCCGAGCGGGAGCTGCCACGAGGCCTGCTCCCAGACCCGCACCCACGTCACCGCCGCCGAGCCGGAGCCGGTCGTCTCGGCCTCGAGCACCAGGATCCCGTCGCGGAGCGAGGCGTACTCGACCCACGGCAGCTCGATCCGCCGGCCACCGACGACGACGACGAACACCGCCCCCTCGACACCACTGAACCCCGCCTCCAGGATCTCCATGCCAGTAGTGTCGGTCGCCGGTCAGCCCCGCGCAGACGAACCCTCGACGTAGTCGGAGTCGTGGGACTTCACCCAGGCCATCAGCTTGCGGAGCTCGCGGCCGGTCTTCTCGATCGGGTGCTGCTCGGCCTGCTCGCGGAACTTGTTGAACTCCGGGGCGCCGGCGTCCTGGTCGGCGATGAACCGCTGCGCGAACGAGCCGTCCTTGATCTCGGCCAGGATCTGCTTCATGTTCTCCTTCACGTGCTCGTCGATGACGCGCGGGCCGGAGACGTAGTCGCCGTACTCCGCGGTGTCGGAGACCGACCAGCGCTGCTTGGCGATGCCGCCCTCGTACATCAGGTCGACGATCAGCTTCAGCTCGTGCAAGCACTCGAAGTACGCGACCTCGGGCTGGTAGCCGGCCTCGATCAGCGTCTCGAAGCCGTACTGCACCAGCTGCGACGCTCCGCCGCAGAGCACCGCCTGCTCACCGAACAGGTCGGTCTCGCACTCCTCGGTGAACGTGGTCTTGATGCCGCCGGCACGGAGGCCGCCGATCCCCTTGGCGTAGGACAGCGCCAGGTCCCAGGCCTTGCCGGTGGCGTCCTTCTCGACCGCGACCAGCACCGGGACGCCCCGGCCCTCGGTGTACTCGCGGCGGACCAGGTGGCCGGGTCCCTTGGGCGCGACCATCGCGACGTCGACACCGTCCGGCGGGGTGATCAGTCCGTACCGGATGTTGAAGCCGTGGCCGAAGAACAGGGCGTCACCCGGCACCAGGCTC
>NZ_DASUFR010000047.1:0-3309 GCF_036274455.1 Nocardioides sp. | reverse complement strand
GCGAACACGTTGGACGGCTCGTGGCCGTAGTGCCAGGTCGGGATGCTCAGCGAGTCGCGGGGGTCGTCGACGCCGGACCGCACCGCCATCGCGGGACGCAGCCAGTCGTCCACCGAGGGACGGAACGACGGCACCTCGGTCAGCTGGGCGACCGCGTCGAACAGGGCCGACTCGGTCGCACCGGCCAGCAAGCAGCCGAGGTTGGCCGCCTCCATCGCGCCGGGCCCGCCGCCGGTGGCCACGACGTGGCGAGCCCCGAGTGCGTGGCCGAGCCGGGCGGCGGCTGCGTACACCTCGTCGCCACGCCGGGTGTCGTGGCCGCCCATCACCCCGACGAGGTGCCTGCGCCCCTGCGCGGTGACCAGCCATGCCGACAGCGCCTCGTCGATCGCGTGGTCGTGCAGCGACCGGGCCAGCGTGTCGTCGGCGCCGCCGGCTGTCTGGGACCAGGCGTAGGCGCGCATGTCGAGCGAGGTGGCGTACGGCTCGGCGTCGTAGAGCTCGTCGGGGGTGTAGAGCCGCGAGCGGTAGACGTCGACCGGTGCGACCGCCAGCGCCGGCAGCACCAGCGCCCCGGCCCGCGCGACCCGCTGCTCGTCCCCGGGCGCGAAGGTGCAGCCCAGGAACGTCGCGCCGGCCACCCGCACCCGCGCCAGCTCACCGGACCGCGCCGACAGGTCGACATCGCGTAGTCGCCAACCGGAGAGCCGGGTGGTCCCGGCCGCCATCCGGCGGTCGAACTCCTCGAGTGACTCGACCTGCACGACCCGGCCGCGGCTGCGTTCCACGGCGGCGACGCTAGTCCCAGTGAGATCAGAACGCGTGCGCCATCAGCTCGCCGAACAGCACATGCTCGTCGGCGTCGAGGCCGCGAGCGCGGAACCACGCGCAAATGTTCGCACAGTCGCGCTGCAGGAAGTCCAGCCCGTTCAGGTTGCCGACCAGGTCGACGATCTGCGGCAGGTCGATGATCACCAGGCGGTCGCCGGCGGCCAGGATGTTGTAGGCCGAGAGGTCGCCGTGCACGACGCCGTTCTGCACCATCGTGGCCAGGACGTCGGTGAGCTGCTGGTAGTACGACGCCAGCAGCTCCGGTGACGGCCGGGTCTGGGCCAGCCGGGGGGCGGTCTGCAGCGCGTCGTCGTCGTCGACGACGGTGATCCACTCCATCAGGATCTCGGTCTCGTCGATCTGCACGGGGTAGGGGACCGGCAGGCCGAGGTTCCAGAGACGCACGAGCGCACCCCACTCGGACACCGCCCACTCCGAGGCGGCCACCAGACGGCCGAAGGTGCTCTTGCGCTTGAGAGCGCGCTGGTCACGCGAGCGCTTCATCGAACGGCCCTCGGTGTAGGACGCGGCGCGGTGGAAGGTGCGGTGTTCGGAGGACCGGTAGCGCTTGGCGGCCATGACCACGCCCGACTCGGGCTCCAACGGGTCGGCCCGCTCGACGAGGTGGACGTCGGCCTCCTTGCCGGTCTTGAGGACCCCGAGCTCGGTGTCGATGGCGCCCTGCGAGGTCACCACCCAGTCCGGCCGGGGCTCGGGACCGCGGCTGAGCGGCTCGACGCTGAGCCAGGTGGACCAGCGCTGCCCGTCCTCGAGCTCGTCGTAGGCCTGGAAGTCGAGGACGAACCGCGAGTCGACGTCGCTCAGGTCGTCGGCGGGCGGGACCCAGCGGTAGCTGTCGGAGGTGAACTCGTCAGGGAACGAGGGGTACTGCGAGAAGTCGTGAGGCATCGGTGGAGGTGCTCCATGCGGTGAGAGAGGGACGGTCTGCGGACAGGCCGATGACAGTCATGGACACGTCGCGCCTCCTCTCGTGGAGCACCGGGCCGGTCCCGGCGTAGCGCCCATGGTGGCGGGCGGTTCTCGGGGACGGCAACCGAATTACCGAAGGTGCCGTAGTTTTCCTGCGTGAGAGCCCGCCGCCTGCCCCTGGCGCTCGCCGTCCTGGTGGCGCTGGGCGCGGGGCCGGCGCAGGCCGTGACGGCACCCACGCCGCGAGCGCCGACGCCGGGAGCACCGGGCATCGGTGACCCCTACTTCCCGCGCGACGGCAACGGCGGCATCGACGTGCTGCACTACGACATCCGCGACACCTACGTCTTCGGCTCGGGTGAGCTGCGCGGGCGGACGAGGCTCCAGGTGCGGGCCACCCAGGACCTGTCGCGCTTCGACCTCGACTTCCTGCTCCCGGTCCGCTCGGTGAAGGTCGACGGCCGGCGCGCGCGGTTCCGTCAGGTCGGCGACCACGAGCTGCGGATCACCCCTGCCGCTCCGCTCGCGAGCGGGAGCCGGTTCCGGGTCTCCGTCGAGTACGCCGGCACGCCGGGCAGCATCGGGTCCGCGGGCGAGCACAACTGGCTGGCCGACCGGGACGAGGTGGTCGCGATGAACGAGCCCCACATGGCGGCCTGGTGGTTCCCGGCCAACGACCACCCGAGGGACAAGGCCGGCTTCGACATCCGGATCACGGTGCCGCGCCACAAGCAGGTCGTGGCCAACGGCGTCCTGGTCTCCAAGCGGAAGCGACACCGACTGGCCACCACGCACTGGCGGGCGGTCGAGCCGATGGCGACCTACCTCGCCTTCTTCGCCGCAGGCTCCTTCGACGTGCACACGACCACCTGTCTCGGCGTACCGGACGTCTTCGCGGTCTCCAGGCGACCCGCCCGGGGCTCCACGAGCCCGGCCGCCCAGGTGCTCGCGGACCGCACCTGCTCGATCGTCACCACCTTCTCGTCGGTGCTCGGTCCCTACCCGTTCTCCGCGATGGGCGGGCTCGCGACGGGCCTCCCGGTGGGGTTCGCCCTGGAGAACCAGACGCGTCCCACCTACCCGGCGCCCGCTGCGATGGACACCGGGCTGCTGGCGCACGAGCTCGCCCACCAGTGGTTCGGCGACTCGGTCTCGGTGGCGGCCTGGCGCGACATCTGGCTCAACGAGGGGTTCGCCCAGTACCTCAGCACCTACTACGTGCTCGAGGCCGGGGCGGGCCGCTCGCTGCAGACCTGGCTGACCGACGGCTACGACAGCTACCCGCCGTCCTCGACGTTCTGGACGCTCCCGATCGACGACCCGGGCCCGGCGCGGCTGTTCGACTCGGCCGTCTACACCCGCGGGGCGATGGCGGTCCAGGCGCTGCGGCACCGGATCGGCGACCCGGCGTTCTGGACGCTGCTGCGGACCTGGGTCTCCGAGCGGAGGTACGGCAACGGGTCGGTGGCCGACTTCGAGGCCCTGGCCGGCACCGTCAGCGGCCAGGACCTGACGGCGTTCTTCACCGCGTGGCTGCACGCTCCGGTC